>JBIKLY010000001.1:0-93867 GCA_044359525.1 Rhodocyclaceae bacterium | reverse complement strand
TCGGCCGGGCTACTTTCTCGGTGCGCAAACGGACGGGCGGCGCCAACTCTTCCTTGATATCCATGTTCATCCAGCCGCCGAGGATCTTTTCCGCCTCGGCAACCCCCGTTTTCTTGAGGCTGGAAAACATCTGCAGTGTGCAATTTTCGCTGATTTTCGCCAGCGCCGCTTGCACCTCACGAAAGGCCAGCGCCTGCTCCTGACGGGTCAGCTTGTCGGCCTTGGAAAGCAGGATATGAATCGGTTTTCCGGTCTGCGCAAACCACGCCAACATCTGCAGGTCGAGTTCGGTCAGCGGATGACGGCTGTCCATGATCAGCACCAGGCCAACCAGCGGCTCGCGATAACGCAAATAGGGCGCCAGCAAGCCCTCCCACTGCGAGCGTATCTCTTCCGGCGCCTTGGCAAAACCATAACCCGGCAGGTCGACAAGGTATTTACCCTCTTCCAGACCGAAATAATTGAGATGCTGGGTGCGTCCCGGCGTTTTGGAGACAAAAGCGAGACGGGTGTGATTGGCCAGCGTGTTGATCGCCGACGATTTTCCGGCGTTTGATCTGCCGGCAAAAGCAACTTCGTAGCGCGAATCGGGTGGCAGATCACGTAACTGGGCGACGGTTGTATGAAAAACCGCCTTTTGAAAGAGGGGCATGAGCGAACCGGAGAGGATGTTAGTGGCGCACGCGTACGCGCCGAAGTGTTATAGAATATCAGGTTTGTTGATTCGGTTCTCTGGCCTCAGGTTTGCACATAGGAGTTTGGACATGATTCGTACCACCTTGCTTGCGGTTCTGCTGGCCGCCAGTTTTTCCACTTTCGCATCAGAAGAAGCGAAAGACAAAGTCGATCTGGCGAAAGCCAAGGCCCTCGCCGAAGGCGTTTGCAGCGCGTGCCATGGCGCCGATGGCAATAGCCCGGCAGCACCAAATCCGAATCTCGCCGGTCAGATCCCGGAGTATCTGCAAAAGCAGCTGAGCAATTTCAAGCCGGTCGGCGACAAGCCAGCCTTGCGCGATAACGCGATCATGGCCGGTATGGCAGCGATGGTTGCCGATGAAGACATGAAGAGCGTTGCTCTGTACTTTTCACAGCAAAAACTGAAACCGGCGACTGCCAAAGACGCAAAACTGATCGCCGAAGGCCAGAAACTCTGGCGCATGGGCGACTTCGACAAAGGCGTCCCCTCATGTGCCGGCTGTCATGGTGCTGCCGGTGCCGGTCTGCCGGCGCAATATCCGGCGCTTGCTGGCCAGTATGCTGAATATACCGAAGATCAACTGAAGAAGTTCCGCCTCGGTGAGCGCGCCAACGATTCGGAAAAAGTCATGCGCATGATTGCCGCAAAACTCTCTGACCAGCAAATTCGAGCTGTCGCAGAGTACTCGGCCAGCCTTCGTCCGTAAGACCATCCTGTAACTGTCAAAAATGGGTGGCTCAGTGCCACCCGTTTTTGTTTTCACCGATGGCGCCTTACCCCTTGGCAAGCAAGGTATGACGCTCTAGTATTGACACTGCTCTTCCGACAACAAAAGGACGCTTCATGAAAACATTGCGGCAACTCCTCTCCGGCAAAAACAATTCTCTCGCCACCGTAGCGCCGAACGACACGGTTCTCAACGCCTTGCAATTGATGGCCACACATAACTGCGGCGCGGTACTCGTCCTCGACGGTGAGAAACTGGTCGGCATCTTTTCGGAACGCGATTATGCCCGCAAGATCATCCTGCACGGCAAGGCGTCGAAAGACACCAAGGTCAGCGAGATCATGAGCGACAAGGTGCTCTACGTCACCCTCGACAGGACAATTGACGAATGCATGGCGCTGATGTCGGAAAAGCACTTCCGTCACCTGCCGGTCATGGATGAGCAGCAAAAGGTCGTCGGTATCGTCTCGATTGGCGACCTGGTCAAGGAAACGATCTGCGAACAGCAATTTCTCATTCGCCAACTGGAAAGCTACATCGCCGGCTAGTCACGCTAGCGCACCTGCACACCAACCGTTTGTCGCCGGCGAGGCGACAAACGGTTTTTTTTCGTCGACAAATCCTGGACAATGGAATTAATGGCAGCCCGCCATTGTCTGAGCGGAACACCCACCCTCAGGAGATCGTCCATGAAAAATTTTCGCGCATCCCTTCTTGCTGCAGCGGTCATCAGCAGCTTGTTCGCTGGCGTCGCCTCAGCAGAAACCGCCGCCCCCGCCAGGATGGAAGGCGGCATGCTGGTCGGCAACAACGGCATGACGCTCTACACCTTTGACAAGGACGCGGGCGGCAAGAGCGCCTGTAACGGCCCTTGTGCCGGCAATTGGCCGCCGTTGATGGCCAAGGAGGGCGACAAGGCCGCCGGCGACTGGAGCATCGTCACCCGTGACGACGGCAGCAAGCAGTGGGCGTACAAGACCAAGCCGGTCTATTTCTGGGCAAAAGACCAGAAAGCCGGTGACAAGACGGGCGACGGCTTCAATGGCGTATGGCACGTCGTCAAATAAGAATTTACGGGCGGACTACAGCGGCATCCAGTATTTCGCGGCTCTCATTCCCCGGTTGCGCCGCTACGCGCTGGTGCTGACTGGGGAACGTCTGGTCGCCGACAGGTCTGTTGCAGGGCAAGCGGGAGCCTGTAGCACAGCTCCAGAAAGCCGCTTACCGGCCGCGCAATCCGCAAGCTTCAGCGGGCCCTTTTAAGATCCAGCCGGACGATCGAGCGACCGTCTTGCGTCTTTTTCGGCTGCGTTTTCCAGGCGTGGCCGTAGATCACTTCGAGGGTCGCGGGCAAGCGTCCGTCGCGCACCAGTTGCTCGTAAGCCAGCCGCATTTCCTGCCAGGCAGTACGCCCCATCAAGCCGTGACGACGCGCCTGCATGGCGCACGCCGCACCGCTCTGGCGCAGATCGCGAAAGAGATCGTCGAGGCTGGCATAGGTCATCGTCAGCACCTCCATGTCCATCACCGGGTCGGCAAAACCGCACTCGATCAGCATATCGCCGAAATCGTGCATGTCGCCAAAACGCTGGGTATGGACATAGCCATCGCCGAAACTGTTGCGCAACTCCTTCAGCGTATCCGGCCCGAAGGTTGAAAACATCAGCAGCCCATCCACCTCAAGTACGCGATGCATTTCACGAAACACCGGTAGCGGGTCATCGAGCCAGTGCAGCATCAGGTTCGACCAAAGCATGCTGATTGATGCTGATTTAAATGGTAGCGCCGCTGCATCGGCAGCGACCAGCGGCGTCTTGTTGCCGCGCAAGAAGGGAAGCATCCAGCGCAGCCGCGAGCGCTGCCCGCAACCGGCTTGCAACATCGCCTCGCTGAGGTCAGCGCCGATCAACTGCGCCTTCGGGTAACGCTCGTGCAGGGCAGTCAGGCTGGCCCCGGTACCGCAGCCCAGGTCGAGCACGCGCTGCGGTTCGATACGCACGTAATCGAGCCGCTCCAGCATGCGGCTGCCAACTTCGCGCTGCAGCACCGCGGCACTGTCGTAGCTCCCTGCCGCACGCGCAAAATTGCGCCGCACTTGGCGCCGGTCGACGAACTGTGCGGGGGCGGTCATGCGACTTGCCGAAAAAACAGACGAGAAGGGCTTAAAGTCTTACCGCAGAGGCGCAGAGGCGCAGAGGTAACGCAGAGAAAATCTTTTAGAACAACTGGTTTTCTCTGCGTTACCTCTGCGTTACCTCTGCGCCTCTGCGGTGAGCTTTTTACTTTTCCCACAAGCGCTCAAATCGGGCGCAGGCCAAGTTTGGCGAACAGCGCTTCGTCGCGGTCGACGTCGGGGTTGCCGGTGGTCAGCAGTTTGTCGCCGTAGAACATCGAGTTGGCGCCGGCCAGGAAACATAGCGTCTGCATTTCCTCGCTCATCGCGTCACGCCCGGCCGACAGGCGCACGAAGGACGTCGGCATGGTGATGCGCGCGGCGGCGATAGTGCGCACAAATTCGAAATTATCGACGCCACGAATCTCGGCCATCGGCGTGCCGGGAATGGCCACCAGATTATTGATCGGCACCGATTCAGGCGCCGGCGTCATGCTGGCCAGCTGGACGATCAGCGCAGCGCGATTGCGGCGCGACTCACCCATGCCGATGATGCCGCCCGAGCAAACCTTCATGCCGGCCTTGCGCACTTCGCCGATGGTATCGAAACGATCCTGTTGCGTGTGCGTGGTTATGACTTGCGGGTAAAACTCAGCGGCGGTATCGAGGTTGTGGTTGTAGTAGTCGAGGCCGGCTTCAGCCAGCTTTTCGGCCTGCCCGTCCTTGAGCATGCCGAGCGTCACACAGGTTTGCAGGCCAAGCGCCTTGACCTCGCGGATCATTTCGAGCACCGGCTCCAGATCCTTCTCTTTTGGCCCCCTCCAGGCAGCGCCCATACAGAAGCGCGACGCCCCCTTGTCCTTGGCAGCCTGCGCCGCCGCAACCACTTCAGCGACCGGCATCAGCTTTTCACGCTCCAGCTCGGTCTTGTTGCGCGCCGACTGCGAGCAATAGCCGCAGTCCTCGGAACAACCACCGGTCTTGACCGAAATCAGCGTCGAGCGTTGAATCTCGTTGGCGTCAAAATGCTCGCGATGCACCTGCTGCGCCCGGTAGATCAGGTCCATCAGCGGCAGGTCGTAAAGCACCTCGACTTCTGCGACACTCCATTTGGTGGCGACGGGCGCTGCGGGCTGCTGGGTAACTGCTTGAAGGATTGCGTTCATGGGCTAAACCTACTGTGGCGTATTGTCCGTAATTATGAATTATTAACGAACGGTGTCGGGATGTCAATTTTAACCGAAAGTGCTGAATTCATCCGCCGCGCGGCCGGAAAGCTGCTCGAACAGGACTGTCTGCTGTGCGGCACGGCAAGCGGCGAAAACCTGCTCTGCCCGGCCTGCAGCGCAGACTTGCCGCGTCTTTCCGCCCTGCACTGCCCGCAATGCGCACTACCGACGCCACACGGCGAACGCTGCGGACGTTGCCTCACGAAACCGCCACACTTCGATGCAACGATCGCCAGCTTCAGCTACGAGTTCCCACTCGACAAACTGGTTCAATCGTTCAAGTACGCACATCGGCTGGCGCTCGGCACCTGGTTTGGGCAGCACCTCGCCGCATCCGCTGCGGATTGCACCGCCGACCTGATCATCCCGTTGCCATTACACACCCTGCGCCTGCGCGAAAGAGGCTTCAATCAGGCACTTGAACTGGCGCGCCCGATCAGTACGGCGCACGGCTGGCCGATTGACGCCCAAGTGTGTTCGCGTATCCGGCACACACCGGCACAGGCAAATCTACCCTGGCGTGATCGGGTAAAAAACATCCGCGGCGCTTTTCACTGCAAGGGAAATCTGACCGGGAAACACATCGTAGTAATTGATGACGTCATGACGACAGGCGCCTCACTCGATGAGTGCGCGCGTACGCTCAAGCTGCATGGCGCGGCCCGGGTTACGCTACTGGTCGTTGCACGCGCCTTGCCGAAGTTGTCATAATTCCATCTTCTTCCCGCTGCAATCGGATCACGCATGACGCCACCTCGCCGACATATGCATTTCAGCATTGCTGCGCTATGTCTGATGTTGACTCTCCCGTTCATCAACCCGCATCACTACAACCCGATTCCGACTTTCTATCAGGAGTGGACGTCTGCCGCGCTCGGCCTCATGGCTTCCACCCTGCTCTTGCGACACCACATTCTTTCCAGCCTGCGGCTGCCAGCCATTACGCTTGCCCCGTTGGGACTAGGTGCATTACTGCTCGTTCAGCTTGCCCTTGGGCGCGTCGAGTTCCTCTCCCAGGGATTGTTATTTCTGCTCTATCTACTCTGGTCGTTTTTGCTCATCATTCTCGGCCGATCAATCCGCGAGGACCGGGGCCTCGAAGGTCTGTGCACACCTCTGGCAACCGCCATACTGGCCGGTGCAGTCCTGACTGCCGGACTGCGAATCATGCAATTAAGCGGCATGCAGACCGGCTACGGCATGGTTTATCACGGTAGCGGAGCCGGCAATCTCGCACAGAGCAATCATCTGGCCAACTACCTATGGATGGGGCTCGCTTCGACGGTATATCTTCGCGCTCAAAAGCACCTCGGAAATACCGCATTCGCGACCCTGGCCATAGCACTCATCGCCTGCGCCAGCCTGACCGGCTCGCGCAGTGTATTACTGTATGCTGCCGGACTTTCCGTCCTTGCCGCATGGGCCGCATGGCGCTATCGCTACGCCGTGCTGCGTGAAATATTTCTGCTCACCCTTTTTCTCTGCCTGACGACAGCATTACTGCAGATCGCATTCTCCTCGATTGAATTCGGCAAAACGCTCGGTGCCACAATATCCGGAGAACGCTTCTATCAGGAGGTTGGCAGCACGTCAGCTCGCCTTCAACTGTGGCGTACCGGTCTTGCAATCTTCATAGACCGCCCGTGGCTGGGCGCCGGGATTGGACAATTCCCATGGCAGGCCTACTTGCTCATGGGCGCCCAGCCGGACGGAACATTCATCGGCGGTGCCGAGCATGCTCACAACCTGCTCATCGACCTGCTCGCAGAATTCGGACTATTCGCCCCCCTTATTATCCTGACCGGCGCATTTCGCTGGTGGATCGCTTTTTCCCGGCAGGCATGGCGTGCTGCACATTGGTGGCTCGCGGCTGTTCTGCTTGTTTTGGCCATGCACAGCCAGCTTGAATATCCGCTCTGGTACGCCTATTTTCTGGGGATCGCCGCACTGTTAGTTGGCGCCGGAAGCAGCACGGAAATATATCCAAAAAACACCCGACTGAGCTGGCCCGCCATAGCGCTGATCCTGCTGCTTGGCGGACTGACACTATTCAATCTTTTTTTCGACTACAGAAAGCTTGAGCACGCACTGAACTGGCAGCTACAGCCACCTGAGAGCCAGCCAACGTGGCATGGAACGCTGGACACCCTCAGCCGACTGCACGGCGACTCACTATTCAGCCATTACGTTGATCTCGCGTATGCCTATCAACTGCCAATTGACCGTAATGCACTCAAGGAAAAAATTCAGCAGACCGAGCGTGCCATGCGATTCTCACCGATTGAACGCAGCGCCTACAAGCTGGCCTACCTGCTGGCTCTTGATGGGCGACCTGAAGATGCCCGAGTGGCACTGTATCGCGCGATCGCCACCCATCCACAAGCACGCAATCAGGCAATCAATGAACTGACGGAACTCAAAACAACCTATCCGGAATTGCAAATCCTGCTCGCGCAATTGACCGAAGCAGTTCCGCAACGCTAGCGCAATTTTTGATCAACCAGCGCGTTCAACTCGGCGTTGAGCGTACCGCTTGCACGAGCACGTAACAGTGCGTCGCGCGCCTCTGCAACGTGACCATCAGACTCAAGGGCGAGCCCGAGACCCAGCCACCAGCGCCCCTCAGCCGGCGCCAGACGGGTAGCTGACTGATAGTATTCAACCGCTTCTTTGCTACGCCCGAGGCGTTGTAGAACATGTGCCGAAAAACCTTGGTACTCGGCACTATTCGCCGCAAAAGATAGCGACTGTTGCAAGCTTCGCCAGGCACCAGGCAGATCCCCGCGATCGACCTGCAAACGCGCCAGACTCATCGCCCAGGACAATTGCGCCGGCTGCAACTGCAAACCTTCGCGCAACAGATCCGCCGCCTCGTCAAAACGCTTGTTTTCGACCAGCAATTTGAACAGCAGCTGGCGGGAAGCACTATGTTCGCCATCCTGTTTGAGCGCGGTTCGCAAACCATCCATCGCCTCGCTCGACCGACCGGCATTAAGTGCAGACAAAGCCTTGCGATACTCATTTTCAGCACGCTCATGGAGCGCGCCTGATGGCGTCGACTTTTCGATCAATACAGCCCCCGGCGCCTTTGCCGAGGGAGCGGGAGTTGCAGCCATCGCGACGATCGGTGTGGCCGCCCGGGGCGGCACGACCGGAAGCTCTCGACGCACGGCTGGCACTTCGTCAGGCAAGATACGCAGTGAAGTTGTGAGGCGCAAACGGGACTCGTCAGACTCGGCAGAAACGTCGGAAGACGCGGCCGGCGCAGCGGCTACCACATCCCCGGTGGCAGCGGCCGGAACGGGTTGCGACGAAGGCATTACAGGTGTTTGGGTCTCGCTTGGCGGGATGGGCTGCACCACGGCGAGCCCCTCGCTTCGCCGCTCCGGGCGGCTCGACGAATCGACTGCCTGCCACAAAAACCAGAGCGCCACAGCAAGCAGAACTACCCCCCCCACCACAACCAGAGGCATACCGGATCGCCGCACAGCCGGCAAGGGCCGCACGTCGTTGGGCAAACCGGATTTCGGCCCGTCAGCCGCCCGACGCGAATCGAGATCCTGCAGCATCTGGTTAACCAGGCTCATTGAAAATCCATCACGGTCTTTCCAACCATTCCATCACCACAACCACCCAGAACGTCCTGCACCTTCGGTATCTTTTGCCGCCAGACGTACGTGCCGTACCTTGGCCTGTTGTCGTCCTTCGCCAAAAACAGCAAGCAATGCCTTGTGGGCGAGAATATTCACCAGGCGGGGGGTGCCACCGCTTGCACGATGCAAGGCGCGCGTTGCTGCGGGAGTGAACAAGGTCTCGCCGCGAAAACCGGCAACACGCAGGCGGTGTGCAAGGTAATACTCAAGCTCGCTCTTTTTCAGACTGCCCAGGCGGTAATGAAATGCAATCCGCTGCAACAACTGGCGCACCTCGGGCCGATGCAGTTTTTCGTCGAGCTCCGGCTGACCAAAAAGAACGATCTGCAGCAACTTGCGTTTCTCCGTCTCAAAATTTGAAAGCAGGCGTAAGGCTTCGAGGGTCTCGATCGGCATAGCTTGTGCCTCATCGATACAAACAACCACACGCTTTTTGGCCCGCGCAAAATCAAGCAAGGCGAGGTTGATCCGGCGCAGCAAGTGGTATTGGTCGAGATCTGCAGCGTCCCTGACCCCCAGCTCTTCGGCCAAGGCACGAAATAGCGTATTGGCATCGAGATTAGGATTCGGCAAATAAGCGGTCACCCAGCTCGCGTCCAGCGTTTGCAGAAGACGTCGGCAGAGCAGCGTTTTCCCCGTACCCACTTCACCGCTGATCTTGACAAACCCCTCACCACCATTGAGGGCCAGCAGCAAGGTATTGAGCGCCTCCTGATGCATCTGCAGCGAATAGATGAAACTCGTATCCGGTGTGATGCTGAAGGGTAGCTCTGTCAGCCCGAAGTGGTGCAGATACAAGCTCAACTCCGCAATGGCCTCATTGTGGCCGGCCCGTACGCGGGTCAAGCTGTTCGAGCCGGTTTTGCGTGTCGGCGAGATCATCCTTCCAGCTTGACTCATTGCGAATGACGGTGGGCTTGATCAGGATAACCAGCTCACGCTTTCTCAGCAGGCTGGAACGCTGACCGAACAGCGCACCAATACCGGAAACGCTGCTCGCCCCCGGTAAACCATTGCGATCCGAAGACTGTTCCTGCTTCATCAAACCACCGATGGCAACGATATTGCCATCCTGTACCCGAACCACGCTGTCGGTTTCATTGACGGTACTCGAAGCCAGCGGAAGAATGAACGCGCCAAGGGTGCCGAGATCGATAGTCTTCTGTTTATCAACGACCACGCTAATGGTTGGATGCACGTGCAGAATGATGTTGTTGCCGTCATCAATCTGCGGCGTCACGTCCAGCGCGATACCGGAGAAAAATGGCTGCAGGGTGATGGTCGGTGTCGTAATGTTGCTCGTTCCGCTCGTCGTCGTCGTCGTGCTGACGTTAGTGACGTAGAACTCGTCCGTTCCGACCTTGAGCACGGCTTTCTGGTTATTTATCGTGGCAATACGCGGACTCGAAAGCACCTGAACATTACCCTGCGACTCAAGGAAATTCAGCAAGGATGCAAAATTTGCAGTCTGGAAAGCGAGCCCGAAAAACCCTTTGCCAATCGCCGTTGCAGCAACTGCTCCGGCGGCCCCTGGGGTCATTGAGACGCCGCTTGCCGACACCGCGCCAGTCGTGTTCAGCGTCGAACCCGGCGCCACGACACCGATACCATAGCGATTATTGGAGCCGCCGAAGGCAGACCAATTGACCCCGGCCTGAAACTCCTCACTGAGCGAGACTTCCAGAATCTTGGCTTCAAGCATTACCTGGCGTTCGACGATCACCTGGGTCGCTCTCAGATAGCTCTCCACGGCACGAATGTCGGAAGGAAATGCCTTGACCAGCACGACGCCCGACCCCGGATTAAGAATAACGCTACGTCCGTCCTGCGTCCCGATGATGGCGGCTAGTGCCTGCCCCAGTTCGCGCCAGAAATCGCTGTCCGAAGAGGTCGAGATACGGCTTCCGATGTTCGCAGAACCACTGCTTGCGCCGCTTGCGCCCGTCGGCGACACCGAACCCGTCGCCCCAGTGGTTGCCGCACTGGTCGCTGTATTTGCCGTGATCGAGCTTGACGATACGCGCACGTCGGACTGCCCTTGCCGCCGCCCCGCCAGATAGTTGATCTGGAACATCCGTGTTTGCATCGCATTCGACTGGATATAGATGCGCGTTCCCTGATACTTGAATTCGTAACCATACAGCTCGCGTAGCGTTTCCAGCGCCTCGCGCACCGACACGTTCTTCAGATTGACCGTCACCGTGCCGCTCACGTCCGGCGCCAGCAGCATGCTGTAGCGGGTACCGGTAACCAGCGCCATGAATACCTGATTGGCTGGCGCATTGCTCACTGCCAGATCAAAGCGCGGCTCAACACTCTTCGCCGAGACCGGCAAGTCCACCTGGAGAGGCGGCAGCATCGCCTGATTCAAGGCGTCTTCCGCGCTCTTCGAGCGAGTTGCAGACGCATCCTTCAGTTCCTGACTGATCCGGTCGAAGGTTCCTCCCGGATTCGTCTGATGTGAAGCGCATCCTGCCAGAAACAGCGTGATCAGCGCCGCCAGAAAATTTGATCGGGATTTCATGGTTTACCTCTGCTCTGCGCGCTTTTGGCAACAGGAGACTTCACAACAATATTCGTTTTTTCAATACCCGGCGTCAGGCGCAAGCGCTCGATTCCGCCCGGCCCCTCGAGCACGGCTTCGCGTTCGGTCAGAGAAGTCAGGCGACTGTCTCCGTACATCTCGCCGAGCAATACTTGCTGCCCACCAATCACCGCCATCGGTTTGCCCTTTTTTGGAATCCTGACTGACTGCAGGACCGGGCCACCGATTTCGGCAAGGCTCGCGGCGTCTCCTGCCATGCCAAACGGCGGACGCGTCGGATCGACCAACCCGCTCTGCGCAACTGCCGGCATGGCCACGCACAAGAGCGCGAAACAGTAAATCAGACGATCAGCCACGTTCGATCCAGACTCAGGGTGAATACGGTTAGTGTCAGCATCAGCTTCGGATGCTTGTCCGCTGACAGTGATGCGCTGCTCCACAACAGTTTCTGCGGCGACTGTTCAAGACGCGCCAGATAGGCCGCCAAATCCTGATAGCCCCCCTCCAAGCGGATTTCAACACCATGTTTATAGAGGCCGGCAGCCGGCAGAACCTCGACCGAAGCACTACCTTCCACGGCTTTTGCCGCGCCCTTGTCGAGCACCGGCGTAACCGGCAAAGTACGAAGGCTGACCAGGCGCAAGCCGCTGTTCCGGCCAATCAGCGCCTCAAGCAGTGTCGGCATGCGCTCCGGCGGAACCAGGGTGCTCTCCATCGCTGAAAAGCGGGTGCCAAGCTCGCCCAGTTTCTGCTTCAACCCATCCAGCTCCAGACGCACTGCCACATCAGGATCCTGCCCCGGCGACTGCAACGCAAGCAGCTGCGCCTTCAGGTCATCAAGCTGGCGGCGCTGCTCGATGCTTGCACGCTCTGCTGACGTCGCACGCTTCGTCGCAGGGTCAATAAACATCATCAGCCCGATCGCCAGAATCGCCCCGAACACTGCCACCAGAAGCATCCACCGCTCGCGCTCGGACAAGGCGTCGTAGCGGGATGCATATTTCAACCAGAGCGCTTTCATTGCTGCCCCCCGCCGGCAGTGCCGGATTCCTTGGCAAGGCTGCTGACTGCATGCGCCGAACGCAAGGAAAACTCAACATATCGGGGCTGCGGGGGCACTGGCACAACGGGCTTGACCGCCGGCTGAGCGGCAACTACCACTTCAGCTTTCGGCGCCTCGGGCTCGACACTACGCATATCCAGCGTTGCAAAACGACGGCCACGAAAGACCGGCTCGCTGCTCAGTCGCTGAACATAAGCCGGAAGCTTCGTCGGATCAAGCAGACGTCCGCGAATTTCAACCTCCTCGCCGCCACCGGTTACCGAGAAGCCGGTCAGCCAGACATCCGACTGCGCCTGACGAGCAAAACCAAACATCACGCCGGAGAAGCCCTCAACATTCCCGATCCGGCCCGAGACGAGGACATCCATGACCTCCTGCCGCGCCAGAAGAAGACTGCGTGATTTCGCCAGTTCTGCCGCCAGGGAGGGCGTCACCGTACGTTCGGCAACGGTTTTTGCCAGCGCGGTCAAACGCTCCTGCTCGGCACGCACCTCGGCCTGCAGCGTCGCCAGCTCCGCCACGCTCCGGTCTGCGGCAATGCGGGTATAAGCCGCAGAAAAACTCATTATGCAAAACAGGGCTACGGCACCGATACCGAAATTGCGCGCCGTCGCCGCCTCATGACGTGGCCGCAAGCGCGCTTCGTAAAGATTGATCTGCTGCGTCATTCGTTCACCTCGCCGGTGCGCAGCGCCGCACCGATCAGCAACAGATTCATGGCCTGGCGATGCGTATCACGCAACTCGGGTACCGCATGAAAATCGATCACCTGCGCCATATCCATCGGCACCACGGGAACATAGAGACTTTCGGCCAGCCCCGAAGCGAGATCTTCAACCGGCGGATAGGCGGCAGCCACCAGTTTCGAAATCGGGATGAAGCTGTACTGCCGATCAAAATTATCAAGACTCCGTTGCAGATCGAGCACCAACCGCTCCATCGCCTGCGTCCGCCGGGCCGGATCGCCGTCCGCCAGTTGCACGGCCGAGACTTCAACCCGCCGTGCAGCAATCAGTTCGCCGTGGAAGGTCAGGGTTAGCAGGCCACCGGATTCATCGAGGCGCAAAAATGCGAGACCCCGGTTTTCATCCTCAAAAAGTGCGGCCACATTGCGCTGTGCCAACTCCGGAATATCAATTGCCGCCAGCGATACCCCTGCCTCGGCAAACGGACGGGCCCGCGCCACAACAACGCCATCGGCGGCAGAAACCCCAAAAACACTCGCCTGCCGCCCGGTGCCGCCTGCGTCCATCGGAATTTCGAGCACATCGATACAGGCCCGATCGACCGGGTAGTCAACCACACCCTTGAGCGCCCAGCGCACGGCTTCCTTGCGCTCGGTCAGTGGTACGTTTGGTGCGTCAAGCTGTGACAGGGAATATTCGCCTGTCGCCATCAAGGTCGTGCAGGCATACGCCTTGAGCCGGCGCGCACGACGCAGCCGCTGCAGCGCCTCGACACTGCTGGTTTCAATTCGAAAAGAGTCAAGCATGCGAATTTCCGGCCGGACACCAACGCCGCGCACCACATGGGCAAGCGCAATACGGTCGCCAAGCGGCAACACGGCCATCCAGCCAGGCTCACGTCGAACGGAAAGAAATGAAAGCATCCCTTTGCCCATACTCACAATTTAGTTGAAGGATACTTTTTAACTAGCTAAATAACAAGGAAATATTCCTCAAATACCGGCCAGAATACCAAAGCAAGCGCCACGGGTGGTGATACACCACAAAAACAGCCCTCAATACACTTCACGGCGATAGATCAACGGCGTTTTGAATGCGCCAAAGCTTGCCCGGGCAGCCGGATTGACGATACCAAACCACGGCAAACTGGCGGCCGTTGCAGGCGATGAGGCGGCCGCAACACAGGTTGTCCCCGCAGCGACACTGCCAATATTCAACTCCAGCCCAACCCCGCCATTATTGCCCGCGCCAGGACGCGTCATCCGTAACGGCAGCTTGCCGCCGACCAGCGTCTGTAAGCCGGTCGGCGAGAACTGCGTTTCACAGGCAGCCAGATTCTGTGAAAACCCCGCAAGCTTGATGCTTGACGGATTAATTGCCGTGCAGACATCGTCGCGATTCGTAACGTAATACCCCGCGGCAGCCCAGTATTGGGCCTGCAGCGGAATCGGCAAGTCAAGCAGCTCCGAACCGTAGGCATTGCCCAGCGACAGGCGGCCGTAACGGAAGCGCGTCGGTACGCCGGCAACTTTTTTATGCGTGCAGGCGGCGGCACAGGCGGGCGTTCCCGCCTTGAAATTTCTGTCGTCGGCGATCGTCTTGGAGCCCGTGGCACGCTGAACGATCACCCCGTCCGGCCCGGTTGCACTAATCGCCACATAGCCGGCGACCACGGGCGCAGCGGGAACGCCGCGTGTGTACGCATCGCTTGTCGCAGTCGGCGAAAAGACACCATTAGCCCAGGCCCCGACATCCGCCCGATTGACGCCCGTCGCCGCGTCGCGAATATTGCCGGACAAATCAACCAATGCGCTGCCATCATAGGCAACCACACTCACCGTACCCGCGCCATAGCGTGTCATTACCGTCGTATCCACCAGTTGCGGATTGGGAAAGCTCATCGCCGACACGGTGTAATTCAGCGTAAAAGGCTGGCCAAAATAGCTGAAGGTACCGCCTGCACAAGCCGGGGTCAGCGTACCGGCAACGGCAAAATAACTCGGATAAAAACGCCCGAACAGGCCGGTATCAGCCTGATTGGCCACATCGCAGCCGAACTGTCCGCCGCTGGCAGTATTCGAAGTGCTGCCGAGTACACAATCACCGTTCCCGCCGTCGGCTGCGGCAAAGACGCTGTCGCGCACGGCGCCTGCCTTCAAGCGGAACTGCCCGTAATCGTGATACTGGAGCGTTCCGGTTGACAGACCGCTCGTCACCGTCGCCGAGCCAAGGGAGACGGTGCTGCTGCCCGAAGCGTCACGCAGGTTGCCAACATAATCAGTCGCCGACAAATGCGACGCGATTGTCTGCGCCCCGACGGTACGGATAATGGTCGGCGCACCGTTGTAACCAGCCACGGCGGTTGCCGTAATCAGGAAATCATCGCCGGCTCGCAAGGACGGCGTTCCGGCAGAGAAGGAAGCGTTGTTCAACGCACTGGCGTCTGTTTTTGTCACACCGACGGTGAAGCCTTGCGGGCGAACTGAAAAATTGTCACTCGAGCAGACATTGATCACCTGCCCGCAATTGGCCACGTCACAAGCAAAATTGACGCGAACGTCCTTGTACGCGCTGTAGTTTGGCGCAACGCTACTGAAAGCTGCCGCACCAACATTTTTGGTCGCCCGCCCGGCACTAAAAGTCAACGTACCGAGTGACACGGTCGAGGCGGATGCTGCAGTTGGACAATTTGTCGAGCTGTTGATCGCGACATTCGACAAATTGGCCAGCAGACTGACGCTCGCCTGACCATTGAAGCCGGTGTCCAGCGTCCCGTCATTTTTCAGGGCAACAAAATCGAGGTCAAATGCGGTTGTTGCCAGCTTGGTGAATAGATGATCGTACTTGTTGACCGGCGGTTTCTGTGGAACGCACTGCACTGCAGTTTTCTCACAGGCATTGAACGCAGCAGTCGTACCGCAACTGGACAAGACGAGGTCCGGATCCTCACCCGCAAGCTCAATGATCTGTCCGTCGGTGACACTGATATTGACGGTGCCCGAAACGGGATGCGTCAGACCGAACACTGCCTGATACTCGCCGTTGAAAATGTAGGTGGCATCGCCATCATTGGCAGCCCCGTTGTTCAACACCCCGTACCCGCTGATCAGCGACCAGTCACCGACCCCGGTGCTGGTCTTCAAACGAACCATGGTCGTGTTGTTCGGCATGATCACCAGCCCGTGGCCACCTGTATGGGTCTGCACAGTCACCTGGTTGGGGGTACAGGTAAAGCCGGTACCCGCATGCTGGATCGCATAGTGATCAAGGCAGACATTGGCCTGGTTCATGTCACGCAGGATCAGGCCGAGCGCCCCCGCATAGTTATACACACGAAACTCATCAATCACGCCGTTGGCGGCGTTGCCGTAAAGTGCATTTTCCACGAAGCTGCTGCGGTTATCGCCAATGTACAAGCTGCCCAGGGCAGGAGAAATCCCTGCTGCCGTAGTGAACGTCGACTCACCCGCCTTGACACCATTGACGTAGATGCGGACAAAATCGGAATTGGCCGCGGCCAGCGGATTAAAGCTCCAGGTCACACCGATATGCGCCGACCCTGACGCGTTGAGCGTCGGCGCCGCGGCCGTTGCAACGCGAGTATTCCCGAGGCTGTCACGAACGACAAAGCGCAATTGCGCGGTCGCGCCACTCTTCGTTTTTGCCAGATAAAAATACTCGCCACTGGCCGTTGTCGCGTCGAACAACATCGCCGGCACGGCGGTAACGCCGGTCCAGGTCGCCGCGCTGACCGGCTTGTACCAGAAACTGATGGTTCCGGCGCTGCCCACGTCCGTGGCCATATTGAGTGGCGTAGCAATCGCCCCGATGAAGTCGGCGCTCGGTGCGGGACCGGGATTGACAGAAATATTCGCCCCGCGGCAGATGTATCCGGCGGCGTTGGGCACAGTCTGCGGCGCGACCACACCCATCCCGACCACGAGCCGTGACGCATGCCGGGCATTACCGCTGCTATCGAGAACCTCGCCCGCCGTGCCGCTCCAGAGCGACTGCTCCATCCGGTACTCGGCGACCGGCCGCGGGATGTAGTATTTGAAAGCGGTGCCGGATGCCGGCAGGCCGACGGCCGACGCCTCGTAGTCCTGCGTATCGACCTGCCAGCCGACCTGCGCACGACCGGTGCTGGCATAGTTGGTCACACCGAACTGATAGATGAACTCACCGTTCTCCTGCAGGATGATCTGCAAGTTGAAGTTACCGGCGGTCTGCGTGTTATTGACCCACTCGGGAACATTGTTCCAGGTCACGACAAAACTGCGATTCGGTGCAGTACCGGTGAGGGCATAACTGATATAGCAGGACGCACGACTGGTGCAGGTGGTCGGGTAAGCATTGACCGAGTCCAGGGGATCTGTTGCCGCACTTTTCTTCAGCGTCGCATCCAGGTCGCCGCCGTAGATGCGCATCGTGTAGTTCATGTTGGCATCGGGATAACCGTACGGAAACGTCTGTGGCGGCCCGATATTCTGGGTTCCCGAGCCGCAGGTCGTATTCCCGAACTGCAGGCGACCATTGCTCATGACACGCAGGTTGCTGAAAACAACACCGCCGTACATGAAGTTGAAACCAATCGGAATCGAGTCGCTGATCACGTCATCGAGCGTTGGTGGCGCCGTTCCGCAACCGGTGCCGGTGAATTTGTAGGGCGCGCTGACCGAGGTAATTTTGTTGTGGGTGCTGGAGTCAATCCAGTTGGCAACGATCGTATCCATCACGTAAGTCACTGCAGTCGCCTGCAGGGGTGCGGCCAGCACCAGAACACAAAGCAGGCGAGCAAGTTTGCCGATATTCATTACAGTCTCCCGAGGACGCCTCTTATTCATCACGTCAGCTTGTGTTCATTCGCTCAGCAATCGAAAGGCGCAACCAGCAGACTGGCGTCGCGACACTTCTCGACACGCACCGAAGCCTGCCGTTCGACGACGACAGGCGACGAACCGACCGCAGTTGCCGTGGCGGTTATTTCGAAAATCCGGATCGTTCGACCCGCCTCATCATAGGAAACCGCGGGGGCCAGGGGGTAACGCGTACACGCTACCGATACGGTGTAACCCGGAATGGCCGTCGGCAGCACCGTCGTATTGGTTGCAAAACAGTCAGGCAAGGCCGCAGTGTCCCCGTTCGGATCAAGCTGGAACAGTCCCCAATCCACCCCCGCCTGTGCGACCTGATACGTTCGCGCACCGATCGCATCCTGCGCGGAAGAAATATGGGACGAACTTACCAGGCTCGCCATGAACGCGGCCAGCCCGGAAAAAAGCAACAGCAGAAATATCGCTGTAATGATCGACACCCCGGACTGAAGGTGGCGCAAGGAGGTGTTTGAAAGGGTCCGTGAATTCATGGTGTATTCACCACATCGACCTGATGATACAAGGTCACCGTTTCACCAGTCGTCGGGTGCGTCAACGTCAGGCTGATGGAAACGAGACCATTCCGCTGCAACACACCAGGCGCATAGGCAAAAGTGCAGGCGCTCACATTGGTCGCCAGCACGGCGGGAGCCGTTGCACCAAATGCCGTTGTTGCAGTCAGCGTCGCCGGGCTGGGGTAGCCATAACCCGCATAGCGCAACAGACGACCGGCCGCACAGACATACGAGACCGGCGTAGTAACGATCTGGAAGCGGCTGCTCGGCGACGAAAACGGCAGCGGCGAACCGGCAACCGACGTAAAGGTGACGGAAGCGCCACCAGCCGTGGCCAGACGGCGATTCGTCAAGGGCGCGACCTCATAGGCACTGGCCCCCGGAATGCCCAGATTGTAAACAACGAGGCTATCGCCTGCGACGACGGTTACTGGTGGACCAAGAACGTCGAATGAGGCATCGGCGATCGAAAAATCCAGAAAATTTCCGGGCAGATCCGCACGGTAGCGACCACCATCCCGGATCGGAATGAATTCCAGAAAACTGTTGGTTGGATCGACCCGGACACTGTTTGGCAGCGCCGCCTGCAGGTCGCGCGCAATACGCCGCAAAGCCGTATCTGCGGTATCGGCCAGTTCAGCACGCGCCGCCACGTCGAAATAGCCGGTGATCTGATTGCGCGTAAACATGCCGACCAACGCCAGCAAAATACCGGTCACCACGATGGCAACAAGCATCTCGATCAGGGTCACGCCCCGCTGTGCTCGCCGCGTGGAAGGGCTAATTGCGGGGCGCATAACGGAACCGGTAACCAGTGAGTACGAAATTATCCTGCCCGGCACGCGTGACGGTAACCGTGACCTGCAAAGCCGCATCGGCCGCGACGCTAAAAGCAGCACCCGCCGGCGCGATTGCAACCGTCGCAGCATAGCCGGCCAGCGCGGCAATCGGTACCGTACTGTCCTGCGCATCACAGACCCCGGCGCAATTTGCATCGGGCATCGCAAATCCGTTGTAATCGTTGACGTTGTCGAACGGCGAATTTCCGCCATTCAGGTTCTGGTAACGGGTTTCGGCATTGAGCTGCGTGCCAAACGCGGTGTCAGGCCCCAGGGCCTCCACCCGAACCGCACAACCGGCTGCGCCAACAACGGCGCTGGTTGCCGTCGATACCTGGGCATCATCCGGGTCGCAGTAGGTAAAAGGCTGATGCAGCACTTCGTTGAGCAGCGACTCGGCAATGGCAACCATTTGCTTGCGCAGCATCGGGTCGGCGCTGGAGCGGTTGAGCGAACCGGTGACGCTGATCAGGCCAACGACACCCACGCTGACAATGATGATGAAAACGATCAATTCGATCAGCGACACCCCACGCTGACGGATCTCCGGCGAAGTCGACCAGACCGGCGCGGCACCCCAACGATGCGGGTTAGCGCACATAGCCGGTCTCTGCATCGACGATGAGATCAAGGCTCGCCGGCAAACCCTGAATCGAAATCGTCGTGCCAAGCGTTGGTCGGCCAAGCGGACCGAACGCCAGTGTCGTTCCCGGTTGCGCCGAATAGGCAGCACTGCGCGCCACGACCGCCAACGCGCCACCCGCGGGGCCGGGCAACGCCGGATGTGTGGGGTCGCAATTGGCCGCGACGGAGAACGTCGTCGCTACCTTCGCGGTCATGCCGGCCGGCATCACACCGTTTGGCGTAAAAGACAGACACACCCAGCGCCGGGAAGCGATCGCCGATTTCTGCGCAAAACGCAGTGCTGTAGCGGTCTCATCGCGCAAACCGCGCCCTTCAAACCCTGTTTCGCCGGTAAAACGCGGCGCCACCACCGCCGCCAGTATCCCGGCAACAACGATGACGACGACCAGCTCAACCAGCGTAAAGCCTCGGCTGTGCGCAACAAAAAACCCGGACTCGCGTCCGGGCTTCTGGTTTCCCGGACGCTGTAGCCGGGATAAAAAACCCTGCATCAGCGCCACCATCCGGGGTCGAATGACAAGCGGGGCTTAGCAGCCGCTGCCACCACCCGTCGAAGTATAGACCGGTGGCACGGTCGCACTGGTCGCTGCGGTATAGGCTATCTGGCAATTGCTCGCAAGCGTACCGCCAGAGACCTGAAACGCCCCCGCAACCACGGAAACGGTGGAAGAAATATCCATCACCTTGGCAAGCTCGGTAGCGTTCGCCGCATAGCCCCAAGCCGTACTCACGTTAGCGCCAGCAGCAGAGATGTTTGTAGGGCCTGCCGTCAGCGCCCCTGCCGCCGCCGCTTTACCATAAAGCATGCTGTTCGCCCCGCGCATCGAGCCCTCAACACCGCTCAGCACCGCCTTGCGTGCATCCGTTCCGAGATCGACGAACTTCGGCAACGCCGTTGCCGACAGAATACCGAGAATGACGATAACGACGATCAGCTCGATCAGGGTAAAACCTTGTTGTTTAGTGGCTTTCATTTGCGTCTCCTTAAATTGAATCAACAACCGGTCGTAGTAACAGCAGAAATCAGCGGGGCAGTATTGGCCGCCGCCGGCTGGGTATAGGTAAAGAAGCAATTCGCTGCAACCGGCGCCCCCGTGACGCCAAAGGTCGACATCCCGGCTGCAGCCGAATAGGTATAGCCCTCGGCAGCAACATCGGCGGCCGAAGGATTGAAAGTTGTGGTCAGCCCGGCGACCGAGAGAATCCCGTTGCCGCCGACAGCAGCACCCGCCGGATAACCGTAAACCATGCTTGCCAAACCGGCTTCGGTACACAGCGTGCCGGTTGCCGTGCTCGAATTGTCGGCCGGCCCGCCACCTCCGGCAGGACAGACGGCAGCGTCAGCCACCCCGTTGCGCGACAGTACGGTCGCATGCACCAGGGCAGCGGATGCTGCCACGCTGCCGCGCACGGCATTAAGCTTGGCAATGCGTGCATCACGCTGCAAATTGGTGAAGCGCGGCAACGCCACGGCCGCAAGAATCGCCATGATGATGATCACGACAATCAGTTCGATCAGCGTAAAACCGCTGACCCGGCGGTGGATACGAATAGCGCGCATGCTCTACTCCCAAAGTAATAGTTAGAGGCTACACCCAAGTATATCGACAACAACAGGCATTTTTTAACACTTAACAGCGCTTTTCTTTTTGCATCGGTACCAGTAGCAGCCCGCTACCGAGCGACCAGCCGATTACCTGCCCCGGTTTTACCCGTGCCAGACGCAGCTGCAGACACCCGCCGCCGCGATAAGAATACGCCAGCACCCCGTCCGCCGCATTCCACTGCCACGGCCCGGTCAGCGAGGCGACGCCAGTTTGCGGCTCAGCGTTCGTTTCCCCCCAGGCCAGCGCCACGGGGTTGCGACCTGGCCAGCCGTGCAGCTGTGCCTCTTCGCCACGCGCCACCCGGCTGGCCACCGCGAGTTGCAGCTCGGTACGCAGTGCCGCCACTTCAATATCCACGATCGTTCGCTCAGAAGCACGCTGAGCTTCGGCCAGCCGGTCAAACAAGACCCCAAGCAAAATAAAGATGAGCACAACGGTCACCAGCACGTCGAAACGTACGGCGCCGGCTGCCCGGCTATTTCTTGATCGCAACCTTGCCAAGATCCCACATCGGGAGGAACACGCCAAGCGCCAGAATCAGCACCAGAATCCCCAGGCTGACGATCAGGATCGGTTCGATCTGCTGGCCCAGCGTCTTGAGTTCGTATTCAACCTCCTGCTGATACATGCCGCCAATTTCTTCCATCATCTCGTCAATTGCGCCGGATTCTTCACCAACGGCGATCATCTGCAGGACGACCGGGGTAAAGATGGCGGTAGAGATCGCTGCCCGCAAAATGCTTTCGCCCCGCTCTACCCCATCGCGCATCCCCTCGATCCGGCGAGCGATATAACTGTTATCGACCGTCTGCGCCGAGTTTGACAAGGCCTGCATGACCGGCACACCACTGCGCATGCCGAGCGCAAAACTGCGGGCGAATCGTGCCAGTGCGGCCTTGTGCAGAATTTTCCCGGCAATCGGGATGCGTAGCGCGATCCCTTCCCAGTCGTGCCGCCCCTTGACCGTGCCGACCCAGCGTCGAAAAACAAAAATACAGCCTGCCAACACGGCGAGCAGGTGTGGCCAATAGGTGGTCATGAATTCGGAAAAGCCAAGCAGGATACGCGTCATCAGCGGCAACTCGGCACCAAATCCGGCAAACACCTTGGCAAAAGCCGGTATGACAAAAAGATTGATAATAACAATTGCGGCAGCCATCGCCATCACCACGAAGCTCGGATAGCGCAGCGCCGACTTGACCTGTTCGCGCATGTAACGCTCAAATTCAAGATGCACGAAGAGGCGCATGAATATCTCTTCAAGCAGGCCGGTCATTTCGCCGACTTTGACCATCGAAAGATAAAATGGTGAAAACACCCGGGGATGACGTGCCAGACCGGCAGACAACTCACGCCCACCCTCAAGGCTCTCGCGAACATCCTTGATCACATCCTTCATCGCCGGATTGATCGCCGCCTCCTGCAAGCCTCCAAGCGCGCGCATGATCGGCACCCCGGCCTTGAGGAGGGTATGCAATTGCCTGCTGAAAAGCAGGATGTCGATGTGTGTCGTCCGGGGCTTGAACAGCGTGATGCCAATATTTGTCGACGCCTTGCCCACAGACGCCCGGGATTCAAGAATCTCGATAGGTATCAACCCTTGCCCGAGCAACAGATCGGCCACCGCACCCGAAGTCGCCCCCTCAAGCACGCCCTCGACAAGCTGCCCACCGGAATTACGCCCTTTGTATTCAAAGTTTGGCATGCTCAATCTTCAAACTGATTACTGATCCGCATCGCTTCGTCAATTGTCGTCCGACCCTGCACAACGAGCCGTACGGCATCACGGCGCAGGGTTTCTCCGGCCATCTGTTTGCGCGCGGTCTGCACGAAATCACCGGTATCGTCACGATTGATCGACTCGACCAGTTCATTGGTCATTTCGAGCATTTCATAAACACCGGTACGCCCCGAGTATCCTGTGCCGCCACAGTGCGCGCAACCGCGCCCCTGTTTGTAGGTGTAGGAATCAATCTTGTCACCGAGCTCATAGCGCAGCCATTCATGCTCGTGCGGTGCCGGCGTGTGCACCTCGACACAGTTTTCACAACTGACGCGCACCAAGCGCTGGGCGAGCACCATCTGCAGCGAGAGCGCCACCATATAGCGCGGCACGCCCATGTCGAGCAGGCGAATCGGCGTTGAGATAACGTCATTGGTGTGCAGGGTGGACAGCACCATGTGGCCGGTAATAGCGGCCCGCATACCGATTTCGGCCGTTGTCTGATCACGCATTTCACCGACGAGGACGATGTCCGGATCCTGGCGCAAAGCCGAGCGCAAGACCCGCTCGAAAGTCAGTTCAATTTTTTCATGCACCTGCACCTGATTGATGCCGGGCAGTCGATACTCGACCGGGTCTTCGACGGTGATGATCTTTTTTTCAGTGGTGTTCAACTCCGAAAGCGCCGCATAGAGCGTGGTGGTTTTACCGCTGCCGGTTGGGCCGGTGACCAGTACCATGCCACTCGGACGGCGAACACAATGACGCAAGCGCTCAAGAATGCGCGGCGGCATATTGAGGCGATCGAGACCGAGCAATCCGGTGTTCTGATTGAGCAAGCGCATGACCACCGACTCGCCGTACTGGGTCGGCATGGTCGAAATACGAACATCAACCGCACTGTTACGCACCTTGATGGCAAAACGGCCATCCTGTGGCAGACGTTTTTCGGAGATGTCCAGACCGGACATGAGTTTGAGGCGGAGCGCCATGGCTGTGGCAATCTTGGCGTCGGCCTCGGTCTGCACGTGCAGCACGCCATCAATGCGAAAACGAATACGCAGGGATCTTTCCTGCGGCTCGATGTGAATATCGGAAGCGCGCATACGCAGCGCTTCCTCAAAAACAGTTTGCAGGAGCTTGACGACCGGCGCCTCTTCAGCGCCGGCACTGAGCCCGAGCAGGTCACCGAACTCGATTGGAACGTCGCCCATCTCGGCGGTCAACTCTTTGGCCAGACCGGAAATTTCTTCGGTGCGCCGATAGACGCGATCAATCAAAGCCAGCAACTGGGTTTCGGTAACGACGGCCAGATCGATCTCACGCCTGGCGATGCGGGCAATCTCGTCGTAAGCTTGCAGATCCGTGGGGTCGACAAAACCAACGCGCAATTTGCCGTCGAGCTCGTCGAGGACAATCGCACGAAAACGCCGTGCCTGCGCTTCCGGCAAGAGACTGATAAGTTCGGTTTTTGGACTGAAATGCTTGAGATCGACAAACGCAATACGCAGCTGCTTGGCGAGCGCCTGCGAAATCGCCTCTTCCGTAACGAAGGAACTTTCGACGACAATACGGCCAAGCTTGCGGCCGCTGCGCTTTTGCTCATCGAGCGCGAACTTGAGCTGCTCATCGGTCAGCAGGCCCTGTTGAATCAGCAGATCGCCGAGGCGAATTTTTTCCGGCCGAGCCATTTGCAAGCTCCAGTAACTTTACAGATAACGACGCTAATCGCCTGATTCTAGCTGATTATGAAAAAAACAAAACCGATTTTTTGGAACTGACCCGTGCTTGCTGTCGTTTTGTACCAACCCGAAATTCCACCCAACACGGGCAACGTCATTCGCCTGTGCGCCAACACCGGCGCCGAACTGCATCTGGTGGAGCCGCTCGGTTTCGGCTGGGAGGACAAGGCGCTGAAGCGTGCCGGGCTGGATTACCACGAATTCGCACGCGTCTTTCGCCATGCTGACTGGCCGACGTGCAAGGCAGCGCTGGCCGGCCGCCGCCGGTTTGCGCTGACGACGAGAGGCGGCATACGGCACGACACACAGGTGTTTCGGGAAGACGACGTATTTGTTTTCGGCAGTGAAACGAGCGGCTTGCCGGCAAGCGTGCTGGCGGAATTTCCCGAAGCGCAGCGCCTGCGTCTACCGATGCTGACCGGCCAGCGCAGCCTGAATCTTTCCAATGCGGTGGCGGTGACGGTGTTTGAAGCGTGGCGGCAATTGGGATTTGAGGGCGGGGTTTAATCAAGAAGGAAAAGCGAACCACCAAGGCACAAAGGACACCAAGTTACACCAAGAAAACCTGACGAATTTCTTGGTGTAACTTGGTGATCTTGGTGACCTGGTGGTGAGATTTTTTGCTCTTGTTTTTGTTTTACGTCTCGCTCTTCGGATCGCGGCTGAGCAGTTTCTCGACCGCTTCCGCCGCCGGTTCGTTGCGATGCAGGATGGCGTCGACGGCTTGCGTGATCGGCATGTCGATACCGAGTTGCGTGGCCAGACGTGCGACTTCGCGTGCGGTACTGACGCCCTCAGCGACATGCCCCAGATCGGCAAGAATTTGCGGCAGCGTCTTGCCCGTCGCCAATGCCAGTCCAACACGCCGGTTGCGCGACAGATCGCCGGTACAGGTGAGGATCAAATCTCCCATGCCGGCCAGCCCCATAAAGGTGTGCGGCTTGCCGCCAAGCGCTTCGCCGAGCCGGGCAATTTCGGCCAGGCCACGCGTAATCAACGCTGCACGGGCATTGAGGCCAAGCCCGAGGCCATCGCAGATGCCGGTGGCAATGGCCATCACGTTTTTCACCGCGCCGCCGACTTCGACACCGGGCAAATCGTCATTGGCGTAAATACGCAAGTGCGGGCTGTGCAGTGTGAGTGCCGTGGCGTGCGCAAATTCAGCGTTGTTGGCGGCCAGTGAAACAGCGGTCGGCAAACCCTGCGCAACCTCTTCGGCAAAGCTGGGGCCAGACAAGGCACCACATAGCGCTTGCGCGCCAAGTTCTTCGGCAACGATCTGATGCGGCAGTTTGGCCGTTTCCGCCTCCAAGCCCTTGCACACCCAGATCAGCGGCTTGACCAGCCCGGCATCACGTAGACGACTCAGGGTCGGGCGCAACCCGGCAAGCGGCGTGGCCAGCACGAGCAACCCGGCATCAGCCACCGAAGCGTTGAAATCGGTGCCGATCAACAGCGCATCAGGCAAACGGTGGCCGGGTAGAAAGCGGCGATTCTCACGCTCGGCCTGCATGGTCTGCGTGACGTCATCTTCACGCGTCCACAGCGTAACGCGATGCCTGGCGCTGAATGCGATCGCCAGTGCCGTTCCCCAGGCGCCGGCGGCAATTACAGTAAGCCGCATGGCGTCTCAAAGACCCCAGACTTGATTGGCACGGACAAACCCGCCCTGCCCGTCGCGATGGTGAACCTTGACCCATCCACCCGGCACGGTCTCGACATAATCGAGCGAAACACTCTTCTCGGCCTCAAAAACAAGCGCTGACGCATCATCGGCACTCTGCCGCACCTCGGCGCGACTGGCGATAACGATCAGCGAACGCCGCTCGGAGAGATTCTTCTTTTCAATCCAGGCCAGCCCGCCCTCGGCATCGCGAACCTTGATCCAGCCCTCAAGACTGACCACGAGTTCAACCGGCGTGTGGCGTTTGATGACGAACAGCTTGCTGCCCTTTTGCGATGGTGCGTCGTAAAGCACCGTTGGCATCTCGACGGTGCGGAATTCAACAGCCAATGCCGGTAGAGCAAATCCTGCGGCGAGCAGGAGCGCAAGCAGTCGCGTCATCATTGTTCCTTTACTGGATCGAGGCCTCTGGCGGAACGCCTTCCTCTTCCTGCGCCAGACGCGAGGCGTACAAGCCCTCGAAATTAACCGGTTGCAGGATTACCGGCGCGAAACCGGCACGTGTCACGGTGTCGGAAACCACTTCGCGGGCATAGGGGAAGAGGATATTCGGGCAGGCAATCGACAGCAGCGGCTCCATATTCTCGTCAGGCACGTTGAGAATGCGGAAAATACCGGCCTGGCCGACTTCAACCAGAAAAACCGTCTTTTCTTCGACCTTGGCGGTCACGGTCACGGTCAGTGCAACTTCGTAGACGCCATCGCCAAGGCCCTGGGCTTTCGTCTGCAACTGGATGTTGATGTTGGGGGATTCGCGCTCGAGATAAATCTGCGGCGCATTCGGCACTTCAACCGAAAGGTCCTTGAGATAGAGTTTTTCGATGCTGAATGCCGGGGCTTCTTGGTCGCTCATGATGGTTTCTTTGCTAGTGAATCGTTAAGGGAAATTTCAGACGGATCAAACGCTGGTGCCGGCAAGCAGTGGCCCGAGTTTGCCGGCGTGGTCAAGGGCGACGAGATCATCGCAACCGCCAACATGGGTATCGCCGATATAGATTTGCGGAACGGTACGCCGGCCGGTTTTTTCCATCATCTCGGCACGGCGTTCGGGGTCAAGATCGATACGCACTTTTTCAATATCCAGCACGCCGCGGGCACGCAAAATCTGCTCGGCACGCACGCAGTACGGACAAACCGCCGTCGAGTACATCAACACCCGCGGGGCAGGCCCTGCCTGGTTGGCTGTTTCAGTCACTTTTTCGTGCCTTTCCTGATTGGTAGCCCGGCCTGCACCCAAGCCTCGATACCGCCGTCAAGACTATGAATCTTGCCAAATCCGAGCTTGGTCAGACGATTGCAGGCACCCGATGAACGCACCCCGGTCTGGCAAATCACAATCAGCGGGCTGTCCTTGAGTTTTTCCAGTTCGCCGATCCGCGCTTCCAGCTGAGCGGCAGGAATATTACGCGAATCCGGCAAATGCCCGGCGGCGTACTCGGCTGGCTCGCGCACATCAAGCAACTGTGCGTCTTCCCGGTTGATCAACAGGGTCGCTTGAGTCGTGCTCAACGAGCGTGCGCCGCCGCTGCTCCGGAAGGTCGTGGACAACAACATGGCGCCACTGAAGACGGCAATGGCCACGAGATAAATATTTTGTTGAATGAATTCCAAGCGAGACTCCAAAAACTGCCGAGGCTAAAGATAACAAAGAAACATGAAAAACAGGTGACGGTCGAGAGGACAGCGATTATCGGCTAATCGCCGCAAAAAACCTCGCGCATCATGCCGATCAACTGCAGGGTGCGGGCATCACCGACACGGTAATACACCCGGTTGGCATCCTTGCGCGTCAGCAACACGCCTTTTCCGCGCAGGATCGCCAGATGCTGCGAGATGTTGCTTTGCGAGGTGCCAACCGCCTCGACGATTTCCTGCACGCAGGCTTCCTGATCGCCGATCACGCAAAGAATTTTCAGGCGCAGTGGATGAGATATCGACTTGAGGGCGCGTGCGGCCTGCTCAATATGCTCCTGCTTATTGATGAGACTGGTCTGGATGGCCACGATCCGCAGGGCTCGTTAAGAGTAAAGATTCATTATAAAATAATTCCTTGCCGCAGAGTGCGTTCCGGCGCCCGCCGGGACTTCCCCGAGAGTCCCCATCCGTTTTACAAACAACGACAGCCGCCAATCATGAAAAAAATCGTACTGCTCCGCCACGGAGAATCCACCTGGAACAAGGAAAACCGTTTTACCGGCTGGACCGATGTCGACCTCACCGCACAGGGGCTGGACGAGGCCAAGGCCGCCGGCCAACTGATGAAGGACGCCGGCTTCGAATTCGATATCGCTTTCAGCTCGGTACTCAAGCGCGCCATGCGCACCTTGTGGATCGCCCTCGAAGAAATGGATCGACTGTGGATCCCGGTGCAACGCTCGTGGCGCCTCAACGAGCGTCACTACGGTGCGCTGCAGGGTCTCAACAAGACCGAAACCGCCGAGAAATACGGCGACGCGCAGGTACTGACCTGGCGCCGCAGCTACGATACGCCACCGCCCGATCTGGACTTCGACGACCCGCGCCACCCGCGCTTTGACGCGCGCTACGGTGTTGACTTTACCGGCATCGCCGCCGAACACCTGCCGAAAACCGAGTGCCTGAAAGACACCGTCGCGCGCTTTGTCCCGTACTGGGAAGACACCATCGCGCCGGTCGTCAAATCCGGCAAGAGCGTCATCGTCGCCGCGCACGGCAACAGCATCCGCGCGCTGATCAAGTATCTCGACAACATCTCCGACGCCGATATCGTCAACCTCAACATCCCGACCGGCATCCCGCTCGTCTATGAATTCACCGACGACATGAAACCGATCCGCAGCTACTACCTCGGTGATGCGGAAGCCGCCAAAGCCGCCGCCGCCGCCGTTGCCAACCAGGCCAAGGGGAATTAAGCCTGTGGTCAAGGCATGAACACGAACACCCAACGCAGAGGCACAGAGGCACAGAGGGAACGCAGAGAAGATCAAAAACAGAAAGAGCACCAATTTTCTCGTTCTGCGATTTTCGTTTTCCTCTGCGTTTTCTCTGCGCCTCTGCGCCTCTGCGGTAAGTTTTTGGCCCTTTCTGCCGTGTTGTCCTTGACCCTATCTCAGCCCGCCTTCGCCGCCAAAGCGAAGCCGGCCACCGCCGAAGTCGCCGAGAAACAAGGCGACCTGAAGGACTTGCGCGGTCAGATCGAATCGCTGCGCAAGGAGATGGCCGCCGCGGAGGGGACGCGCGCCGACGTTGCCGATCAGCTGAAAGATGCGGAGCGCGACATCTCAATTACCCAGCGCGATTTGCACCAGCTCGGAACGCAGCGTGCCGGGCTGCAGACGACACTAAAAGAGCTTGGCGCCCAGTCGGGCGATCTCGAAAACCGACTGAACAGCCAGCAGAATCAGCTTGAACGGCTCATTTACCGCCAGTACCTGCAAGGCAATCCCGACGCCTTGCACTTGCTGCTCAACGGCGACGACCCGAACCAGCTGGCCCGCGACCTGCACTATCTGGCCGCCATCGGACGCGCGCGCAGCCTGCTGCTGAATGAAATCGAGGCGACGCTGCAGCGCAAACAGGCGCTTGCTGCCGACACCCGCGAGCGCGCCGGACAACTGGCGGCCATTGAAGAAAGACAAAAGGAACAACACGGCAAATTGCTTGCCCAACGCGAGCAGCGCAAAGCAACCCTGGAAAAAGTGTCGGCACGGATCGCCGCACAGCGACGCGAGATCGGCAACCTGCAACGTGATGAGAAGCGTCTGTCACAGCTCATCGAGCGGCTGGCCAAAATCATCGCTGCCAGACCCGTGCCGCGCCCGGCAGCCCCTCGCAAACCGGCGGCACCAGCCACACCGGGTCCTGAGAGTGGGCCGGGTGAAAGATCACAGGGCAAGCCCGTGGCAGAAATCGCCAACGAGCGCACACCGGAGGCAACGCCGTCCGGCAACTTTGCGCGACTGAAGGGCAGCCTGCGCCTGCCGGCAAAAGGTAGCGTAAGCAACCGCTTTGGTACAGCACGACAAGAAGGCAGCACCTGGAAAGGCCTGTTCATCAAGGCCGGCACGGGCAGCGAAGTCAAGGCAATTGCCGGGGGGCGCGTGGTATTTGCCGACTGGATGCGCGGCTTTGGCAATTTGTTGATTGTTGATCACGGTGACAGCTATCTGACGATCTACGGCAACAACGATTCGCTGCTCAAACAGGTCGGTGATGCGGTGCGCGGTGGAGATACGGTCGCCTCGGTTGGCAACAGCGGTGGCAACCCGGAATCCGGTTTATACTTTGAACTTCGTCATCTCGGGCAACCGCTCGACCCGCTCAAGTGGGTAAACGTTAAGTGATGTCGGCATTGGAGTGATACAGATGGGTAAGTGGAAACAGGCCGGGCTGATATGCGCCGGATTGGTTGGCGGCGTGTTGATCAGCCTGCAGTTTTCGGCACTGGCCGACAAGGAATCCCGCACCGCGTTACCGGTCGAGGAATTGCGCACCTTTGCCGAAGTATTCAACGCCATCAAGCAAGGCTACGTCGAGCCAATCGATGACAAAAAACTGATTACCCACGCAATCAGCGGCATGCTGTCCAACCTCGATCCGCACTCCAGCTATCTTGACGCCGATTCCTTCAAGGAACTGCAAGCCGGCACGCAAGGCGAGTTCGGCGGGCTGGGCATTGAAGTCGGGATGGAAGACGGCCTGGTCAAAGTGGTTTCACCGATCGAGGACACCCCCGCTGACCGTGGCGGCGTCAAATCCGGCGACCTGATCTACAAACTCGACGACACCATCGTCAAGGGGCTAACGCTCTCCGAGGCCGTCAAGCGCATGCGCGGCAAGCCAAAAACCCAGATCAGGCTGGGCATCCTGCGTAAGGGCGAAGCCAAGCCCCTTGAGCTGACACTGACACGCGAAGTGATCAAGGTGCAGAGCGTCAAATCGAAGCTGGTTGAAGAAGGCTACGGCTATCTGCGCATCACCTCGTTCCAGGAGAATACGGCGGCTTCGGTCGTCAAGCATCTCAATGACCTCTACAAACCTGGGCAGCTCAAGGGCCTCGTGCTCGACCTGCGCAATGATCCGGGCGGCCTGCTGAACGGCGCGGTCGGCGTTTCCGCCGCCTTCCTGCCACCAAAGACGCTGGTTACCTCGACCGATGGCCGCACCCCTGACGCCAAGCATCAGTTCTTCGCCTCACCTGAAGACTACCTGCGTGGCAGTAAGGAGGATTACATCAAGAGCCTGCCGGCCGAAGCCCGCAAAGTGCCGATGGTCGTACTGGTGAATGCCGGATCGGCATCGGCTTCCGAAATCGTCGCCGGCGCACTGCAAGATCACAAGCGCGCTGTCGTCCTCGGCACCCAGACCTTCGGCAAGGGCTCGGTACAGACCGTCCTGCCGCTACCCGGCAATACGGCAATCAAGTTGACCACTGCACGTTACTACACGCCCTTGGGCCGCTCGATCCAGGCCAAGGGTATTGTTCCGGACATCATTGTTGAAGAAACCGCCAATGGCAGTTCTGGGCAGCGTCTGCGCGAAGCGGATCTGGAACGGCACCTGGACAACGACAAGGAAGCACCAGGCGCAGCCAAGGAAGTTCCCGCCAAGCCACAAAGCAAGGCGCCAGCCAAGCCCAAAACGAGCAACGGTAAGGATGGCGGCGACGAACCTGCCGAGCCGCCAAGTCGCGAACTGGCATCGAAGAACGACTACCAGCTCGGCCAGGCGCTGAACCTTCTCAAGGGTCTGCAGATCATGCAGAGCAGGTAACAAGCCTACAGCTGGAATGAATATGAAACGACCGGTCGGAACACCTCACAAACCGGCGCCGATCCGCAAGGAACGGAATATTCAGTTCGCCAAGTTTCCACCGGGACAGGTGCCCGAAGCCTCCGATTATCTCGGCAAGCTCGGGCACCTCGAAGTAGAGCCGCGCAATGAGCGCCGGGCAGTCGGTGTTGCCTACGATCTGCGTGAGCATTCGCTGGAGGAACTCGAAGGATCGCTCGAAGACAAGGGCTATCATCTTGACAACACCCTGATGAGCAAGATGATGCGGGCGCTGATCTACTACATTGAGGAAACCCAGCTACACAACCTCGATGCGCCCGACCGACCGCTCAAAAAATCGCAGCATGAAGCCTACGTCACGGCCTGGGAAAAACACCCCCACGGCGACCACGACGACACCCCGCCGGAGTGGCGCGAATACAAGTAGTTAGTGGAGAAAAAATGCTTCAACCCCTACCGCAGAGGCGCAGAGGCGCAGAGGAAACGCAGAGGAAGCAACTGCTACCTCAGTTTTTCTCTGCGTACACTCTGTGCCTCTGCGCCTCTGCGGTGGGTTTAACTCTCGCGCCCGTCCAATGAACGACGAGCAACTACTGCGCTACAGCCGCCATGTGCTGCTCGACCAGATCGGTATCGAAGGGCAGGAAAAGATCGTCAGGGCGCATGCGCTGGTAATCGGCGCAGGGGGGCTCGGCTCGCCTGCGGCGCTTTATCTCGCATCGGCTGGCGTTGGCCGTATCACGCTGGCCGACGGCGACACCGTCGACCTGACCAACCTGCAACGCCAGATCCTGCACACACAGGATCGGATCGGCCAGCAAAAAGCGCTCTCCGGACAGGCCGCACTGGCGCGCATCAACTCTGAAGTGCGGGTTGATGCCATTACCGAACGACTCGCAGGTGAGCGTCTTGAAGCCTTGGTGGCCAGTGCGGACGTGGTTCTTGACTGCTGCGACAACTTCGCCACCCGCCACGCGATCAATCGCGCCTGCGTAAAACACAAAACCCCACTGGTTTCCGGCGCGGCGATTCGTTTTGACGGGCAGCTTTCGGTATTCGACGCACGGCGCACCGACGCACCCTGCTATCACTGCCTGTTCCCCGAAAACAGCGACGTTGACGAAGTCCGTTGCGCAGTGATGGGTGTGTTTGCACCGCTCACTGGCATCATTGGTTCGATGCAGGCCGCCGAAGCGCTGAAACTGATTGTGGATACAGGAGAGCCGGTCGTCGGTCGCCTGTTGTTGCTCGACGGATTATCGATGGAATGGCGCAGCGTGAGATTCGGCAAGGACCCGGCCTGCGCCGTCTGCCGCGTTAACTGAAACGTGCCAGCAGGCGCAGATCGGTGCCAACCAGGCGTGCATCACGCATCACCAGCGACCGCTTGCCATCCAGTGATTCAAGCGGCGGCAAATTGAACATGCCGCGAGCGGCATCACCAATCAGGCAAGGGGCGAGATAGAGCAACAACTCGTCGACCAGCCCTGCCTGCAGCAACGAGCCATTGAGTTTGAAACCGGCCTCGGCATGCACTTCGTTGATCCCGCGGCGGCCCAGTTCGACCATCAGCGCCGGCAAGTCCACCTTGTCACCCGGCCCCGGCAAAAGTACGACATCAGCGCCAAGCTGGCGCAATGCAGCAACCCTGGCCGCATCATCCACTGCTGCGGCAACCAGCACATTGCCATCACGCAGCACCAGCGCATCGAGCGATAGTTCAAGCCGACTATCGACCACCACTTTCAGAGGCTGACGCGAGGTGTCGACATCGCGCACATTGAGTTGCGGATCGTCATCACGCACTGTACCAATGCCGGTCAGGATGGCGCAGGCACGCGCCCGCCAGCGATGGCCGTCCTGCCTTGCGGCGGGACCGGTGATCCACTGGCTGACACCATTCTGCAGCGCAGTTTTGCCATCAAGACTGGCCGCCATCTTCATGCGCAACCACGGCCGGCCGCGCGTCATGCGGGCGACAAAGCCGATGTTGAGTTCCTGCGCTTCGCTGGCCAGCAAGCCGCACTCAACACGGATCCCGGCCTGACGAATCTGCGCCAGCCCTTCGCCGGCGACCTGCGGATTGGGGTCCTGCATGGCGGCGACAACCCGCCCTACCCTGGCCGCAATCAAGGCTTCAGCGCATGGCGGCGTCCGTCCGTGGTGACTGCAGGGTTCAAGGGTGACGTAGGCGGTCGCGCCGCCGGCCGCTTCGCCAGCCGCTTGCAAGGCGTTGATTTCAGCGTGCGCTTCACCGGCTCGATGGTGCCAGCCTTCGCCGACAACCAAGCCGTCCTTGACGATGACACAACCAACACGCGGATTCGGCGCGGTGCTGAACAGCCCGTGTTCGGCGAGACGCAGCGCCCGCGCCATGAATTCGTGGTCGTCCGCCGAAAATATGTACATCGGTGATACGGTTAGAAGCTGTAAAAAAAAGACTTAGCCCCTACCGCAGAGGCGCAGAGGCGCAAAGGTGACGCAGAGAAAGTGCTAGAAAACAGACGACTTTCTCTGCGTTGTCTCTGCGCCTCTGCGCCTCTGCGGTAGGTTCTTGAATTTTTCACACGTCCTCAGCGGGGGCGCCGCTGCGCGGGGCGTGACACTTCGCGGATCAGATCGGAAAACTCGTCGACATCCTCGAAGTTGCGATAAACCGAAGCGAAGCGCACATAGGCCACCTTGTCGAGTTTCTTCAACTCGCGCATGACCATCTCGCCGACTTTTTCCGAAGGAATTTCGCGTTCGCCGAGCGCCAGTAACTTCTCCTCGATACGGGAGATGGCTGCGTCGACGAGTTCAGTCGTCACCGGCCGTTTGCGTAAAGACAGCCATAGACTGGCCGACAACTTGTCGCGATCAAAATCAACCCGCGAACCGTTCTTCTTGACTACTTGCGGCAAGCGAATTTCGGCCCGCTCGTAGGTGGTAAAACGCTTGTCACAACTCAGGCAACGCCGCCTGCGCCGCACGATATCGCCGTCGTCGTTGATCCGTGTATCGGCGACGGTTGTCTCATCAGCAGCGCAGAACGGGCATTTCATCTGTTTTTATGCGCCGTAAACCGGAAACTTCTTGCACAGCACTGCAACATCCTTGCGCACCCGGGCCAGCACAGCTTCGTCGGTCGGCGCGTCAAGTACATCGGCAATCAGATGTGCAACCTGTTCCGATTCGATCTCGGTAAAGCCGCGCGTCGTCATCGCCGGCGAACCGATGCGGATACCCGAAGTGACCATCGGCTTCTGCGGATCGTTCGGAATGCCGTTCTTGTTGACCGTGATGTGCGCGCGACCAAGCGCCGTCTCTGCGTCCTTGCCGGTGATGTTTTTGGCGCGCAGATCGATCAGGAATACATGCGACTCGGTACGCCCGGAAACAATGCGCAAGCCACGCTCTTTAGCCAGAACGCGCGACAGAACACGGGCGTTGGCCAGCACCTGCTCCTGATAATGGCGGAACTCCGGCGTCGCAGCTTCCTTGAAAGCCACGGCCTTGGCGGCAATCACGTGCATCAACGGACCACCCTGCAGACCAGGGAAAATGGCCGAATTGATCGCCTTTTCATGCTCGGCTTTCATCAGGATGACGCCGCCGCGTGGGCCACGCAGGGTCTTGTGCGTGGTCGAGGTAACGACATCGGCAAACGGAATCGGATTCGGATAGCAACCGGCGGCGATCAGGCCGGCATAGTGCGCCATATCGACCCAGAAAATCGCGCCGACTTCCTTGGCCACCTTGGCGAAACGCTCGAAATCGATGCGCAGCGAATAGGCCGAGGCACCGGCGATGATGATCTTCGGCTTGTGCTCGCGTGCCAGCGCTTCCATCTTGTCGTAATCGATCGCTTCGTTCTCGTCGAGACCGTAGGCGACCACATTGAACCACTTGCCGGACATATTGAGTGGCATGCCGTGCGTCAGATGGCCACCCTCGGCGAGGCTCATGCCCATGATCGTGTCACCGGGTTTGGCAAAAGCCATCAGCACTGCCTGGTTGGCCTGCGAACCGGAGTTTGGCTGCACGTTGGCACAATCGGCGCCAAACAGCTTCTTCAGGCGATCGATGGCGATCTGCTCGGCCACATCAACGTGTTCGCAGCCGCCGTAATAACGCTTGCCCGGGTAGCCTTCGGCATATTTGTTGGTCAGCTGCGAGCCCTGCGCCTGCATTACCGCGTGGCTGACATAGTTTTCCGATGCGATCAGTTCGAGATGATCTTCCTGACGGCGATTTTCGTTCTCAACGACTCGCCAGAGATCAGGATCAACTTGCGCCAGGGTATCTTTAGCAGAAAACATCGTGTGCCTCACAAGCCTTGAAAAAAGGAGAAATTGTAGCACGCAGACGGGTAGCGACAGTACCGTGACAGCGGCTGGCCGAAGCGATTGCATTCAAACACCAACCCCCAACGCAGAGACGCAGAGGAAACGCAGAGAAAAACAATACGGGCATGAATTTGACTTGCTCTGCGTCATCTCCGCGTCTCTGCGGTAGGTTTTGAAGTCACATACAATCGTCTTGGTCGGCATGGGTCACGGCAACTCGTCGCGACTGGCGGCGGAAAGATGTGCGGTTTCTGCCCACGCTTCAATTTGCCAGACGCCATCGCTGCGGCTAACGCAACTGATCCCCGCATTCGGGATCAGGAAGTCGCGCGGCATCTCAAGCGGGTTGCCGCGCACAAAACGATTGATGATATCGAGCACGCCGCCGTGGGTTACCAGGACAACGGTCTGTCCCGGATGCCGACTGGCGATCTCGTCAAGGCAGACGGTGACTCGCTGATACAACTGACGCAGGCTTTCACCGCCTACCGGCACCGCAAAATCCGGGGCACGCTGCTCGAATGCGTGATACAGCAAGGGATGAAGCGCACGCGCCTCGGCATAGGTCAAACCTTCAAACAAGCCATAGCGGCGTTCGCGCATGGCGGCAAGTAGCACCGGTGACAAACCCAGCGCACGGGCGATACTTGCCGCAGTCTGCTGCGCGCGCTGTAAATCACTACTGTAGAGGGCCGCCACCGGCTGTCCGGAGAGCCAGTGAGCCGCCGCCTCAGCCTGCGCCAGACCAGCCGGATTCAGGGCAATATCAAGCTGCCCCTGCAAGCGCTTTTCAGCGTTCCAGGCAGTCTCCCCGTGACGAACAATACAGATTCTCGACAGTCTCATAATTATTAATTCAATTACGCAATTTGATAAAACGATCGTTTGCTATCGCATTGATAACATTAATGTTTATTCGTTAAATATATTTACATTTTCGCATCATGAAACCGGTTTTCACTGGAGAAAACTGTGTAGAATCGCGCCTTCTTCTGCAGGCTCGCCTGCGCGGCATTGTGTTCTACTTAATGGCCGGATAGTATCCGAGCACAGGGTAAAGACAAAGCCAACGGGTACAAGAAACCCGACATTCCAAGCCATCTTCGGAGGGGTATTTTATGAATGCTTTACTCAAGCTCTCGCAGCTGATTGACTCGATTACCGAGTTTGTCGGCAAGAGCATCATCTGGGTCGTGCTGGTCGTTACTCTGATCAGTTGCGGCAACGCAATCATGCGTTACACCATCAATTACAGCTCCAACGCCTTTCTTGAAATCCAGTGGTATCTGTTTGCCGTGATCTTCCTTTTCGGCGCCGGCTACACACTAAAGAAGAATGAGCATGTGCGCATCGACCTGATCGCCGGCAAGTTCTCCAAGCGCGGTCAGGCCATGATCGACATTTTCGGCATCATCTTTTTCCTGATGCCCATGGCAATTGCCATCATGTGGATGTCGTGGCCGATCTTCCTGCTCGCCCTGAAGACCAATGAGATGTCGAGCAACGCCGGCGGTCTTATCCTCTGGCCGGCGCGCCTGATGGTACCGGTCGGCTTTTTCCTTCTCGTCATGCAGGGCATCTCGGAACTGATCAAGAAGGTCGGTTTTCTGCAAGGCCTTTGCCCCGATCCGACGGACAAACCGCACACACCAACCCCCGAAGAAGAACTCGCGATGGCCATCAAAGCTCAGAAGGGAGAACTGTAATGACTGAGTTTCTGATCGCCAACATGGCGCCGATCATCTTCGTCTCGATGGTCATCTTCATGCTCGTCGGCTTCCCCGTCGCCTTCGCCCTCGCCGCCAACGGCGTGGTCTTCGGCCTGATCGGCATCGAGCTCGGTCTGCTTGGCCCGCAACTCTTCCAGGCACTACCTGACCGTATCTTCGGCGTCATGGCCAACGATACGCTGCTCGCCATCCCCTTCTTTACCTTTATGGGCCTGATCCTCGAACGATCAGGCATGGCCGAGGACCTGCTCGATACCATCGGCCAGCTCTTTGGCCCACTGCGTGGCGGACTGGCACTGGCGGTGATCTTCGTCGGCGCGCTGCTTGCAGCCACCACCGGCGTCGTTGCTGCCTCGGTGATCTCGATGGGCCTCATCTCACTGCCGATCATGTTGCGCTACGGCTACGACAAGAAACTGGCGTCGGGTGTTATTGCTGCCTCCGGTACACTGGCGCAGATCATCCCGCCGTCGCTGGTGCTGATCATCATGGCCGACCAGTTGGGCAAATCGGTCGGCGACATGTACGCCGGTGCCTTCCTGCCGGGCTTCGTGCTGACCGGACTCTACGTCGGCTATGTCATTCTGATCGCCATTTTCAAGCCGCAATGGGCGCCCGCCCTGCCGCTCGAAGCGCGCTCGTTACGCGGCGCCAAGCTGTTTATCCGCGTACTGACCACACTGGTACCGCCGCTGTTCCTGATCTTCCTCGTGCTCGGCACCATCTTCCTCGGCATTGCCACACCGACCGAGGGTGGCGCGATGGGCGCGACCGGCGCGCTGATCATGGCCATGGCGCGCAAACGCCTGTCGATAAAGCTGCTCAAGCAGGCAATGGAAACCACCGCCAAACTGACCACCTTCGTGGTGTTCATTCTCGTCGGCGCGCGCGTTTTCTCGCTGACCTTCTACGGCGTCGATGGTCACCGCTGGGTCGAGCATCTGCTGACTGGCCTGCCCGGCGGCCAGCTTGGCTTCCTGATCGTCACCAACGTGCTGGTCTTCCTGCTCGCCTTCTTCCTCGACTTCTTCGAACTGTCGTTCATCGTCGTGCCGCTGCTCGGGCCGGTTGCCGACAAGCTGGGCATCGACCTGATCTGGTTCGGCATATTGCTCGCGGTGAACATGCAGACCTCTTTCATGCACCCGCCGTTCGGTTTTGCACTCTTTTACCTGCGCTCGGTGGCGCCACCGACGATCAAGACGACCGACATCTACTGGGGTGCCATTCCCTTCGTCTGTATCCAGATCATCATGATTGGCCTGGTTATCGCCTTCCCCGGCATGGTCAGCTGGAACCTGGACAAGGACGCCGTGGTCGATCTGGACTCGGTGAAGATCGACATGCCGACCTCCGACTACGGGGCACCCGCCATGCCGCCAGGACTCGAAAGTCCACCGGGAACGTCCGGAACGCCGGCTGGTGCCGCTGAAGATCCAAACAAGGCGATCATGGACTCGATGAAGCAGGATCAACCGAAGTAAGCAATTCCAGAAGTTCTAAGCCCCGCTCTTCAGCGGGGCTTTTTTCGACTGCACTTTCGATGGACAAAAAAACGGGAGCAGTTGCTCCCGTTTGTTGCTACGCAGAAGTGCCGGAGGGCAACCTCTGGCGCCAGCCGACTATTTCGCGCTATACATGTAGTTCGCGTACGAACCTTCGGCGATGCGGAACCAGAGGTTCTGATCGTCCTTGAACTTCTTGTAGTCGTCGTAGATTTTCTTGAAGCCCGGATTCTGTGCCGAGGTCTCAGCATAGAGCTCCATCGCCGCCTTGTAGCAGGCATCCATCACTTCCTTCGGGAAGGGCTTCAGCACCGTGCCGGAACCAACCAGTTGCTTGAGCGCCGTCGGATTCTTGGCATCGTACTTCGACATCATGTCCACATGCGCATCGGCACAGGCAATATTCAAAATGGCCTGATACTCTTTCGGCAACGCAGCGAATTTCTTGGCGTCGACGTAGGCCGTCAACTGTGGCCCGCCTTCCCACCAGCCTGGGTAATAGTAGAACTTGGCGACCTTATTGAAACCCAGCTTCTGATCATCGTACGGACCAACCCACTCGGCCGCATCGATCGTGCCTTTTTCGAGCGAAGGATAAATATCGCCGCCCGGAATCTGCTGCGGTACAACGCCCAGTTTGGACATGACGGCGCCGGCGTAACCGCCGATGCGCATCTTCAGACCTTTCAGATCGGCGACCGTCTTGATCTCCTTGCGGAACCAGCCGCCCATCTGCACGCCGGTGTTGCCGCAGGGAATGGCGACGATGTTCGACTTGGCAAACAGTTCCCCCATCAACTTGCCGCCGTTGCCATGCCGCATCCAGGCATCGAGTTGACGGTTGGTCATACCGAATGGAATGGCGCAATCAAAGGCGTAACTTGGATCCTTGCCGAAAAAGTAGTACGAGGCGGTGTGCGCCATTTCGACCGTGCTGTCCTTGACGGCGTCAAAGACGGCAGGACCGGGAACGATTTCGCCCGCGGCGAAAACCTGGATCTGGAACTTGCCGCCGGTGGCCTCGGACACCATCTTGGCCATGTGCTCGGCACCGCCGTAAATCGTATCAAGGCTCTTCGGAAAGCTGGAAGCCAGCCGCCATTTTACGACAGGTGCATTCTGGGCGATTGCGGGCATGGCGACAGCGCCGGCAGCAAGGCCGACACCCGCTTTTTTCAAAAAGGAACGTCTTTCCATTTTTATGTCTCCTCAAGGGTTGGGCTACGAATTGCTCAGCCAGTATAACCAAAGAAACACGTTATGGAAGAGCCAATTCCAACTTCATCAACCATACCCAAAACCATGGTTTCATATGGCCTATCGCCCGCTGTCACACTGGGCACTGGCAAAAAAAACGGGGGCAATTGCCCCCGTTAAACTTTATCGAAAAAGAACCTGCTTAGCGCTTGCTGTACATGTAGTTCGAGTACGAAGCTTCGGCGATGCGGTGCCAAAGGTTCTGATCGTCCATAAACTTCTTGTAGTCGTCGTAAACTTTCTTGAAGTCGGCATTTTTCGCCGAGGTTTCTGCGTAGAGCTCCATCGCCGCCTTGTAAGATGCGTCCATGATTTCCTTCGGCAGCGGACGAAGCTGCGTGCCGGAGCCAACCAGTTGCTTCAGTGCGGTCGGGTTTTTGGCATCGTACTTGGCCATCATGTCGGCATGCGCTTCGGCACAAGCGTCCTGAAGAATGACCTGATACTCCTTCGGCAACTCGGCAAATTTCTTGGCATTGATGTAAGCCGACAGCGTCGTGCCGCCTTCCCACCAACCCGGATAGTAGTAAAACTTGGCGACCTTGTTGAAGCCAAGCTTCTGGTCGTCGTAAGGTCCGATCCATTCCGATGCGTCGATCGTGCCTTTTTCCAGCGCCGGGTAAATATCGCCACCCGGAATCTGCTGGGGCACAACACCAAGCTTCGACATGACTGCGCCGGCGTAACCACCGATGCGCATTTTCAGGCCCTTGAGGTCCTCGACCGTCTTCAGTTCCTTGCGGAACCAGCCAGCCATCTGGGTACCGGTGTTGCCGCAGGGGATCGAAACAATATTCGACTTGGCAAAAAACTCGCCCATCAACTTGCCACCGTTGCCATGACGCATCCAGGCATCAAGCTGACGCATGGTCATGCCGAACGGAACGGCGCAATCGAACGCGAAGGTCGGATCTTTGCCGAAGAAGTAGAACGAGGCGGTATGGCCCATTTCAACGGTACCGTCCTTGACGGCATCCATCACACCCGGACCGGGAACGATTTCACCGGCAGCGAAAACCTGAATCTGGAACTTGCCGCCCGTGGCTTCCGACACGCGCTTGGCCATGTGCTCAGCGCCGCCGTAGATGGTGTCAAGGCTCTTCGGAAAACTCGAGGCCAGACGCCACTTGATGGTCGGGGCATTCTGGGCAATAGCAGGCATTGCAACAGCGCCGGCAGCAAGGCCGACACCAGCTTTTTTCAAAAAGGAACGTCTTTCCATGGAATATCTCCTCCGGAGGGTTAAATTCTGGACCGCGGCGCGATTATAGATGATGCAATTCGTTACGCGCAAGCGTTAACTCATTGAATTTAAATATATTTTCCGTAATTGAATTCATAATTACATCGTACAAATTCTGCGATGGGGTGAACCATGTAGAGACTGGGTGGCACAAAAACAGCACGCTCCTGCGCCTGTGCGTTGCCTGAAACGACGCAGGCCCCGAAAACTCGGGGCCTGCGTCGTTTCCCTGCTGCCAGCGTCGATCAGTTGCCGGCAACCTTCATCTGTTCAATAAGGATAGAACCCACCTGTTTGGAGCCGCGCACCAGAACGTCATTGCCAATACCGGCGACATTGCGGAACATGTCGCGCAGATTACCGGCGATGGTGATTTCTTCGACGGCATGCACAATCTCGCCGCCCTCCACCCAGTAACCCGCAGCGCCGCGTGAATAATCGCCATTGACATAGTTGACGCCCTGCCCGAGCAACTCGGTCACCAGCAGGCCACGCCCCATTTTCTTGAGCAGCCCGCGAAAATCACGCTTGCCGGGATGCACGATCAGGTTATGGCAACCGCCAGCATTGCCGGTGGTCTGCATCCCCAGCTTGCGCGCCGTATAGGCGCTCAAAAAATAACCCTGCAGCACGCCATCGACGATGACCTCACGGTCATTTGTCGCGACGCCATCACTATCGAAGTAGCTGCTCGCCAGCCCGCCCGGCAGATGCGGGCGTTCACTGATCTGCACCTTCTTCGAGAAGACGCGCTTACCAAGGCTATCAACGAGAAATGATGTTTTGCGGTACAGGCTGCCGCCGCTCACCGAATGGACAAAGCTACCAATCAGCGAGGTGGCGAGCGGTGCTTCGAACAGTACCGGCACCTGGCAGGTCTTGATCTTGCGCGCACCGAGCCGTGACAGGGCGCGGCGTGCCGCGTAATCACCAATCGCTTCCGGTGCGGCAAGGGCACGCGGATCGCGCGATGTCGAATACCAGTCATCGCGCTGCATATTGTCGTTTTTGCCAGCGATCACCGAGCAAGACAGATAGTGCCGTGACGTCGGATAGCCGCCCATAAAACCGAGGCTGTTGGCCGAAACGAATTGCCCTTCCTGCATCGATACCGTTGCGCCTTCGGAATTGGCGATCTGCGGACTGACAGCAAAAGCGGCCTGCTCACAACGCTGCGCCAGCTCGATGGCGCCATCGACCGAGAGCAGCCACGGATGATAAACGTCGAGGTCCGGCTGATTCTTGCCGGGCTTGGCGAGCAATTTGGCATCGGGCAGCCCGGCGCAGGAATCGGCAGCAGTAAAACGGGCGATATTGAGGGCCGCTTCAACGGTTTCACGCAACGCGGTCGAAGAAAAGTCCGAGGTACTGGCATAACCCTTCTGCTGCCCGATATAGACTGCGACACCGATTCCCTTGTCGCGGTTGTATTCGATGGTTTCGACTTCATTGCAACGCACGCTCACCGACTGGCCAAAACCCTCGGTAACATCGACTTCGCAGGCGCTGGCGCCCTGTTTTCTGGCATGGTCAAGAACGTCCTGCGCAAACGCCTGCAGGTTCTCAAGACGGTGGCTGAAACGTGATTCGGGCTTGGCGGAAACAGAGGATCGCGACATGGGGGAAGAAGCCGGCGTTGAAAGCCGCTATCATAGCAGCTTGCCGGGATGCGGTTATTCAGCAAACCCCACCACCTGCTCAAGGCAATCGCATTTGAATTCAAATCTACCACAGAGGCACAGAGACACAGAGATTTCACAGAGAAAACCATTTGCCTTAAGCTTTTCTCTGTCCCGCGGGATTTGCTTCGCGGCATGTTTCCTCTGTGTCTCTGTGCCTCTGTGGTGGGTTCCTGGATTTTAAAATCAAATTGCCCTGTTATACCTGCCTGTAACTTACCAGGCGAAGCCCGAACCAACTGAAATGCGAGTCGTAAGCTAATGATCACCCCTGAAGAAGAACCACTCCCCCTATCAAAGACCCAGCGCAAGCAGGCGATGGAAGACCTGCAGACGCTGGGTGAAGCGCTTATCGATTTATCGACGGACCGCATCAAAAAAATCGACATCCCAGATTTTCTGCGTGATGCCGTGCGTGAAACACAGCGCATGACGCGGCACGACGAAGCGCGTCGGCGGCAGGTGCAATATGTCGGCAAGCTGATGCGCAACGTCGACCCGGAACCGATCCGCGCGGCGCTGGCGATGATTCGCGGTGAATCCGCCGGCGAGACGGCCAAGCTGCATCGTCTTGAGCGGCTGCGTACCGAATTTCTCGCCGACGAGAAAGTGCTGCACGAAATCGCCACGCTATACCCGACAATCGACATGCAGCATCTACGCTCGCTGCGCCGCTCGGCGCTCAAGGAGCAGGAGCTGAACAAACCGCCGCGTAGCTATCGGGCCATTTTCCAGGTGCTCAAGGAGCTTGAGTCCGGGCAAACGCAGGACAACAACGAAGAGGAACAGGATGGCCAGCAATCGTGAACTGCTGATCGGCCTCGTCTCGATCAGCGACCGCGCCTCGCAAGGCATTTATGAAGACAAGGGCATACCCGCCCTGGAGGAATGGTTTGGTGCGGCGCTTTCCAGCCCGTGGCGCATGGAAACGCGCCTGATTCCGGATGATCAGGCATCAATCGAAAAAACATTGATCGAACTGGTGGATACAACCGGCTGCGATCTTGTCCTGACCACTGGCGGCACCGGGCCGGCACCGCGCGACGTCACGCCCGAGGCGACACTGGCCGTTGCCGACAAGGTTCTGCCGGGATTCGGCGAAGAGATGCGGCGAATCAGCCTGAACTTCGTGCCGACGGCGATCTTGTCGCGCCAAGTTGGCGTGGTGCGCGGCAAGGCGCTGATCCTCAACCTGCCCGGACAGCCGAAATCGATCAGGGAAACCCTGGAAGGCGTCAAAGGCGCAGGTGGCACAACGGTCGTAACCGGAATCTTTGCCGCCGTGCCCTACTGCATCGATCTGATCGGCGGCCCTTACGTGGAAACTGTCGATAGCGTAGTTAAAGCCTTCCGTCCGAAATCGGCGATCCGGCCAAAATCAGTCGGCTAAACCCGGCAACTTAATCCGCCACGTGTTCACGATACCGGGCTATTTCGTAATCACTGCCACTTGACTCAAGCTCAATCGGGGTCAGTAGATAATTCCGGCCGTCGTGGCTGAATTCCAGGCTCTCGCGCAAATCGAAGCTGGCGGGTGGCAATACCAGGCGTGCCTCGCCCGGCGCATTGCCCTCGCGCAACCAGACACCGGGAATAGCACTCATCGCCGACATACCGCTCGTCCGCGGACGTAGTTCGACACTCTGCGCCTGCCGCGACAGCGACTGAATACCGACGCTGGCATGCGCGTCGCTATCCTTGCTGTAGCGACGCACCGCCCCGAGCACCCAGTTGTCGCCGCCCTCCGGTTGCATGCTGAGCAGCGCGCCCACCTTGAGCCAGTCACCACGCAAATCATCCACCCCGGCGCCAAAACCGCCCAGACTGACGTTTTCGACGACCCAACTTTCGGCATTGCGCTCCTTGCCAAGGCGCGCCACCTCGCCGGCAAATACAGTGAAGCTGTCGTCAAAGCCATTCAACACGGCAATCCGTGTCTTGACGACATGGCGTTGATGCTCGCGCAGCGGCGGCTGCGCCGCCCAATACATCGCCAGATGCCGCAGCACCGGCAACACGACCTTGGCCGGATACTGACCACCTAAATTAAGCGTATCCGGAACATCTCCGCGCTCGACCGTGCGAATCAGTTCATTAAGTGCCTGTGTTGCCGTTCCCGGCGAAAAGAAGCGCAGGGTCGGCGTCACCTGCCCTGGCTGTTTCGCCAAACGCGCAGGCGGCGAGCCACTCGCGGCATCGACCCAATAAACACTGTCGGGGCGGCAATCTTCCGAAAAAACGAAACCGGACAAAAAGTGCTCGATCAATCGATCAGCAAGCTCAATTTCCCGCGGCACCAGACTATCCATCGATGACGAATGGAATACCAGCGCCTGCAAGTACTGTTGCGCAACGCTGGTGACGCCGGGTTGGTTCGGATAGAGCTGCAAAGGCTTTTGAGCGTAACGCGCTGTCTCGGCCGCCAGATAGTCCTGACCAAGTGCTCGCCACAAATCGCTATTTGCCGGGCCGTAGCGATATTCGACCCATTTGAGCTGCGTGACGCGCGCGGCCAGCAGTCGTGCCGCAGCCAGAGGCAACAACGGCTTAAGCAGTTCGCTACCCTTTTCTTTGGGGTTTGCTGCCGCACGCGCAAGGCAATGTGCGTAAAGCCCGGCAATTTCAGCCCAGTATGCCGAATTGATTCCCCACAGACGACGCTCTTCGGTTTTCGAGATGCGCGGCGAATTCAGATAATCGCGGGCCAGACGGCGCAAAGACACCTGCGCCGCCTCGTCGAGTTGCTGCACCACCTCGAAATAGTGATCGACCCGGAAATCATCGGCGTGCTGCAAGGACTCGAACCAGCCGGAAACCTCATCAACAGCCTTGAAGGCATTATCAAGCGGCAGCTCGGCGATTACACGCTTCAACTCCCGGGGATCAGCCAGGGGATGGTCAGGGCGGGACGAAAACAAATTAAGTATCATAATATCCAAACACCATTGCACGACAGTCGCGGCCGGATTCGAAACACCACGGATGACGACAGTATAGAACTTCGTCGCTCAGCGACAAGCCGCAGGGCGACACCGCTGGTCAGCTTGACGCTACCGCCAATCGGCGTTGAAGCGGATTGACGGCCGGAAGACGCTGATCGGCGACTCGCGCCAGACAAAAACCGTAACGCATACGCGCATTCCCCCTCCTGAAAATTCAATTACAATCGCGGAGGTTGAATCGATCAATTGACAGAAAAAGAGCATGCAACAGTACCTTGACCTGATGCGCCATGTCCTCGAACAGGGCACCCCAAAAGCAGACCGTACCGGCACCGGCACACGCTCGGTATTCGGCTGGCAGATGCGTTTTGACCTCGGTGCCGGCTTCCCGATGCTGACCACCAAGAAGCTGCATCTGCGCTCGATTATTCACGAGCTGCTGTGGTTCCTGCAGGGCGATACCAACATTCGTTACCTGAAAGAAAACGGCGTTCGCATCTGGGATGAATGGGCTGATGAAAACGGTGATCTCGGGCCGGTTTACGGCCATCAATGGCGACACTGGAAAACGGCTGACGGACGCGAGATCGACCAGATCGTCCAGCTCGTTGTTGGTCTGAAAAAGAACCCCGACTCGCGCCGCCATCTGGTCACCGCATGGAACCCAGGCGATGTGGATCGAATGGCACTGCCGCCCTGCCACGCATTCTTCCAGCTGTACGTCGCCCCGGCGGCGCCAGACGCCGCCGACCAGCGACCAAAGCTTTCCTGCCAGCTCTACCAGCGCAGCGCTGACATTTTCCTGGGGGTGCCGTTCAACATCGCCTCCTACGCATTACTGACGCTGATGCTGGCGCAAGTCTGCGACTATCAGCCCGGCAACTTCGTGCATACGCTGGGCGACGCACATCTATACAGCAACCATTTCGAGCAGGCGCAGTTGCAACTGACGCGTGACCTGCGCGCACTGCCACGCATGCGGCTGAACCCCGAAGTGCGCGATCTGTTCGCCTTCCGCTTCGAAGACTTCACGCTCGAAGGCTACGACCCGCATCCGCACATCGCCGCGCCGGTCGCGGTCTGACGCCATGAGCATCAACACCACGCCCGCCTGGCAAGCGCTCGTTGCTCACGCTGCACAGGTCAAGCCGCGACACCTGCGCGAGCTGTTTTCAGCCGACCCGCAGCGCGTCGCCGGCCTGTCAATGCAAATCGGCGACCTGCTGTTTGACTTCTCGAAGCAGCGAGTAAATCGGGAAACCATCCGCCTGCTCTCGAATCTCGCCGAGGCGGCCGACCTGACCGACTGTATCGACCGCATGTTTTCGGGCGAGCCGATCAATGCCAGCGAAGGACGTGCAGCACTGCATTCAGCCTTGCGACAGCCGGACAACACACCGGTACTGATCAATGGCAAAAATGTCATGCCGGGCGTACGCGCGATGCGCGAAAAAATGCGTTTCTTCTGCGAGGAGGTCCGCGCCGGACACTGGCGAGGCTACACCGGAGAACCGATCCGCACCGTGGTCAATCTCGGCATCGGCGGTTCAGACCTCGGTCCGCGCATGGCAACAACAGCGCTCAGCGCTTTCAGCCACCCGGCACTCACCGTACATTACGTCTCCAACCTCGACGGCGCAGATATCGCCCCGGTGCTCGAAGTGCTCGACCCGCGCACGACGATGTTTGTGGTCGCCAGCAAAACCTTCATCACCATCGAGACGCTGACCAACGCGCGCACTGCCCGTGACTGGCTGCTGACGCACGCCGGCGAGGCCGGTGACATGGCGATGGCGCGCCAGATCGTTGCTGTTACCGCCAACCCGGCGGCTGCCCTGCAGTTCGGCATTCATCCTGACCACATTTTTGAATTCTGGGACTGGGTTGGCGGCCGCTTTTCGCTATGGTCTGCTGTTGGCCTGCCGCTTGCGCTGGCCATTGGTATGGATAACTTTGAACAGCTGCTCAAAGGCGCGCACGACCTCGACCAACACTTCCGCACGGCGCCACCCGAAAAGAACCTGCCGATGCTGATGGCCCTGATCGGCATCTGGAATATCAACTTTCTCGGCGCCGGCAATCTCTCGATCTCGCCCTACAGTCAGTCGCTGCATTTCCTGCCGCAATATCTGCAACAGCTGGAAATGGAAAGCAATGGCAAGAACGTTAGCCAGGACGGCCAAGCAATCGCCTATGCCACCGCACCAATCATCTGGGGCGACGCCGGCAGCAACACCCAGCACGCCTACTTTCAGCTCCTGCACCAGGGCGGCCGGCTGATCCCGAGCGACTTTCATGCGTTTGCCGAGAGCGACTACCCGCTGCCGGGGCATCACGAGCGCTTGCTCGCCAACTGCTTTGCCCAGGCCGAAGCACTGGCCTTCGGCAATCCGGACGAAGTGTCGCCACTCAAACGCTGCCTCGGCAACCAGCCGTCGTCAACCTTTGTCATGCCACGACTCGACCCGTATCACCTTGGCCTGCTGATCGCCGCCTATGAGCACAAAACCTTTGTTCAGGGAATGGTCTGGGGCATCAATCCATTCGACCAGTGGGGCGTTGAGCTCGGAAAGAAACTCGCTCTGCGCCTGCTGCCTGCCGTTGAAGGAAGCGCATTGCCAGACGGCTGCGACGCGTCGACCGCCGGGCTGATTGCCCATTGCCGAACACTGCGCAACAAGCACCTATGACGATTTCACTGATCGCCGCCGTAGCGCAAAACCGCGCGATCGGTAAAGACAACCAACTGCTCTGGCACTTGCCCGAAGACATGCGTTATTTCCGCGAAACCACGCGCGGCAAGACGGTAATCATGGGTCGCAAAACATGGGAATCGTTGCCGGCAAAATTCCGGCCGTTGCCCGGTCGGCGAAATATTGTTGTCACACGCGACAGCCACTATGTCGCCGATGGCGCCTTGCTCACTCATTCGCTGGACGAAGCCATAGCTGCCGCAGGTGAAGACGACGAAACCTTTGTCATTGGGGGCGCCGAACTCTACAAGCAGGCGCTACCGCTGGCACAACGCCTGTATTTGACGGAAGTAGCAAAGGGGTATGAAGGCGACGTCTTTTTCCCCGAGGTTTCCACTTCAGAATGGCAAGAGATCGCACGCACGCAACAGAGCACCGAGTCGGGACTGGCATTCGCCTTCGTCGTTTATCAACACCGTTAGTGGTCTGCCCTTCTGATTTACGCCCCCAGTGGCAGCACGTCAAAGTCGGCTGGCGGCAAGCCGGCCAAGTGCCGCGCCCACATGGTTTCGTAGGCACTCTCATAGAGCTTTACCTTGTTCGAGATATTGAATAGCGACGATTCTGATCGCGCAGTCATCAGTTTTCGGGTGACCGCCTGACACCTTGCCGGCTCACTACCCAAAGCTGTTGCAGCCGCGATGTATGCGTCTGTGGTCAGCGTGACCAGTTCGTTCATGCCCAGCGCCTGCAATGCACTGGCACACAGGGAAGAAGCCGGTGCCTGCCCTTTCCTCGTAACGACCGGCAAGCCCATCCAGAGGGCATCGAGCGCCGTTGTGTGGGCGTTGCAGTCAAAAGTATCGAGAAACAAATCCGCGAGGCGCAAGCGGGCAAGGTGTCGATTGTTTGCATAATCCTGCGCCCGGATGATTCGCTCCAGCGCGACCCGATGATTCGCAGCAGTGGACAGACAGCGATTCCATAAGCCCTCATTGGTAGCACGCAACCACAGGACCGAGCCGGGCGTTGCCTTGAGGATTTCGAGCCACGACAGGAAAACTTCTTCACTGATCTTGAAGTCATTGTTGAAAGAGCAAAACACGAAAGCGTTTTCAGGCAGGCCAAAGTCGCGCCGCGCCACCGGGATCGACCACGGGGCAATCGGGGCACCATACGGCAGGTACATCTCGCTGAGACGAACACATTTCTCAACAGATTCTGCGCCTGAAGACACACCGGAAATATCAAACTGACCGGTGATTGCATCACAGAAACGATAGTCGACATACGTTGCCGCCAGCGTGCCGACCACACCAATGTGCGCCACCTGAATGGGGGCCGGATGTCGCATCAGAATGCCATTGCGCGTGCCATCAAGGAATCCCTCAAACTGAACCAGAAGGTCAATGCCGTCATCGTGAATACGTTGCGCGGCCTCGTGATCGTTTAGCGTAGCGAGCGAAACAAACCTGTCGCACCCGTCAATAATTTCCTGCCGCACCTCGCTACCATCATCCGCACCAAGGCAGTACCCCGTTATTGAAAAGCGCGAGCGGTCGTGGCATCCAAACATGCTGCGTACCATGTAGGCAGAGGGATGGTCACGAAAAGCCGGTGAAATGAAGCCGAGATTCAGGCGCCGCCCCGGCGTATTGGCGCTGGGCGCTGGCGTGCGTCGCACAATCGACTGAACTGCCTTGGCACCCTGCGCAGCCAGCCGACGCGCCAGAATCCGATAGTCGGCATAATCAATCCCGATCGCCAGAGCATGAAACGCCTGCGCCGATTGGACTGAACGCGCTGGATTATCACTGACGGCATTCGCCAACTGCCCCAAACCGCGCGCCAGCAACGCCCGGCACTCCCATTCACCGCGTCGATAACGCTCAAACAGTGCCGTCAGAAAAATGTCTTCGCAATCATCCTGCGTAAGCGCCAGCGTTTCTCGCGACTGAGGTATCGCCGACAGCACGGCATGTGGCAGCTGGCGCGCCTTTAGCTCGGCCAGCAAGTTCATAGCGCTTTTTAATTCACCACACATGACCTGCGAAACAACCCGCCCGAATGCGGCAGGCAGATTACCGGCATCAAGGCTTTGCGCGCGGGCAAAAGCGACATCGGCAGCAACGGGTTTGATATTTGCAAATCGGGCATGGCCCAGCGAGCACCACGCCTCCGGTATCAGAGAATGGTACTCAACCAGCAACTCTGCCTCGCGCAGCGCACAGTCGGGAAAACGCAGCATCAGCAAGAGCGCACACAAATTCAGTCGCGCCTTGAAATGCGCCGGCTCAAGCTCAAGCGCTTGCTGATAAACCGCGCGGGCAGCGAGCAAATCGCCAGCGGCCTCAAGCGCCACACCTAAATCAAAGTAGCGGTCGGCATGCACATCTTGCTGAAGCAAAAGCTGAAACGCGCGAACCGCATCCGTCGCCCGGCCCGCCGCAAGATAAAGCACGGCGAGCGTATGCAATGCAGTCAGATCATCCGCATCGGCAGCCACTGCACCCAGCGCCACACACAGCGCACCAGGCAGATCCCCATTCGCGCAGCAGCGCTGAACCTGACTTTGCCAGACTTCCGCATCTGGCGACGTGGCGCTGATATTTCTCATTGTCTTCCCTGGCCTCATCAAACCCGGCGCATTGCAAGGCCTCGCCCCACCTGCGAGAATGATGCGCCAGACTCAATTTTGGCGATAGTCTCAACATAAAGCATCCATGACGACCGATCACCCGTATCTACCATTCGGCCTCGCTCCCGAGCCTTGCTCGTGGTTCGATGATGCATTTTGCCATCGGCAGCTTACGACCACGCCCGTTGCCTACCTTAACGCATTGCAACACGACCTCCAGCGAATCGCCGATGGCGAACTGGCAATTGCCTTGCCGCCCAAACAACTTTTTGCCGATAGTACAGACAAATACGACGTAAAGATCTCAGGCAAGGGCGATTTCCGGGTGATGCCTTGCGTAGTTCGTGGCGGCGACCGAATCACAAAAACCGTAAAAATCGTCGGTTCAAATTTCAGCCGCAAAGTTGTTCTTAATCGCATGACAGTCGGCCGGGCGCTGTATCTCGACCCACAGGAGAACTTCGTCCACAGCGAGTTTGCCGCTTTCGCATTGTCGTCCGCGCGAACCGGGGCGTGTGCAGCAATCGCTCATCGGCTGTTGAACGGCGGCCGCAGCGCTACGCTTTTCGGCGCCGGCGCTGTCGCCTGGTACGCCGCATTTTATTTGCTCAGCGATGCGCGGATTGATCACCTGCGTATTATTGATCCTGTCGCAGAAAAGGCGAAGCAAACGCTTTCTTCGCTGAAACAGTTATTCCCGCAGCTACAAGGCGAGCACCTCGCCTCGCCTTCTGCCCTTGACGATAGTGCGGTCGCCATTCTGGCCACTGATAGCCAGACGCCTTTCTTGCGCCCGGCAGCGACGGCAGCAAGACTTATCATCAGCCTTGGTGCCGATTCTGACGAGCAAAGCGAATTGCATCCTGCCTGGACAACTCAGGCCACGCTAATCGCCGACCTTGAAGACAGCGCACTGATCGGCGACCTGAAACGCTGGCATACCCAGAATTTATTACAAGGTGCGACTTTGCCCGACTTGGTGAGTCTACTTCGACAAAAAAACAGGCTGACCACCGCACAAGGTCGCATCGTTTTCATTTCGACCGGCTCGGCGCTATTCGACAACCTGACAATCCACTATCTGCTTGAAAAAGAACGTCAGCAGCCTTAGTTTGAATCAGGAATCAGGGACACGAAATCCTCGAATTTCCCACCGGCAGAAGACGGGATGGTCGCTGGATAAACATAGCGAATGAAAAACTGCCCGTGGAGCAGCCGGCGAAGCTTGTCAGAGAACAAGACTTCTGTCTCAGGCGTCATCGGCGGCACACCGGCCAGTTGGACTTCAAGTTCATCTGGCCGGTGCTGAACAATCTGAATCTGGCGAAAGTCGGCAATTGGTTTCAAATCCTCGTAGGGGAAAGACGGCCAGTGGCCTCGGCCATCCGGCAGGCGAAGCATGTTTCGTTGCCGCCCGACAATACGCCGGATCACGGGCAAACCCCGTCCGCACTCACAAAGCGCACCAACTACCGCGTAGTCACCGATTTCGTAGCGCAATAGCGGCATCGTAAAATTGTGCAAGCTACTCACCAGTACCCGGCCAACGGCCCCCGGCGGGCATGGCGTGCCATCATCGCCAACAATTTCAACCAGCAGGTTCTCTGACTGAATATGGTAATTCTCAGGATGTACGGGGCATTGCAATGCAATGTTGCCAAACTCTTCAGACGAATAAATATCGGTTACGGGCACCGTCCAGGCTTCCCACGCAAGCGCCCTCAGATCGAGAGGAAGCATCTCCCCAAAAGTGGATAACTCCCTCAACGAAGGAATACTGAGGTCCCTCTCGCGCGCGCGATGCAGCAGGCTGCGCAGATTGCTCGGATGGGTCAACAAATAATCGGGAGATTCCGCACAGAGCCAGTCCAGCTGTTGGTCAACACCCACCGAAATATCAAGCACGGCAGCCGGCCCGGTAACAAATGCCGCCGATTCAATTCGCCCCCAATCAGGACACGAACCACTTTTGACTTTACTGCGGATTGCCGCGAACTTACCCGACAGATCACGCCGATGCCAGAGATGATTCCGGACAATCAGCGTACTGGTAAAAAGATGCGTCAATTCGTTACCCAGCACTTGCACCGGCATACCAAGCGAGCCGGTTGTCGAATATCCAGTCGCGCGACCATGTGCTGTCGGCGCACTCTCGACAATCAGTTGGTCGCGACAGGACTGTACGGTCGCACGTTTTAGAATTGGCAGTGAACGCCAAATCGGCTCATTCAGCGGCTGCCCGGGGGACCAGCCAGCCATGGACAGGCGCTCACGATAAAAGGCCGAGGTCTGCCACAGGTATTCGGCAAGGACACCGAGTTGCTGAAATTGCTTTTCAGCTAAGTCGGCTTGTGAAAGCCACTGGCTGTACTCCAACTGAAAGAGCAGTGAGAGCAGCGCCGCGCCCGGTGCCGACTCGATTGCAGGCCAAGCAATGCCGGCAACCGACGAGCGAAACGGTATCATTAAAATCAGGGGGTTGCGTTGTTTTTGAATGCAGCAGCACCAGCGATTGATTGGCCGTCATAAAACTCGAATGCGACGCCGGCACGTGCAGCCCCGGCGCCAAAGAAAGCCCCATTGAGGCTGGCAGAGCAGCCTGAACTACACCCGCTGCCCGTCGCCGAGCCGCTTCCAGAAAAAACCGGCGCACTACCAAAACCCGAAATACCCAAATTACTGGCCGTCAAGCTGTAACTACTACTCCCAAGCGTCATACCGATTGCAAGCGTGGCGACTTCTGGAACGGTGAAATTAACGTTCATCGAACCGCTCGTCACACTGCCCGCACCACTGGAAGACCCCGTCACGCCACCGCCCAACAAAGAGAATGTCGCTGAGGTGCCATACATCGCAGCCAATGCCGGCTGGCTGTCGGCAGTCGGAATACCTGTGGCGTAGTGCACAACGGCACCTTCCCCACCGCTCAGATAACCGGTGAACCCACTGCCGTTATCAATCCAGCGCCCCCAGGCAACAACACCATCGTTACCGAAGCTCTCGACGGAGTTCCCCCCGGCAATATAGGCTCCAGTGGTGCCAGAACCCGTTTCAAAATCAGTGAGCGTCCCGTTAGAAGCAATCGTCCCGCTTCCCAATCCGACACCAGTTTCGGGGGAGTAGTAATTGTTGGTCGACCAGGCAGTCGCGTAGGTCTGAGTACCGACAAGCGTCTGAGCACCGTCAATCTCTAATGCGGACGAAGCGCCACTGTCTGTTCGCTGTTCGATCGGTGAATCAAAGTTCTGGAATAGATCCTCCTTGCCCACCTTTTCATCGCCGTTCTGGACAAGCTTTGGAGACCAGTCTTCATCCTTCACGTAGCCTTCGTCACCCGGCTGCAGGATCACGCAACCCGCTGAATTACAGACCTCAACCTCGCCTTCGCCGACATTAACATTAATACTGTTACCGTAAGTTACCGAATACTCGGTTCCACGAATACCTATCGTGGCAACATTTGTTGTCACGCGGTAGTTATCGCGAGAAGATCTCCCTACCAAGCCGGTGATCGTTCGCAAACCGCCTTTGAGCAAGCTGAAAAAACCTTTCTCCGTGCCGTCTGCAGCGCCATTGAACCGGTAATCGACGATGCGGTATTCAGAACCCGGTTGCAGCGAAACAACCGAGCCATCGGAAAACCGGAACTGTGTCTGCCCATCGTTGGTCAGCACCGTGTCTCCGGAAAAAATATCTGCGCCCTTGGTCAGGACACGCCGAGTCCCGTCAGCGCCATTGGCAACGACATTGCCAACAGAAAAGTCAACGCGCCCTGCTGCGGCACCATATGACACGACAGGGTAAGCGGCGCTTAACGCTGCCAGCAGATAGACGTGCCGAGGTTTAAATTGCTTATGCATAATCATATCTCCCGTCAGAAATCGCGCCGAATGCTGGCGGTCGCGATATCTCTGTCGTATTTGAAAATATCGATGTTTGAATGGTTGACTACGTGCGACAAACGCAGCGAAGCTCTCCAGAATCGTTCGATCTGATAGTCGACGCCAACATTGAAGTCAGTCTGCGCATCCCTGCGGGACTCATTGAACAAAGGCTCTTTTCCACCATAGTCACGCGATTCAAAAAAAGCGTTGCCATAGATCATCCATCGCCTGTCGATGCGATACTGGGCGCCGGCACGGACGCCCCATAAACGATGACCGAGCCACTCGGCATCCGACTCCCGCTCAACTTCCTGTCCGACGTAGGCACTGCCAAAAACAATCACCCGCGCACTTACGGCTTGCGCATAGGCAGTACCAAGCACATAGCGGTCGACATTCCGGATGCTCTGCCCTGGATAGCTCACATTTGCATACTGGCCATAAATACTGACCTGCCTGACGGAATCAAGATCACGCTGCCACTGTGCGTTCAAACCCCACGTATCACGCAGCCGGTTATTGTCCAATACGAATGTCGATGCTGAAGCCGTTACGTTGATCGTATCCTTGTCACGAAGGTGCTGAATACCGGCCGAACCATCCAGCGCACGAGTATCAAAATCAGGTTCGCTAAAGTTATCCCTCAGCCAGCCATTCGCGCCGGCGGTCAGGAAGTAGCCGTCGCCAAGCGGCCTCCGGTAGGAAACACCACCACCCAGTATTCCGAAATTGTCGCCGCGCTGCCGACTCAGGGGATCTAGAATGCCGAGGCCCAGACCCGGCACTGCGACAGACCGTGAAGAGGTCGCGCTATTAATGTTGCTGTCAGTCCCAAGGCTACCCTCAAGATAGCCCTTCCAGCGCGAGCGCGTATTGTCTTCAGCACGCTCAATGACAGCCAGGACGCTGTCAATCGTATTCTGGACGCCTTCCGGAACCGGCTGCTGCCGGACGGTTTCAAATTCGTTTTTGGCCCTTCGGTGCTCTCCAAGTGCCAGATAGGCCCGTCCAATCTCGGCACGCGCCCGGGCATTGTCAGGTTGCAGGGCCAGTACGCGCTCCAATGCAAACACGCCGCGCGTATTCTGGCCGACATCAACAGCTGCAATACCGAACAAGAGGTCGAAAACCGTATCGCCCGAGCGAGCGCTCTCAAGCGGCTCAAGTAATTGGAAGGCTTCTTTCGACTGCCCCTGCTCAATGAGGAACCTCGCCTTGTCGGTGAGTTCGTCAGCGAGCACCGGCTGTGACAACAGCGCCAGCAGCACCAAAATTCCATTGATTGATTTTTTCGCCATGCTCAATGCCTCGTTTCGGTCCAGACGGTTCTACTTCAATAATTATAGGTGCTCGGCATCTGCCGCGTCGGCATTACAGCCGGCGCCACCACCTCAGGGGAAGATACCGGAGAAGATGACAGCCCCGGAACGACCGCGCCATCCATTGCACCTTCGAGTTGCCCCTGCAACAGCGGGCGGCCATCTCGCGTCGGTACGACGGCCGTCTCCCCCGGGCCGACCTGCACACAACCAGCGCCATTACACACTTCAACCAAGCCGCCAAAAGTGCTCAAAGACAAACCGGCATCTCCCAACTGCGCCGAATAGTCCGTACCGCGAATACCAATGGTCGCCACGGCGGTATCTACACGATATTGCTCGCGCCGTTCTTTACCAATCAGGCCGGTGATCGTCCGGAAACCACCCCTGATCAAAGAAAATATCCCCCGATCATCACCGCTGGCTTTGCCGTCCTGCACGACAAATCGAAAATCATCAATCCGGAAACGGGTCGCCGGCTGCAGCGACATACTCGCACCATCAAGAAAACGTAGCTGTACCCGGCCATCTACCGTGTCGATCATTTCGCCGGAAGAGAACTCGGCGCCGCGCACCGCCTCGCGCGACCGCCCGTCTTTCGCGACAATCACGGCAGCCCCGGAAGCAAAAACCACCGAGCCTGCTCCCCGAGCAAGACAAGGGGTGGGCAACAACAAAAAAGCAAGGTATGCGAACAGGAAAAACGGTTTCATGTACATGATTTTAACCCACTTAATCAAATCAAATCGACATTCCGGAAAGCTGTGTTTTAATCCACCTTTTCCCACAGGTGGCGCTGTGCACCATGTCAACTACAATCTGGCTGACAGGACTAAGTGGCTCGGGCAAATCTACCCTGGCCAAAGCATTGGCAGAAACCCTCAAAAACCGAGGGATGGCTTGTTGTGTAATTGATGGTGACGAGTTGAGACGGGGCTTGTGCGCTGATTTGGGGTTTTCCCGGGAAGATCGCCAGGAAAACATCCGACGTGCGGCAAATGTCAGAAAAATTCTCAACGCTGCGGGAGTTACTGCCGTTGTTGCGTTGATTTCACCTTATCGCGATGACCGCGAAATAGCCCGCACCATTATTGGCCATTCTCTGCTTTTCGACGTTTATCTAAATACATCGATACAAGTGTGCGAGCAACGCGACCCCAAAGGCTTATATCGTCAAGCGCGGTCCGGGCTGATTGGGAAATTTACGGGGGTCAACGACACCTATGAACCACCGCAACACCCAAACCTGCAATTCGATACGCATTCACAGTCAGTCGCCGAGTATCTTGCGCTGATCGAGGAACTGATAAATTAATAATAATGAAAAACACGCACCACAAGCTTACTGGCACGCTGCGAAGCAGGCATTTCGGCTTTGGCGAAACAGACGTCTCTTATGCAAGAACAACAAGCATCCATTTGCTCATGGCGCGGCATGCCAATGACACGCGTTGTGCTCAAACGCCCTACTGATCACGCCGCAGGTGATCAGTCATGCTGAATTCGCCGAGACGCCCACGAGGCGTGATCGTACTGGGCGTATTCCGGTCAGGCACATCCCAGGCATCCCGGATACTGCAAGCACTCGGGGTCGATTTTGGCCCCGCTTGCGACCTCTTCGCGCCCACACAATACAACCCATGGGGCTTCTTTCAGCGGCGCGATGTGCTCGTCGCCAACAACCGGCTGCTGCATTCAGCCGGTTGCAGTGCTGATTCTCCAGTAGACCCTGAAAAAATCCTGCTGCGAGCCGATCCCGCCTGCCTATCGTCTGCTGTCCTCGACTGGATATCGGACAAACCCACCTGGGGTCTCAAGGATCCACGCTTTTCTGCCACGCTTCTTACCTGGATCAAGTGTGGCCGAATCAATACCGAAGGACTGGTACTGATCAACGTAATGCGCAGGAATGAGGCCACGGCCGCCAGCATACTGCGCTTCCCGATGATGGCAACGCTACTGCCAAAAGTGAATGCCGGCAACGTAGCCGCCCTGGTGGCGCATTATCGGGAACTGGCTACCTGGCACATCAACCGGCTAGGGCTGCCGACGCTCGCGGTTTATCTTGAGGAATTGATCGAGAACCCGAGGCAGGAGGTCGAAAAGCTGGCAAACTTCGTCGGTTGCACCAACCAGGACGCGATTGAAAACGCCATCCAGAGCACCAATCGGGAACGGGTGCTCCAGCTTTACTTCATGGAGCGGTCAGTCTGACACTTGGGGCATGGCAAACATCAAGCCATTCCACCACCTGAAGCAACGGCAGCCAAAGCCGCCATCGGCAAATAGAGAAATTGCTGTCAGCGCACGCAATCAACGTAATACAGCGGCTTGCCATCGACCAGCGCCTTAACCAGCCCGTGGATATCCGTCTCGAAGCCTGGGAATTTCTCGTTGAAATCGCGCGCGAACTTGAGATAGCGCACGATGGTGCCGTTGAAGCGTTCGCCGGGAATCAGCAACGGGATACCCGGGGGGTAGGGCGTCAGCAGGATACTGGTGATGCGGCCCTCAAGTTCATCAATCGGCACCCGGTCGATCTCACGGTGTGCCATTTTGGCGAAGGCATCAGCCGGTTTCATCGCCGGCTCCATGTTTGACAGATACATCTCGGTGGTCAGGCGGGCGATGTCGTTTGCCGCGTAAACGCCATGAATGTCGTTACACAGATCCTTCAGCCCGATGCGCTCGTAACGCGGATGCTTGGCAACGAACTCGGGCAGCACTTTCCATAGCGGCTGGTTCTTGTCGTAGTCGTCCTTGAACTGCTGCAACTCGGTGACCATCGTGTTCCAGCGGCCCTTGGTGATGCCGATGGTGAACATGATGAAGAACGAGTACAGCCCGCACTTTTCGACGATGACGCCATGCTCGGCGAGGTACTTGGTAACGATCGCCGCCGGGATGCCCGAATCGGCAAAGTCACCGTCCACATCAAGGCCCGGCGTAATGACCGTGGCCTTGATCGGATCGAGCATGTTGAAGCCCTCGGCAACCATGCCGAAACCATGCCAGCGCTCACCCGGCTTGAGCATCCACGCCTCGCGCTCTTCAATGCCCTCTTCCGACAAATCATCCGGCCCCCAGACCTTGAACCACCAGTCGGCGCCCCACTCCTCATCGACCTTGCGCATCGCACGGCGGAAGTCGAGCGCTTCGGCGATCGACTCCTCGACCAGCGCGGTGCCGGCCGGCGCCTCCATCATCGCCGCCGCCACGTCGCACGAAGCGATGATCGCGTATTGCGGCGAGGTCGAGGTATGCATCAGATAGGCCTCGTTGAAGATATCGCGGTCGAGATGACGGTTCTCCGAGTTCTGCACGAGGATCTGCGAGGCCTGCGACAGGCCGGCCAGCAATTTGTGCGTCGACTGTGTCGAAAAAATCATCGACTCTTTGCAACGCGGACGGTCGGCGCCAATCGCGTGGTAATCGCCGTAGAAATCGTGGAAAGCGGCGTGCGGCAGCCAGGCTTCGTCGAAGTGCAGCGTATCAATCTTACCATCGAGCATCTCCTTGATTTCCTCGACGTTGTAGAGGATGCCGTCATAGGTACTCTGAGTAATGGTGAGCACACGCGGCTTGACATTCACATCACTGGCAAAAGGATGCGCGGCGATCTTTTTCTGGATATTTTCCCAAAGAAATTCTTCTTTCGGAATCGGCCCGATGATGCCGTAATGATTGCGTGTCGGCATCAGGAACACCGGCACCGCGCCGGTCATGATGATCGAATGCAGGACCGACTTGTGGCAGTTGCGGTCGACAACCACGATATCGCCCGGTGCGACGGTCGAGTGCCAGACGATCTTGTTCGACGTCGAGGTGCCGTTGGTGACGAAATACAGGTGATCGGCATTGAAGATGCGCGCCGCGTTACGCTCGGAAGCCGCAACCGGGCCAGTGTGATCAAGCAACTGGCCGAGTTCCTCAACCGCGTTGCAGACGTCGGCGCGCAACATATTCTCACCGAAGAACTGATGGAACATCTGGCCAACCGGGCTTTTCAGGAAGGCGACACCGCCCGAGTGGCCGGGGCAGTGCCAGGAATACGAGCCATCAGAAGCGTAATGCGTCAGTGCACGGAAGAACGGCGGCGGCACGCTCTTCAGGTAGGTCTTGGCCTCGCGCACGACGTAGCGGCCGATGAACTCGGGCGTATCCTCGAACATGTGGATGAAACCATGCAACTCGCGCAGTACGTCGTTCGGGATATGGCGCGAAGTACGTGTTTCGCCGTACAGGAAGATCGGAATATCCTCGTTTCGGCAGCGAATTTCCTTCACGAAAGCACGCAGCTCGGCAATCGTCTTGTCGGCCTCGTCGGCCCCGAATTCCTCGTCGTCAATCGACAGGATAAACGCCGAAGCGCGGCTCTGCTGCTGGGCAAACGAAGTCAGGTCACCGTAACTGGTGACGCCGAGTACTTCCATACCCTCTTTCTCGATCGCCTCGGTAAGCGCCCGAATCCCCAGCCCGCTGGCGTTCTCGGAGCGGAAGTCTTCGTCGATGATGATGACGGGAAAATGGAAACGCATGAGAGCACCTAGCGAGAAAAGGGAACCGCATTCAACACAGAGATCACAGAGATGCCCCGAAGGAAATCCCCTTGGGGGACACAGAGAGCACAGAGAAATTCAAGCTCTCTCCGTGTTCTCTGTGTCTCTGTGTCTCTGTGATCTCTGTGTTGGAAGAGCTTGTGTCCAACAATCAAATTTTCGGCAGGGTAACACCGACCTGCCCTTGGTACTTGCCGCCTCTGTCCTTGTACGAGGTTTCGCATTCCTCATCGGATTCGAAGAAGAGTACCTGCGCAATGCCCTCGTTGGCGTAGATTTTGGCCGGCAGCGGTGTCGTGTTCGAGAACTCCAGCGTCACGTAACCTTCCCATTCGGGCTCGAAAGGCGTGACGTTCACGATGATGCCGCAACGCGCATAGGTGCTCTTGCCAAGGCAGACGGTGAGCACGCTGCGCGGGATACGGAAATATTCGACGGTGCGCGCCAGCGCGAATGAATTCGGCGGGATGATGCAAAAATCGTTGGTCACTTCGACGAAAGAATTCGGGTCGAAATTCTTCGGATCGACAATGGTCGAATTGATGTTGGTGAACAGCTTGAACTCATTCGAACAGCGAATATCGTAGCCATAGCTCGATGTGCCGTAGGAAACGATTTTCCGGCCGTCAATCTCGCGAACCTGATTCGGCTCGAAAGGATCGATCATGCCGTGCTGCTCCGCCATGCGGCGGATCCACTTGTCAGATTTGATGGACATCGCTGGTCACCCGGACACCGTTAAATAAAGGTCGCTATTTTACGGCGTCCGAACGTTTGTGGGGAACTGCTTTGCGCGGACCATGTGCGCCATAAAAATCAGAGACTTACCGCAGAGGCGCAGAGGGCACAGAGATGACGCAGAGAAAACCTTGAAACAAATGGTTTCCTCTGCGTTTCCTCTGCGCCTCTGCGCCTCTGCGGTAGGTGTTAAGACCTTTTCCAAACTCAAGTATTCTGCACCACAATGTTCGGGAACTTGCTCGACATGTCCTTGGCGCGTTCGGCCACTTTTACGGCGATACGACGCGCAATCGTCCGGTAGATTTCTGCGGCACGCGAATCCGGTGCGCCGACCACCGTTGGCTTGCCGGCGTCGGCTAGCTCGCGGATCGACATTTCGAGCGGCAGGGAGCCGAGCAACTCGGTATCGTAATCCTTGCACATCTGCTCGCCGCCGCCCTGCCCGAAGATATGCTCTTCGTTGCCGCATTTCGAACAGATATGGATGCTCATATTCTCAATCAGGCCGATGATCGGGATGCCGACCTTCTCGAACATCTTCAGCCCCTTGCGTGCGTCGATCAAGGCAATGTCCTGCGGCGTCGTGACTATCACCGCACCGGTCACCGGCACCTTCTGCGCCAGCGTCAACTGCGTATCACCGGTACCTGGCGGCATATCGACAATCAGGTAATCCAGATCACGCCAGGCTGTCTGGTTTAGCAACTGCTCCAGCGCCTGCGTCACCATCGGGCCGCGCCAGACCATCGGCGAATCGACATCGATCATGAAGCCGATCGACATCGCCTGCAGGCCATAGGCTTCAAGCGGCTCCATCGAGTTACCATCGGTCGATTGCGGCTGCTGGCCGGTCAGGCCCAACATCTGCGGCTGCGACGGGCCATAAATATCGGCATCGAGCAGGCCGACCGTAGCGCCTTCCTGAGCCAGCGCCAGCGCCAGGTTCACGGCGGTCGTGCTTTTGCCGACACCGCCCTTGCCCGAGGCAATGGCAATGATGTTCTTGACGCCGGGCATCAACTTCACGCCACGCTGCACGCTGTGCGAAACAATTTTGACGGATACGTTGGCGCTTACATTGCCAATCCCGGGAATCGTCCTGAGCTGCGTTATCACCGCGCGACGAATGCTGTCGATTTGCGTTTTTGCCGGATAGCCCAACTCGATATCGAGCGAAACGTCGCTGCCCTCGACCTTTATGTTCTTTGCCGCGCGCCCCGAAACGTAGTCCTTCTGCGTATTGGGGTCGATCAAATTTTTCAGTGCTGCCTGCACAGACTCTACCGTTACCGACATTTAATGCTCCTTGAGAGATACCCGAGTGATTTACTCCAGTTTAACTGAAAACCCGGCAGACCGCACTTTGCTAGAATGCAGCCTTCGCTGCAAGCGCTACAGCCAACGACAGCCAACCATCGTTCACCTAAGCCGCCCCATGACCCGCAAGATTCTCGTCACCTCCGCTCTGCCCTACGCCAATGGCGCCATCCACCTCGGTCATCTGGTCGAATATATCCAGACCGACATCTGGGCACGTTTCCAGAAAATGCGCGGCAACGAATGCTGGTACGTCTGTGCCGACGACACGCACGGCACGCCGATCATGTTGCGTGCCGAGAAGGATGGCATCACGCCGGAAGCGCTGATTGATCGCGTGCATGGCGAGCACTCGCGTGACTTCGCCGGTTTCCACGTCGCCTTCGACAACTTCTACACCACGCACTCGCCGGAAACGCGCGACTGCGCAAACGAAATCTACGCCCGTCTGCAAGCCGCCGGCCTGATCGAAAAGCGCACCATTGAGCAGTATTACGACCCGGTCAAACAGATGTTTCTGCCCGACCGCTTCATCAAGGGCGAGTGCCCAAAGTGTCACGCCAAGGATCAGTACGGCGACAACTGCGAGAGCTGCGGCGCCGCCTACACGCCGAACGATCTGATCGAGCCGTACTCGGCCGTCTCCGGCGCCAAGCCTGAACTGCGTCAGTCCGAACACTACTTCTTCAAACTCTCCGATGCGCGCTGCCAGCAATTCCTGCGCCGCTGGACGCAGGGCGAGGGGCGTCTGCAAACCGAAGCCGCCAACAAGCTACAGGAGTGGCTCGGGGCGGAAGGCGAAAACAAGCTCACCGACTGGGACATCTCGCGCGACGCGCCCTACTTCGGCTTCGAGATCCCCGATGCACCGGGCAAATACTTCTATGTCTGGCTCGACGCACCGATCGGCTACATGGGCTCATTCAAGAATCTCTGCGCGAAAAAAGGACTCGATTTTGATGAGTACTGGAAGCCCGGTTCGCAAACCGAGCTCTACCATTTCATCGGCAAAGACATCCTCTACTTCCACGCGCTATTCTGGCCAGCCGAGCTGGAACACGCCGGCTACCGCACACCGACCAATGTTTTCGCGCACGGCTTCCTGACCGTCGACGGCGCCAAGATGTCGAAATCGCGCGGCACCTTCATCACCGCCGAGTCCTACCTGCAGCAGGGCCTCAATCCGGAATGGCTGCGCTATTACTACGCCGCCAAGCTCTCGAACACGATGGAAGACATCGACCTCAACCTCGACGATTTCATCGCCCGCGTCAATTCTGATCTGGTCGGCAAATTCGTGAACATCGCCAGCCGCTCGGCGGGCTTCATCGTCAAGCGCTTCGCCGGGCAGCTGTCGACCTGCGATGAGTCACTCACCGCCTTTATTGCCATTCGCGAACGCAGCACAAGCATTGCCGACCTCTTTGAAGGGCGCGAATTCAGCAAGGCGATCCGCGAGATCATGGCGCTCACCGACCTCGCCAACCAGTACGTCGACAGCGTCAAGCCGTGGGAACTGGCCAAGCAGGAAGGTCGCGAGACCGAGCTGCACGCCGCCTGCACCAACGCGCTCAATCTCTTCCGCCAGCTCGCCATCCTGTTGAAACCGGTATTGCCGGCACTGACCGCTCGCGTTGAAGCTTTCCTCAACGTCGCCCCCTTCGTCTGGAGCGATGCAAGCACCACGCTCGCCGCCGGCCACACGATCAACACTTACGAGCACCTGATGACCCGCGTCGACAAGAAACAGATGGATGCCCTGGTCGAAGCCAACCGCGACTCGCTGGCGCCAACCCCGGCACCGGCCCCGCAGAAACATGCCGAGAAGCAGGAGAAGGCGGCGGCTGTCGCAGTCGCACAGGCTGCCGTGCCGACCGATGCTGGCGCGCACATCGGCATCGACGACTTCATGAAGGTCGACCTGCGCATCGCCCGCATTGCCGACGCCTCGCATGTCGAAGGCGCCGACAAGCTGGTGCGCCTCGTCCTCGACATCGGCCCGCTCGGCACACGGCAGGTTTTTGCCGGCATCAAGGCCGCCTACGATCCGGCGCAACTTGTTGGCCGCCTGACGATGATGGTCGCCAACCTTGCGCCACGCAAGATGAAGTTTGGCATGAGCGAAGGCATGGTGCTCGCTGCCTCAGACCCGGACAGCCAGACTCTCGGCATTTTCCTGCTCTCCCCCGACGCCGGCGCGCAGCCCGGCATGCGCGTTAAATAAGGCCGCCCGCCATGTCAAAAAAGATGCGCCCGCAACTCACGCCGAAGATCATGCTTTACGCGCTGGTCGACGTACTTGGCATGGTCATCCTGGCCACCGGCGGCGCCTGGTTCAAGACCGGCACATCGCTGTTCATTCAAGGCTTTCCGACCAACGCCTTCGAAGCCATCGCTGCCGTGGTCGTCGGCGGCGCCATCATGATCTGGGCGGCGGCGCAGGTGCTGCGCGAAATGCTCAAACGTCCGATCGACAGCGAAGACAAACTCTGAAAAAAGGCAGTGCCGGACTAGACGTATTGCGCTCTTGAGGGCGCACAGCAGGTCAGCTAAGCCGCCCCTCCATTCTGACTTCGACCAGCCTCCGCGAGACGCCATGACGAAAACCAAGCTCGACCTGACCCGCACCACGCTGGCAATTCTCTGCATCCTGCTGCTGATTGCGCTTTCGCTCTGGGTGCTGCGCCCGTTTCTGGCAGCTGCAGTGTGGGCAACGATGATCGTCGTTGCCACCTGGCCGTTGCTCAAGTCGCTCGAACAACGCCTCGGCGGCCGGCGTGGCCTGGCCGTTACCGGGATGACGCTGGCCATGCTGCTTCTGCTGGTTATCCCGCTCTGGCTGGCAATCGACACCATTGCCGACCATGCCGAAGCCATCACCGCGCTAGTCAAGAAATTTGCCGCGACAGGCCTGCCGCAACCGCCCGGCTGGGTCGCCGGTTTGCCGCTGGTGGGCGGTAAACTGTCAGGCTTGTGGAGTCAATTGGCGGATGCCGGATCACAGGGGCTGATGGCAAAGGTAGCGCCTTACGTGGCGCAAACCGGCAGGTGGATTCTGGGTGAAGCAGGCAGTCTGGGCTTCATGCTCGTACAATTTCTGCTCGTCGTGGTTCTCTCGGCAATCCTCTACGCCAGTGGCGAAGCAGGCGCCTCCACTGTGCTGCGTTTCGGCCGCCGGCTGGCTGGTGAGCGCGGTGAATCATCGGTCATCCTGGCCGGTCAGGCGATCCGCGGCGTGGCGCTCGGCGTGGGTGTCACCGCCATCGTTCAGACAGTGCTTGGCGGGATCGGCCTGGCCATTGCCGGGGTACCTTTTGCCGCACTGCTCTCAGCGGTGATGCTGATGCTTTGCATCGCCCAGTTGGGGCCAGGGCTGATTCTCTTCCCGGCCGTCGGCTGGATGTTCTGGATGGGTGACACCGGCTGGGGAATTTTCCTTCTGGTGTGGAGCCTGATCGTCGTCACGCTGGACAACGTTCTGCGTCCCGTACTCATCAAAAAAGGGGCAGACTTGCCCTTGCTCCTCATTTTTGCCGGCGTCATTGGCGGCATGCTCAGCTTCGGGCTGATCGGGCTTTTTATCGGCCCGGTCGTGCTGGCCGTAACCTACACGCTGCTCGAAGCCTGGGTTGCTGATGGTCTGGACAGCCCGGCCGCGGATTAAACAAGCCAGCACATCGCGATCACATAGAGCGCCGAGATAGCGAGCTGAGCCATGGTGACCAGCAAGAAGTTGCTGTCGATAAACACACAACAAAAGTAGCCGGTAGACGCCCGGCAGCGCTAAAAAACGCCCACCCCGGCGACCCACGCCTCAGCCGCCGGCCGCAGCAATTCAAGTAGCGGCGCCGGATAAAAACCGAACACCAGCAACAACGCGGCCGGCACCAGCGCGACGAGCAATTCTCGCGCTTGCAGATCTTCCGCGGCGGCGACATCAGTATGCCGCAGCGGCCCGAGAAAGGCGTTGCGGAAGGGTGCCAGGAAAGCGCCGGCACCGAGCACCACGGCGAACAAGGCGGCGAGACCGGCGCCGATGTGCGTGTGCAATGTGGCGACGATGATCAACAATTCTGCCGGAAAACCGCTGGTCCCCGGCATGCCCAGCCCGGCCAGCCCGAAGAGCAGAAAGAAACTGGTCAACAGCGGCATGCGGTGCGCGACGCCGCCGAGATGCGCGATGTCGGTCGACCCGGTGCGGCGCTGCAGGAAGGCGAGCATCAGGAAACCCCCGCCTGCTGCCATGCTGAAGTTGAGCAGTTGCAACACCGCCCCTTGCAGCGCGGAAACCGAAAAGGACGCAAGGCCGAGAATGACGAGACCGACATGCGACAGGCTGAGATACGCCAGAACAGCGCGCAGATTGCTCTGCGCCAGTGCGGCAACCGCACCGTAGAGAATGGCCACCGTGCCGAGGCCGGCGAGCAGCCAGTGCAGCTCGTGCGCCGCTTGCGGCGCGAGCGGGATGACGAAGCGGATCAGGCCGTAGGCGCCCAGTTTCAGGCCAACCAGCAAGGCTGTTACCGCCGCCGGCGCGCCCATCGCCAGTGCCGGCAACCAGGTATGCAAGGGGATCAGCGGTACCTTGACGCCAAAGCCAACGAGCAGAAGCAGAAAAACAAGGTATTGCGCATCCCTGGCCAGCGGATTGGCCAGCAGCGTTGGCAGATCAAACACCAACGGGCCACCGCCCGCGTGATTGAACGCCAGCAGCAGGAGGCCAAAGAGCAACGGCACACCACCGCCCAGCATGACGAAAAAATAGCGCACCGCCGCCGTTTGCCGCCCACCGCCGACACCCCACAGGCTGACGAGGAAGTAGAGCGGCAACAGCGTCAGCTCCCAGCAGAAGAAAAAGAAGATCGAATCGAGTGCGCAAAACACGCCAAGCGTCGCCGCCTCAAACATCAGCAACAGCGCGAAATAGAGCCCCGGCGCGCCCTGAACGTTGCGCCAACCGGCGACCACTGCGCCGCAGAAGAGCAAGGCGGTGGCTGGCAGAAAGAGCAGCGAAAGACCATCGACGCCAACCAGATACTGGATGTTGAGCCCCGGCATCCAACGCGCCGAATCGATCAACTGGAAGCCGCGTTGCGCGCTGTCAAAAGCCCCCACAATCAGCAGCGATACGAGCAGCGTGAGCAACGCTGCCGCCAGCGCTACACGCCGCGTCCACACCGAATCACGAAACGAAACAACAAACAACGCGCCAAGCATCGGCAGCGCCAGCAGACCGGTAAGCAAAGGATATTGAGCCAGCTCATTCATGGTGAAAATACCTGCCAAGTGCTGTCGCTGCACTATCGGTCAGATTCAGCCAGGGCTCGGGGAAAAAGCCGGCAAGCAGCAGCACGAGCAGCGCGACTCCGCCGATGAAATACTCCATTGGCAGCGTTCGTTCGAAGTCCTTCACCGACAGATCCGCCGGCGGTGGCGCCAGAAAAGCACGCTGAAAAGCCCAGAGCAAAAAGCCCGCAGCGGCAACGTTGCCGAGCGCGGTGGCCACCGTCGGCAGGGCGCCAAAGGTTTCAATCGAGGCTTCAAGTACCAGATGCGCGGCATCGAAACCGGGCGTGCCGGGCATGCCGAGAATCGACAGGCCGCCGATCAGAAAAGTGATGGCGATAAACGGAATGCGGTCGAACAAGCCACCAAGGCTCGCCAGATCGGTTGTCCCGGTGCGACGATAAACATAACCGACCATCAACAGCATCACGGTAACAGCCAGCCCGAAATTAACCGACAACAGCACGGCACCCTGCAGGCCGGCGGGATGCAGGGTGAATAAGCCGATAACGATCAGGCTGGTGTGGCTGACCACGGCAAACGCCATCAGACGCCGCAGATTGACCTGCAACAGCGCAAGAATCGCCGCGTAAAACACGCCGACCATGGCGAAGGCAACGACATAGGGCTGCCAGACCATGACCGCCTCGGCGGTAAGTGGCAGGACAAAACGCGCCATGCCATAGATGCCAACCTTGACGCCGAGCAGCAACACCGGGCCGACGGCGATCAGGCCGTGTCTGGCAGTATTCGGTAGCCAGCCATGCAAGGGAAAGAGCGGTGTGCGAATGGCCAGCCCGTAAAACAGCAGAAAGAAAGCGGCCGACTGGAATTTACCAAGCGGCGGTGTCTGCAGCAAATCGAAGAAATCGAAACTCCAGCGCCCGCCGGTTGCGTCGGCATGACTCCAGCCGAGCACCACGGCGCCGGCAACAAACAGGCACCAGCCAAAGCCCTGATACTGCAGAAATCGCGACAGTGCCTGACTGGCTTCTTCGGCCGAAGCCCAACGCCAGAGCAGGTAACCGACCAGCGCCAACTGGATCGCCGCCGCGCCGGCAAACCACAGCAGATTCATCGTCGTCAGCATGACCATCAGCGCCGATTCAATAACCAGCAAAACGGCAATCAGGCGTGCCGGCGCCATCAGTTCACGCGCCATGCCGTAGAAAGTCAGCAACAGGCCGAGCAGCGCCGTGAGCAGAACAAAAAGTACGGTGATGCCATCGGCGGCCGCGTGATAAGCGAACATATCCACACGTTCGGCGAACTGCAGCATGCTGGTCGAAGCATCGATCCGCCGGTAAAGATCGACAGCCACACCAAGCTCGACGATGGCAAACAGCCGGCCGAAGAATACGGCCAGTTGCGCTTCGCGCATGATCATCAGCAAACCTGCACCGACCAGCGGCAACCACTGCAAGGTCGCCAGCAGCGGGTAATTGGCATGAGCGGCCCAGGGCAGTTCGCTGATCACAGGATCACCACAAAAGTTGCCATCACCATCAGCATCAGATAGCGCGGATGTTCAATCAATAGATCAATCGCTTCCATGTATTCACCGGCACGGCGCAAGCGCTGCCGCAGCACATCGCTGCCACTGAGCAAGAGATGCGTTTCGATGCGCTGCAAGGTTTCGGAAATGCGGGACAGTAGCCGCCCGGCCAGGCCGTGACCACGAATCAGATCGTCGGCGGCGGTGTCGCGCGCATCATCCGGCGCGTCTTCGAGCGGCACACCGATTATCCGGTCGATCACCTGTTCGTCAAGCACCCGCACATCGCGCCCCAGCCCCAGCGTCGGCCGGGTGAGCAGGCTGTGCGCCAGCGACTCGATCCAGAATCGTTGCAGGGCTGCGGTATAGAGCCACGGACGGGCGGCCAGCCAGTGCGGTGCGGGGCGCGCCGGCTGAGCGACGAGGTGCATGTAGGATGGCGCCAGAAGAAACTGGTAGGCACGCCATGCCGCGTGCAGACAAAGATGCCAGGTGGCCAGCTCGAAGAAGCCAAGACCACAGGCGAAAAACATCAGTCCGACCTGCGTCACGGTGGAAAAAATCAGCGCCGATTTGACATCACTCTGCACCAGTGCGCACAGATAGCCGTAGAGCGCCGTCAGCAACCCGGCGATGGCGATCAGCGCCATGATGTCCGGTACCTGAACCAGCAAAGGCTCAAGCCGCAGCAACAGATAGACGCCGGCGTGAACCATCAGCGAACCGTAGAAAACCGCCGATGACGGCGTCGGCCCTTCAAGCGCCCTTGCGATCCACGGCGAGAAAGGCAACTGCGCCGATTTGGCCAGCGCAGCAACAACTAGACCGAACACCAGCAAGCGTACCGTCACCGTCGCCAGATTGCCGTCACCGGCCAATCCCGGCCACTCGGTCGTCCCCACCGACCACACGGCGAGCGCAATGCCGAGCAGGAATCCGGCATCGCCAACGCGGTTGGTCAAAAAAGCGAACAGCGCGTTGGCGCTTGCCTGCGGCCGGTGCCAGGCATAGCCGATGAGCATCCAAGAGCTGAAGCCGCACAACTCCCAGCCGGTAAAAACAAGCACCAGATTGCCGCCCAGAACGATCAGCAACATGCCGGAAAGAAACAGGCTCATCGCGAAAAAATAACGGCGATAACCAGGCTCGCGGTGCAGATAAGTCGTCGAAAAGCGCAGGACGATCCAGCCGATCAGCGCGATCAGCGTGGCGACGCTCAGGCTGGTGCTGTCAACAATGAACGACAGGCGCACCGGCACCGAACTGAGCACCAGCCACTCACCCACCGCGAAATAGCCCGGCAGCGCGCCGCCCAGCGCCGACAGATCGAAGACCAATAAAAGCAGCAACACGCCAAGCGCGGCGCCAGACGCCAGGCCGGCAATATCCGGCTCCTGCGTGTCTGAAGTTTGTCGCCTCGCCAGCAGATGCAGGCCGATCATTGCCGCCGCCAGCAACGGTAACAGCGGCGCCAGCCAGACCAGATGGACAGTGGCCGCCAGCGCAGACAACAGGCAGTCGAGCGTGCTCATGTCGCCACCGCCAGCGGTCGCCGCAACAGTACGGGCGGCAGCGGCTCGCTCTGCCCGCTGAACCAGTCGAGCGAACGCTCGACTTCCGTCATACACTTTGCATCACCACTATTTTCGTTCCAGACCTGCCAGCCCTGCGCCGGATCGAACAGCTGAATCTCTGCGCTTTCCGGATGCTTGGCAGCGAGCACGATCCAGCCGTTGCCGATCAATTCCTGCAGCGCCGGCTGGCGTTGATAGAGCGCGCTGAGCAGCTCAGTTGTCTGCTCGACGACGACAAGCAAACGCATCGCCTCGTGGATTTCGATCATCTGCTGCGGCAAGCCCGTGCGTAGGTCGGAGTTGGCGCCTTCCATCACGCCAAGCAGGCCGGCAACGTTGTGCATGACCTTGGTGCCGCAACCAAAGCCTTCGTTATCAACGGTCGAGAAATAATATTCGAGACTGATGCCCGCACCGACCGGCCCGGCCGTCAGCAAGGTCGCTTCAAGAATTTTGCCGTCGGCGTCCTGTGCCGGATCGTAGGAAATGAGAAAAGCGCGCCGGTCAAAAAACACCCCACGGCTCATCGCGCGACGGCCGATGAACGCAGCGGCGATGGTCGCATGGCCAAGCTCCGGCCGCGGCTGTGCAATGTCATGACGGCGATTGGCAAGATGCTGCAAGCCGCTCTCCGGCGAAGGTGTGCGCGGTGCCGAAGCAAAACGGCGGCAGCGCTCAACGGCGTACAAGCGCAAGGCCTCGGCGGTATCACGGCGCAGATCGGCCAGCGCTTGACGGTGGCTCGGCGGCACGGTATCGAGATCGTACCAGTCGACCGCTTCATCGCAGGTGTTGTGCTCGGCGCCGACAAACCAGGTCGACGCCGTGATGAGCATGCCCCGCGCCGCGAGCTGTGTACGCACTTCCGGCCGGTTGGCCAGTGCCGCAAAAACGCGGGCGTTGGCACCGCCGTGACGCCCCGAGCAGGCGCCGCAATCGTAGGCGGCAAGATGCGGATTGTTCGGGCTGTTCGAGCCATGCCCAACGATCACCACCAGCGGCGCGAAGTCGGCGGTCAGCCCAATGGCGCGCAAGAATCCGTAAACCCGCTCGACCTGCTCAAGCTCGCTAAAGCCGATGCGCGGTGCGTCTGCGCTGGCCGTGCGCGCCGCTTCCGCAGCGTCGGCGGTGAGCGTCAGGGCACCTGGAACAGGCCGGTCGAAAGCACTGACCAGACGCCCCGACAATGCTGCGAAACGTGCTGGCGCCAGGGTGCGCAACAAGAGGCCAAACAGCGCAAAGGGAGCGGCGAGCGTGGTCAGCAGCGGCGACTGCAGCAAGCCGCGCCGGCTGCCCTGATGCAGACGTTCACGCCACGCGAGAAGCCAGCCACGCCGCCGCTGATGCACGGCCTGCGCCGTTTCGCTGCCCGGCGCCACCTGCTCGTACAAGGCATTTGGCGGGCGAACAACGATCGGGCACAGCGCACTGGGCGACGCATCATCAAGCCCCTGCCAGAGTATCGGCACACCAAAAAATCCGGCAGCACCGAAAGTCTCGATGGCCGGATTAAATTCCTCGATATGACGGCGCGCGCCTTCCTCGCGGTCATCCATGCAAAACACCATCTGCGCGGCAATCCGGTGCGCCGGATGCTTTGCATAGTCATGCGACCGATCATGATTGGCGGTCAGTGCTGAAAATATCTGCTGCCGGTAATGATGCTCGTAAGCCAGCAACCATGCGTGGCCACGCTGATCGACGTCAAACGACGCGAGTGTTTGCAGCAAGGCACTAGCCCCGGCGCAGCCGATTTCACGCAATTCACGCCCACAAAGACCCAGCTGCTGGGCCAGCCGGAAGAGCGGCCAGGCCGCAATACCGCTAACCTTTGCCGCTGCTTCGCGGGCGCCCTGCCCACTGCTCAAGCGCTGCGCGAAATGTTCCCAGTCATCGGCTTTTTCGTTGGCGGACGCAGCCATGCACGGCCCGACGACATCCTGCAGGTCTTCCGGCAATACGCCCTCGGCGCAAGCGTGACGCACCCAAAGTTCGGCGGGATGGCAGAGAAAATAGTCGCCGAGTTCCGACAGCAGCAGCGGCAGCTTCCAGACGCGGCTGACCAGATGTTCGGCATACAGACGCTCGAGCACCAGCCGTACCGCCAGATAGTCGAGCATCGCCACCGGCGCTTCACCGGCCTGACTGAGCCCCGGCTTGCCGGAACGCAACTGACGCTGCAGGAACATTCCCGACCAGCCCGGCAACTCCAGTGCGAGGCGTTCGACATAGCTACACCAGTGCGACTCGTCCGGTCCGAGACGCCCCAACTCCTCGACAATGACCTGTAAGGGATCGGTGGGCAAGCGGTCAATCTCGCGCCGCGCACTCGGCAGATCATCCAGCCCCCAGCTTATGTCATGTCCGGCACTGAGCCGCCAGGCCGCGAAAAAGCCCTGCTGACGCGCCGGACTGTGCCAGGCCGCCAGCCCCTGATCGAGGTGCGCGGCCAGATGGCGGATCAGCGTCGGCCGCAAGGCCTGACTTACATCTTCACCGGTCAGACGGGCGAGCAATGCGCCTAGCGTCCAGTCACCGCCAAGCCGCGCAACCATCCCGTTCCAAAGCTTGGCGGCCTCCTTCTCCCACGGCGGCACAACACGCCGCTCCTCTTCCCAGAAATCATCAAACAGATGACTGCCGGCATCCTGCGGATTGGCCGCAGGCGCGCTCGCTTCGAGCACCTCGCATGCTGCGGCCCACAGATCGGCGACCACATCCGCTTCCTGAGCGAGCCCGCTGGCCGCTGCGGCGACCAGTAAGCGTCGCCGCACGTCGTCGTCAACATCTGCCTGCAGGCGTTCAAATGCCGCGTGTTCCTCGATCTGCCAGCGCAAGCCGACGGGCGTAATCGGCGCAATATCGCCCAGCGGATGTCGCAAGGCCGCAAGCAACACATCACCCCGGCAAATCTCGCGCGCCGTGCCGGACACCAGCACCCGCCCGGCATCGGCGCCTGGTAACTGACGCAGCGCCGCATCAAGATCGGCGGTGTTGATCCGTCCCTCCTCAAACAGCGCCCGGCAGCGCGCCTCGGGCAGCCAGGGCGTGGCGCCGATCAGCCGCCCGGCTTCGCCCAACGCCTGCGCAAAAGGCAAATGCTGGAAACCATGCAAGGTGTTGTGATGCACGAAGTCGCGTAGCGGCGCCTGCGCCGGGAGGATGTGCTCAAGATGATGCAGGCAGGCTTGCAGCCGCACCAGAATATCCACCGATTCGCCCCCAGCGGGATTCAGGTGGAGATTCACATCGTTAGTCACGTCGTGGTTTACGTCGTCACTCACGTCAAACACCGAACTGACGCGCCAGTTGCGCCACCGAAGCGGCGATCAACCCGAGCAAGGGAGAAGGGAAAAACCCGACAAATACGACCCCGGCGGCAAGCAAGCCGGCACAAGCAACCTCCACGCGGCTCAGGTCGGTAAAAACGGCAACGTTGAAAGCACCCAGACCGGGACTTCCGGGTGCGCGTTGCGGCCCGGTCGATAGTCGGCGAATAACGCGCAAGGCATAGGCGGCGCTGATCATCACGGCAACCGAAAGCACCGGCAACCAGCCGCCCCAGCGTTCAAAACCACCAATCAACACATGCAGTTCGGCGATAAAACCGGCGCTGCCCGGCGGGCCAACTGCCGCCAGAAAGGCGAAGACGAGCAAGACGGCAAAGCGCGGCGCACTTTTGTTGAGCGACCCGTAGGCAAGCAGATCGCAGGTTTGCGTACGCTCCTGCAACAAACCGATCAGCAGAAAGAGCATGCCCGCCGTCAGGCCATGCGCCACCATCTGCATCACCGCGCCACTCAGGCCGGCGACGTTGAGCGTGGCGATACCGAGCAGCACGACGCCCATGTGCGAAATCGACGAGTAGGCAACGATGGCTTTCAGATTGGTTTGTCGCCAGGCCAGCACCGCGCCGTAAACAATGCCGACGAAAGCGAGCACCGCCAGCCAGTCCTGCAGCACCAGTGCGGCACCTGGCAAGGTAGCAACGGCGCGGATCAAACCGTAGGCTCCCATTTTTTGCAGGAGACCGGAAAGCAGAATGGCGACCGGACTCGGCGCCTCCACATCGGCCAGCGGCAGCCAGCCATGCAAGAAGACAATGGGCATTTTCACGCCAAAACCAAGGAGGAGGCCAACGAAGATCAGTACCTGCGTTTTTACCGGCAAGGTCGCACCGCCCGTCGCCATGTCGGCCATGGCGAAGCTGTGCTCCGGCGCGGCATCGTAAAGCAGCAAAAAAGAAACCAGCATGAACACCGAGCCGCCCATCGTGTACAGCACAAAATTAAGCGCCGCCCGATGGCGGTTGGGCCCACCCATTCGGTCAATAAGGAAGAACAACGGGATCAGCGTCAGCTCCCAGAAAACATAAAAGAGCGACCAGTCGCGTGCCGTAAAAACACCGAGCACGGCCGATTCAAGGAATAAAATGAGTGCGTAGTAAACTTTAGCGCCCGTGCGAATGCCGCTCGAAGCGAGCACCGCGACAAAGGTCAGCATGGTCGCCAGCAAAACCATGGGTAGCGAAAAACCATCGACGCCCAGCGCAAAGCTGGAACCGACACGGGGATTCCACGGGCGCGTTTCAAAGAACTGAAAATCGGCGATACCCGGCTCGAAACCGGCCAGCACCCACCAGGAACATATTGCCGTTGCGCCGGTCACCAGCGCCGCAACATGACGCAGCAGATCGACCTTGCGGCCCGGCAGCAACGTAAGCAACAGGGCGCCGAACAAAGGCAGAAGCAACAGGATTTTCAGCACGTGCGCCCCTTCGCCCTGTGCGCCCGATTTACTCCCGTTGAGCTTATTATTTCCATCACCCTGAATTATGCCAGCATTAGCGCTCAGCCCGTGGGACGAAAAGCCTCTGGGGCACACGAAACGAGCAGTAAATTTGCCGGGAACTTCCAAAGCACTTATGCTGACTAATTGTTGCCCAGCGCCACGCCCCGAATTTTCATCACCCCGCTACCAATCAAAAACTGTTCAAGGAGAAACACCATGGCCGTTCTCGTAGGCAAGCAAGCCCCTGACTTCACCGCAACTGCTGTAATGGGCAACAACGAAATCCGCGACTACACCCTGTCGAAGGAAACAAAAGGCAAATACGCCGTTATTTTCTTCTACCCGCTCGACTTCACCTTCGTCTGCCCGTCCGAACTGATCGCCTTCGATCATCGTCTGGCCGAGTTCAAGCAACGCGGCGTTGAAGTGATCGGCATTTCAATTGACTCGCAATTCACCCACCTCGCCTGGAAAAATACCCCGGTCAACAGCGGCGGCATCGGCCAGGTACAGTACCCGCTGATCGCCGACATCAAACACGAAATCTGCCGCGCCTACGACGTTGAATTCGGCGCCGCCGGCGTCGCCTTCCGTGGCTCGTTCCTGATCGACAAGAACGGCGCCGTACGTCACCAGGTCGTCAACGATCTGCCGCTCGGCCGTAACGTCGATGAAATGCTGCGCATGGTTGATGCCCTGCAATTCACCGAAGAGCACGGCGAAGTCTGCCCGGCCGGCTGGAACAAGGGCAAAGCCGGCATGAAGGCTTCGACCGCAGGCGTCGCCGAGTACCTGGCTGAGCACGCGAAGGAACTGTAAGACTGACGGCTGCACAAGCCACCAAAAAAAGCCCCGCTTGATTTTGTCAGCGGGGCTTTTTAACTTCAGCAGTTGTGCGCACTCAGGCCTTCTTCACAAACTCCGATTTGAGCTGCATGGCGCCGATGCCATCAATCTTGCAATCAATATCGTGGTCGCCTTCAATGAGGCGGATGTTCTTGACCTTGGTGCCGACTTTAACGACCGATGACGAGCCTTTGACTTTCAGATCCTTGATCACGGTGACCGCGTCGCCGTCCTGCAGCACATTGCCGTGCGCATCGTGCCAGACACGCTTCTGCTCGCCGCCCTCGGCGACCGCATCCTTCCCCCATTCATTCGCGCATTCCGGACAGACGTACATTGCGCCATCTTCGTAAGTGAATTCTGAACTGCATTTCGGGCATTTCGGTAGAGCGCTCATCCTGAATCTTCTTTCTGATTGACTGTTTTTCTGACGACATGAATGGCCTTCACATCGCCCCTTTTGGCATATCTCGACTCAGGCTCACCAAAAACCTGAAGCATTGCCGGAACGGACGAGAACCACTCAGCCGCAAGAGGAATTGAAGGACCGGGCCGCAAGCAGTGCCGACCTCAGCAATTCACTTGAGACTTCGGGCGGAGAGGAGGAGGACTTTGCCGGCGACGAAATTGACACTGATACCGCGCTGCTCGTCACCCCAGACACAGGTACGTACACCGAGCATCTCGTCGCAACGCGCTGGATCGCCGATTACTTTTTTTACGTCATCATAGGACTGGCCGACTTCCAGCTTGTTGTAGTTCTCAAGGCTGAGCTGGCTGCCACAGGCACTGAGCAGGGCGAGGGCTACGATGACAAGACCGTATCGTAAAAACATTTGACGCTCCTTTTCTTCAATTGGGAACCCGGCAGCCTGCCAAGCACGAGTTTACGTATAGTCGACGCTGACATTCTCGCTGCTCAGCCAATCCCCGAGCGAAGCCAGCAGATCATCCTCAAGCCGCACACGCGCGCCGTCACCAAGCGTCAACTCACAGATCGCATCGGCATTGCGGTACGACAAACGCACCGGACAATTACCCGGCGTGTAGGGGGCCAGCAGGCTGCGCAGGCGCTGCACGGCAGCCGGCGCTCCGGGGCCGCTGGCCTGGCCGTTGAGCGAAAGGCGCAAATGTTTGGCGAAACGGCCACGCGCTTCGGCAAGGGTCAGCAAGCGCTCGGCGATGACGCGTACGCGGCCTTCACCGGCAAAGTCGTCACGCTGCACCTTGCCTTCGATGATCAGCACTTCGTCGTCCTTGAGCTTGGCGCGCTCCGCTTCAAACAGTTCGTTGAATACCGAGACTTCGAGCGTCGTCGTACCATCGTCGAGCTGAACAAAGGCCATCTTGCCGCGCGTGGTGAATTTGGTACGCACACCGACGACCAGGCCGGCCAGGAATTGCGCTTCCTTTTTTGCCTCAAGCGAAGCCAGCGGCTTACGCGCAAAACGTGCGACCTCGGCTTTTACGCCGTGGAAAGGATGGCCGGAGAAAAAGAATCCGAGCGCCAGCTTCTCTTCAGTGAGTGCCTGCTTCTCTTTCCAGCGCGGCACTTCAACGTACTGCGGGCCTTGCTCAACGGCATCATCGCCATCGAAAACATCAAACAGGCTGACCTGCATGGCATTGCGTTCGGCCTGCTCGGCGGCGTCCATGGCGATGCCGACCGAAGCGATCAGGCGCGCGCGATGGTCGTCGAGCGAATCAAATGCGCCGGCACGGATCAGCGCCTCGACGGTACGGCGATTGACCATACGCTTGTCGGCGCGCCGCGTGAAGTCGAACAGATCCTTGAACGGACCGCCCTCGGCACGCGCCTTGAGAATGACGTTGACCGCCTGTTCGCCGGTTCCCTTGACGGCGCCCAAGCCATAGCGAATGGTGCCGCGGTCGACCGGCATGAAACGGTATTCCGAGGCATTGACGTCGGGGCCGAGAACTTTCAGTTTGTTGAACAGCGCATCGTCGTAGAAGATTTTCACCGAATCGGTATTATCCATGTCCGACGACAAGCTTGCTGCCATGAAGGCGGCGCAGTGGTGCGCCTTCAGCCAGGCGGTGTGGTAGGTGACAACAGCATAGGCGGCAGTGTGTGACTTGTTGAAACCGTATTCGGCGAACTTGGTCATCAGGTCGAACAGCTGCTCGGCGAGCGCCGGCGCGTAACCCTTTTTCTCGGCGCCGGCGGCAATCGTCGCCCGGTGCTTGGCCATCTCTTCAGCATTTTTCTTGCCCATCGCCCGGCGCAGCATGTCGGCGCCGCCGAGCGTGTAGCCACCGATGATCTGCGAGATCTGCATCACCTGCTCCTGGTAAACGATGACGCCGTAAGTCGGCGACAGGCAGGCGGTGAGGTCCGGGTGGAAGTAGTCGATCTTCTGCTGGCCCTTCTTGCGCAGGATGAAGTCGTCGACCATGCCCGAACCGAGCGGACCCGGCCGGTAGAGCGCGAGGACGGCGATGATGTCTTCGAAACGGTCGGGCGCCAGCTTCTTCAGGAGCTTTTTCATGCCCTCCGATTCAACCTGAAAGATCGCCGTCGTGTTGGCGTCCTTCAGTATCTGGTAGGCACGCGGGTCGTCGAAGGTCAGCGCGTCGAGATCAGGACGCGAGCCCGAGAGTTTCTCGACGTAATCAACGGCCAACCGGATGATCGTCAGGTTGCGCAGACCAAGGAAGTCGAACTTCACCAGACCGACTTTTTCAACGTCGTCCTTGTCGAACTGCGAAACCACCGAGCCGCCATCGGCCGAATACAGCGGGCAAAAGTCAGTGAGCTTGCCCGGCGCGATCAGCACGCCACCCGCGTGCATGCCGACGTTGCGCGTCAGATCCTCAAGACGACGCGCGAGGTCGAAGAGGTCGCGCACCTCCTCCGCTTCGTCGATCTTCGCCTTCAACTGTGGCTCGGCCTCAATTGCCTTGTCCAACGAAAGCGGCTTGTTCTGCTCAACCGGGATCAGCTTCGATAGCTGGTCGCAAAAATTGTAAGGCAGATCGAGTACGCGCCCGACGTCGCGAATGACGGCCTTCGACGACATGGTGCCGAAGGTGGCGATCTGCGACACCGCGCCGGCGCCATACTTTTCACGAACGTACTCAATGACGCGCCAGCGCTTGTCCTGGCAGAAGTCGATATCGAAGTCAGGCATCGATACCCGCTCGGGGTTAAGAAAGCGCTCGAAGAGCAGCGCATAGCGCAGCGGATCGAGGTCGGTAATACCAAGTGCGTAGGCGACCACCGAACCGGCGCCCGACCCACGACCGGGGCCGACCGGCACGCCGTTTTGCTTGGCCCAGTTGATGAAGTCTGCAACGATCAGGAAGTACCCGGGAAAACCCATCTGCACGATGGTATCGGTCTCGATTTTCAGGCGGGCGTCGTACACCGGCCTTTGCTCGACACGCTCGCTCTCGACGGGAAAGAGCTGCAGCAGGCGACGCTCCAGGCCGGTTGCGGCTTCCTGACAAAGAAAATTGTCAAGCGTGATGCCATCCGGCGTCGGAAAGTCGGGCAGGTAATTCTTGCCGAGGGTGATCTGCAGATTGCAACGCTTGGCGATTTCAACCGAATTTTGCAGCGCCTCGGGCAGGTCGGCAAACAAGGCAGCCATCTCCTCAGGGCATTTGAAATACTGCTCTTCGGTATAGAGCTTCGGCCGGCGGGCGTCGCCCAGCATGTAGCCCTCGGCAATGCAGACGCGCGCTTCGTGCGCCTTGAAATCATCGCGCTCAAGAAACTGGATCGGATGCGTGGCGACCAGCGGCAGATCGAGCTCGGCCGCAAGATCAGCAGTCGCCGCGACCAGCATATCTTGCTGCAACTGTCCGTAACGCTGCACTTCAAGATAGAAAGCGTCGGGGAACAGCACCGCCCAGGCCCGCGCCCGGCCTGCGGCCTGCTCACGATTGCCTTGCAGAAGCGCTTCGCCAACATCGCCACCCGCGGCGCCGGAGAGGGCGATCAGCCCATTGACACCGACCTCGACAAGCATCTGGCGGGTAATCTCGGCACGGCCGCGCGTGCGTGGTGCCAGATAGGCACGCGACAGCAATTCGCAAAGTTGCAGATAGCCCTGCCGCGAACGACAAAGCAGCAACAGTCGGCACGGGCGATCAGGATCGCCCTCGTTGGCGATAAAAACATCACAGCCAAGGATCGGCTTGACGCCCTTGCCACGGGCTGCGGAATAAAATTTGACCAGCCCGAAAAAATTGACCAGATCGGTCAGCGCCAGCGCCGGCATGCCGCAAGCGACTGCGCGCGCAACGGCGTCGTTGAGACGGACAATGCCGTCGGTAACGGAATACTCGCTGTGCAGGCGAAGGTGGATAAATGACGTTTCAGGCATCCCGCCATTTTACTCCGGCGCATGGACATTGCCTGATCCATAGCGGAGAATAAAGCGCAGCAAAAGCATTCAGCATTGCCAAACACACGAACCGGCGCGAACTGGCAAACCCATGGAATTTAGCGTCCGTTACTGGTCGTCGCTACTCCCCGCAGAACACCGGGAGCGGCGCGGCGAGCGGCGCTGGCTCGACTATTCGGTGCATCCAGCGAGCAAGCTCGGCCTGCACAACGCCATGCTGGCCATGCATGACCGTAGCGAAATACTGGAGGCGCACGGTTGCCAGTTTGAATGTGCAGTATTCGTGGTGGAAGACGGATGCAGCGAACAGCTCTCGCCGGAAGCCGCCAACGAATTGTTTGCCGTCTTGCCGCGCGGCGAAGTAAAATGGCTCGATATCAGGCAATTCCTGCTGCCCTCGCCGCCGGAGCAGGTTTCGACAGCGCCGGCCCCGGTGCCGACAGCGGACGCGGAACAACTTCCGTTATTCCCCCACGTGCACACGCCTTACGACGATGAGGCCGAACCGCCGCACGCCATTGATCTCGATATCTGACATCTGAGCTGTCAGGCCGGGGAGAAAATCTTGATCATGGCTCGTCCTTGTTGACCCAATCAACAATCGGTTGCCACTGCTCAAGATCCTTTTCGGCGCGCGATGCCGAAAGATCGAACAGCGTCAGCCCGTTGGCCGCGGCCTGCACATAGACTTGCGTATCGCGCAGATAGGCCAGCACCGGCAAGTCATACGACGACAGAAAGCGCTCAAGCTCTCCTGCCGCGCGGGTGCGCGCATCGACACGCATGCCGACGACGGCAACAAACGCTTGTTCCTTGCGCACTGCTTTTTCTTCGAGCAGCGCATCGAGAAAATGCCGCGTGGCGAGGATGTCAAATAGTGAAGGCTGCACCGGAATGATCACCCGGTTGACAATTTTCAGCACCCGGTCGAGCGCCTTGCCATGCAGACCGGCTGGCGTATCAAGCACGACGTGGCTGGTCCCTTTCGGTGGCCGTGCCGGCTTGTCCTTGCCATTATCGTGCTCGATCTCCCAGCTCTGAATCGGTGGCAACGCTTTTGAGCGCAAGCGCAGCCATTCGCGTGAAGATTGCTGGCGGTCGATATCGCCGAGCATGACTTCGTGGCCGCAACGGGCAAAGTAACCTGCCAGATTGGTGGCCAGCGTCGACTTGCCTGAACCGCCTTTCGGGTTGGCAATCATGAAGGATTTCACTCGGCAGTCTCCCTGGTAACCGCAGCATCAAGCTTGCGTAGCTTGTGACGGACAAAATTGATGTGCTCGCGCAAGGTGTAAAGCAGATCGCTGAAGGCGAGCGGGATATTTCGCGTATTGGCATCTTCCTCGATGCGATCCAGTCGTTCAAGATACTCGGCGCTGCGCGCCGGGTCGTAATGTTGCCGCAGATCATTTTCGAGAAATTTCAGCTCGCCATAGCACTTGAATATCTTTGAGCGGACGCGCCATGAGTAGATTGCCGGGGCGATACGCAACAGCGGCAAAAGCAGGGCAAACAAGGGCAGCAACAAGACAAACAGGCGCTCGACCAGAACGGCAATCCAGAATGGCAGGTAGCGCTGAAGGAAGGGCGTTCCGGATCGGTAATAACGCTCGGCATCAGCAGAAAGCTCGAAGGTATGATCGCGGTAGGCCGGAAACTCACCAGACTTCTGGAAGAAACCGCTCTTGCCATGCACTTCACTTGCCGCCTGCAGCAAAAGGCTGGCCAGTGCCGGATGCAAATCATCACTGACAATCAGGTTGGCCGTGGTCGCCAGCATCGCCGTATCGCGCGGCGGCGTATCGCGCACCAGATCAACGGCACCGCGCGGCAAGACAATCTTGGTCAAAAAAGGAAAGCGTCGGGCGTAGGCTTCGGATTGACTGAAGCTCATTACGCGCACGCCCGGCGAGCGCAACAGCACTTGCACGACCGGCGCCTCGGGGGCGGCGATGATGAAGGCCGCGTCGATCTCGCCTTTCTGCAGCGCCTCGGCTGCATCCAGCCCGGCAATCGGCAGGATATGCTTGCCACTGCTCGCGATTTCGTTGGCTTCCAGCAACTGCATCGCCAAACCGCGGATGCCGCTGCCCTCGGCGCCCACGGCGATGCGCCGGCCGTCCAGCTGAGGCAATCGGGTAACGGTTTGCGCGCCGCGATAGAAGACCCATACCGGCTCGTAATACACGCTCCCCAACGATAGCGGCAGTGTGTCAACGCCATCCTCTGGCGGCAGCATGGTGCCGCCCTGAACAAAACCGACGTCGGCTTCACCCTTCCTGATGCGCTGCAAGTTTTCAAGAGAGCCCGCGGAAGTCTTGATTTCAAGCGTGACGCCACTGCGCGCCAGAATTTCGGCATAGCGTTTGGCAAAGGGGTAATAAGCGCCCGTCTCGCCCCCTGTCGTGATCGTCAGATGACGCGGCGGCGCCGGCTGAACGAACTGATAGGCCACCGCAAAACCGATGGCCGTGATCAGAATGATCGGCCAGGCGGTGGCCAGCAGATCGCGCAGCGAAAGCAGGCGGGAACGAAATTCAGCCATTACGGAAGAAGGATTGTTGAACCGGTTGTCTTGCGCGCTTCAAGATCGCGATGCGCGTTGGCCGCATCAGACAGGGCGTAAGTCTGATTGATCTCGATTTTTACCTTACCGGAGGTCACCACTTCAAACAACTCGGCGCCGAGCGCGACAAGCTCGTCGTGCTTGGCGGTGTAATGCGTCACCGTCGGCCGCGTGATGAAAAGTGAGCCTTTTTGCGAAAGCAGGATCGGATCGAACGGCGGCACCGGCCCCGAGGCATTGCCGAAGCTAACCATCATGCCGCGCACGCGCAGGCTGTCGAGCGAACCCATGAAGGTATCCTTGCCAACGCCGTCATAGACCACCGCCACGCCCTCGCCGCCGGTAATCTCGCGTACCCGTTTAGCCACGTCTTCACGCGAGTAGTAAATGACATGATCGCAGCCATGCGCACTGGCCAGCGCTGCCTTGGCTTCGTTAGAAACAGTACCGATCACCGTCGCGCCGAGCGCCTTCGCCCACTGGCAGGCGATCAGACCGACGCCGCCGGCTGCCGCATGGATCAGCACGGCATCTCCCGGCTGCACGCAATAGGTGCGGCGTAACAAATAGGCACTGGTCAGCCCCTGCAGCATCATTGCTGCGCCGCTCTGACAATCGAGACTGTCCGGCATCTTCAGTAGCCGGTGCGCCGGAATGCAGCGTAGCTGGCTATAAGCACCGAGCGGGCCGCCGGCGTAGGCGACGCGGTCGCCAACCGCAACCTCGCTAACGCCCTCGCCGATCGCCTCGACGACGCCCGCGCCTTCCAGCCCGAGGCCCGAGGGCAGCGGCAAGGGGTACAGCCCGGTGCGGTGATAGACGTCGATATAGTTCAGGCCAACCGCCTCATGCCGCACTCGCGCTTCGCCAGGTGCCGGATCGCCGACAGCAATCTCTTCCCAGGACAGGACTTCGGGACCGCCTGTCTGATGAATACGAATGGCAAATGGCATCAAATCACCTCCTGGAATGACGGTTCATGGAATACAAGCTGCAGATTTCTGAGCTTCCCTCGGTTTTTTGTCTGCCACAGACCGGGGTTCATGCTACCAGTTTTCCCTGATATCGCTAGCTGATCCAACTCGCCAAGAAATGAATCGACGACCTGTAGCCCAGGGTCGAATGCTGGCGCTTTCTGTTGAAGAAGACCTCGATATACACGAAGCCCGCTGCCTTCGTCATACATGACACACCGGATGCCAGTAGTAATCAGACGGTCTTCAGCTCGGCGAGCAATTCCGGATGACGGTCGAGCAAACGAAAAAGGTTGATCACAGCGGCCACAGGCTTGGCCTGCCCGCGTTCGTAGCGGGAAAAGGCGTTCTTACCTCCCCCCGCCAGGCGCGCCGCCTCAAGCTGGGTGAGTTTCAGCTTTTTGCGGATGCGAATAAGCTCGGCGGCCTCTTCGGCGTCGATCCGGTCGCGAAAGGCCAGCCAGGCGGCTTCTTCCGCCGCATCGAATTCGACAAACCCATCCGCGCAGTGGTCGCAGAACGCCCCGCGAATTTCTGCAGTCCAAGGCTGCCCCTTGTACTCCTGCGTGATGGTTTTGACGCTATCGCGCAGACTTCCTTCTCCGCACAGGTGGCAGTGCTGCCCATTCCATTTGCTTGTCATCTCATAACTCCTTGAACGAGACCACGAAGTATTCACCCGCCCGCTGGAACTTGATGTAGAGCGCGTTACCTCGCCATTGCCCGTGATACACGTCTTGCCAGACGCGGTGATCGGCATGCGTCGTCATGCTCTTGTAAAAGTCCTTGCGGGTCAGCGCCTGCACTGCAGCCAACGCATCCGCCTGAGACATACCCGCCGCCCGGATACCGGTCATGGCGGAAACGGTCAGGTTCATGGCCGGCACCGTCGCCATTTGCGCCTTGATTTCGGCGAGCGGATAGTGGACGGCATGCTTTTCCATACGGTGCTATTATCCCCTAATAGGGTAGTTTTGACAAGACGTGGCCGATCACTTCGGCACTCAAACCGGCGTCAGCCTGGCATATTCAAGCGCCAGCCATTTCACTCCGCTCCTGCCAAAATTGACCTGCACACGCGCCTCCGGGCCGCGCCCTTCGGCCGCAACGATGACGCCCGTGCCGAACTTGGCGTGCTGCACGTTTTGCCCGATGCGCAGGCCATTGGCCGATGATTGCTCGTCGACAGCCGGTGCAGCGGGCCGTGACGGTGTGCTCGCGGCATAGGCCGGCGCGCGGTTGACCTGGCGTAGCAGCGCTTCAGGCAACTCTTCGAGAAAAGCCGACGGCAGGCAGTAGCGCGTCTGGCCGTGCAGCATGCGCGTCTGCGCGTGGCTCAGATAAAGGCGCTGGCGGGCGCGGGTGACGGCGACGTACATCAGGCGGCGCTCTTCCTCCAGCCCTTCACGCTCCTGCGCGGCGTTGTCGTGCGGGAACAACCCCTGCTCCAGCCCGGTGATGAAGACGACGTCGAACTCCAGCCCCTTGGCGGCATGCACGGTCATCAGCTGCACCGCTTCCTGGCCTTCGCCGGCCTGATGTTCGCCGGCTTCGAGCGAGGCGTGCGCCAGAAACGAGGCGAGCGGGCCGGCATCGCCATTATTGATGATGGTGTCGGACTCTTCCTGCAGGAAATTGGTCGCCGCATTGATCAGTTCGTCAAGGTTCTCCAGCCGCTCTTGCCCCTCCTTCTCGGCGAGGTAGTGCTGGCGCAGGCCACTTTTCTCGATGATGTGGTCGATCACCTCGGGCAGCGGCAGATTGGCCGTTTCGCTGCGCAGCGCCTCGATCAGGCGGATGAAGGCGCCGACCGAGGTGCCGGCCTTGCCGCCGAGGCTGGCTGCGGCGTTGTACAGGCTTGAGTTGGCGCGATGCGCGGCCTCCTGCAATTGTTCGGTGCTGCGGCTGCCGATGCCGCGTGTCGGAAAATTGACGACGCGGGCGAAAGCGGTGTCGTCGTCGGAATTGGCGATCAGCCGCAGGTAGGCGAGTGCGTGCTTGATTTCCTGGCGGTCGAAAAAGCGCAGCCCGCCATAAACCTTGTAAGGCACGGCCATCGTGAACAACTGGTGTTCGAGGACGCGCGACTGGGCGTTGGAGCGGTAGAGCAAGGCAATCTGGGTGCGCGGAATGCCTTCGCGTACGAGTTCGCGGATTTCCTCTACGACGAAACGCGCCTCGTCGATATCCGAAAAACCCTCGAAAACGCGGATCGGCTCGCCGGCGCCGGCGTCGGTCCACAGATTCTTGCCGAGACGACCTCGATTGTTCTTGATCAGCGCATTGGCCGCGTCGAGGATGTTGCCGTGCGAGCGGTAGTTCTGCTCAAGGCGGATGACGTTCGGCACCTCGAATTCGCGTTCGAAGTCGCGCATGTTGCCGACGTCGGCGCCACGAAACGCATAGATCGACTGGTCGTCGTCACCCACCGCGAACAGGCTGGCACCGCCACCGGCGAGCAGCTTCAGCCAGGCGTACTGCAGGCGATTGGTATCCTGAAATTCGTCAACCAGAATGTGCCGGAAGCGCTCCTGATAATGCCGACGCAGCGGCTCGTTGCGCTGCAGCAATTCGTACGAGCGCAAGAGCAGTTCGGCGAAGTCCACCACCCCCTCGCGCTGGCACTGCCCCTCGTATTCGGCGTAAAGCGCGACGCGACGGCTGGTGTATTCGTCGTAAGCCTCGGCCTGCGCGGCACGGATGCCCTGCTCCTTGTGCGCATTGATGAAGCCGGCCAGTTCGCGCGGCGGAAATTTTTCATCATCGACATTGAGATTCTTCAGCAGGCGCTTGATCGCCGCCAGTTGATCGGACGAATCGAGAATCTGGAACAGCGCCGGGAGGCCGGCCTCGCGGTAATGTGCGCGCAAAAAACGGTTGCACAGACCGTGAAAGGTGCCGATCCACATGCTGCGCGTGTTGATCGGCAGCATTGCCGCCAGCCGCGCCTGCATTTCCTTGGCTGCCTTGTTGGTAAAGGTCACCGCAAGGATGCCATGCGGCCCGACCTGCCCGGTCGACACCAGCCAGGCGAGTCGCGTAGTGAGCACTCGCGTCTTGCCGCTGCCTGCACCGGCAAGGATGAGCGCATGCTGTGACGGCAAGGTGACGGCAGCGAGCTGCGGCGGATTGAGATTGGCGAGCAAATCAGACATGGATCAAAGCATTCCGGAAAATCAAAGCGGATTATATCGGCCAAACATCGCGCAAAGGCTTGCCAGTGCGAGGCCTGCCTGTTTTGGTAGAACTTTCGTTACAAATACTAGACAAAAGACTCTAAGCTTTTATACCGACACGAACTATAATCGTGCTGCGCTGCAACATAAATTCCGCTCACGAGGCGAAATTGCAGTGCGTGGCTACCGCCACAACACAAGGAGTAACAGCATGCAAGCACCGAAAATACTACCGTGGATCGCCCACAAAGCCGGCATCAGCGAAGCGCTCGCGCTCAAGCTGTGGCGTCGCGCGGCCGGAGAAGCGGAAGAGCTGACCGGTTGTTGCAACAGCTCGGACTATTACCGCCTGGCGGTTGAACGCTTTATCGACCTGGCAGAAGCCGAGGGCGAGAAATGCGCCGAACGCGACCCGCAGGCCTGCCCGCTGCCGACCTCGCAGGTCAGCTGGATGTGGCGCCATCAGAACCGGATGTCGCAACTGAACCTGCTCGCCGCACAAAAGACCTACCAGCTATGGCAGTCGAACTGGAAAAAGTTCGCCGCCAGCCAGAGACAGACGGCCTGACGAACCGGCCGGCCAGACACGGGCGACCATCCGGTCGCCCGTGAGTCAATCAATACCGGGTGACAACCGGCGCGGCAAGCGCCAGTGAATGAGCAAGCCGGTCGGCCAGAATCACCGCCTCAGCCCGGCTCGGCAACTGCATGACGCGCACCGCGTAGCGATAGCCCCCTTCCGTCGCACGCGGCTTGATCCGCACGGCATAGCCGGCAGCCCGCGCACGGTCGTACAGCGCCAGCGCTTCATCCTCACCATCAAGCGTTGCCAGCTCGACCTTCCATTGACCACCACGCCGGGCATAACCGCTGCCTGCCTGCACCTCGGTCTGCGCCGCCCATATCTGTACCTGCACTGCACTGACCGCATCGATTGGCTGCGGTGAAAACCCTTTGGGCGCAACATAAAAGCTCAAGGGATCACGCATTTCGCGCGCTTCATCCATCGGGTGAAAAACCGTAATCTTCCCCTCGAGCAAGCAAACGAGATCGCGTTCGCCATCCGAGCTGCCCCACAGGTCAGTGCCGCGAATTCCGGCGGTAATGCTGGCGATGCGTACATTGATCGCCCGCTTGTGCCGCAAATTTGAAAAAACGCCGGTGGTAAACCGAAATGCACCCTGAGCAACATCGAGCGCAGCGGTAAATACCCGGTTTTCACGGTAGCCAAGCGCATTCATCACAAGCTGTGCGTTTTCACCGAGTTTGACGGCGCTGCCTTCCGCAAGATTGATCGCTACCCGCGCATCGGCGCCCGTAATCACCCGATCGTGATTGCGCAAGAGCTGCCCCGGCACCAGCGGCTCGCGAACCCCCTTGCGCTCAACCCATGCAGGCATCTGCACACTGTCGACCACGGCATAAGCAGCACCGGTTTGTGGCGCCGCTTGTGCCGAAAACCCCAAAAGCAACAAATAACCTGCCAACAGCCCACGCCACCGATACGAGTTCATTAAACAGTCCTTTAGTCACGACAGATCAGCCGGATTCTAGCAGCGCTTGTGATTTCCATGGTGCTAGACTGCCGCGATGGATGAAGACTGCAGCGACGAGCGGCTGATGCTGGCTTACCGCGATGGCGACGCAAAGGCTTTTGAAGCCCTTTATCGTCGCTATCGTGGCGCGCTGCATCGCTACCTGACGCATCAGTGCGGCAACGCGGCCTTTGCCGAGGAGCTGTATCAGGACGTCTGGATCAAGGTCGTCAATGCCCGGGCCGACTACGAGCCACTGGCCAGATTCTCGACCTGGATTTTTCGCATTGCCCACCACCGGTTGCTTGATCACTACCGGAAAACCGCCCCTGAGGTCGCCGCCCGTTTTCAAGCCCATGCCGCTGACGACGCGGATATTGACGACTTCATCACCAGACAGCCCGGCCCGCTGCAGGAGACGCCACACGCACTGCATGAACGACACACTACCGCGCAGCGCATCAGCCTTGCGCTGGCCGCGCTACCCGCCGCGCAACGCGAAGCTTTCCTGCTCGCCGAAGAGGGCGGACTGAGCCTGGAAGAAATCGCCAGTGCGACCGCCGCCAGCCGCGAAACGAGCAAAAGTCGGCTACGCTACGCACTGAGCAAACTCCGCCACTCGCTGCAGGATCTGCTATGACCGAGCCGCGCCAGGACATCCCGAACGACCCGCTGCTTTCGCGCCTTTACCGCGAGCAAGCGCTGGCCGAACCTTCGTCCGCCGTCGACGAGCATATTCTTGCTGCCGCGCGACAGGCCACCACCACCGGCCCGCAGACGCCCCGGCGCAACGGTTGGTGGCAACGCTGGCGCCTGCCGCTAACGCTGGTGACGACCGTGATGCTGACGGCAACACTGGCTCTGCTCGTCGAACGACAACCCGGCGAGATTTCCAGCGCACCGGTCACTGAACGCACAGAACAAGGCCCGATACAGCCGGTCGCCCCGGCGAATCAGACATCGCCACCGTCCGATGCAAGTAGTCCGGGCCGGAGCCGGGAAAACACACCATCCGCACCACCCGCACCAGCGCAGCGCTCTGAAAGTCGTGAACGCAAGCAGATACCAGTGACCAACGCCGACCTGATCGAGGCGACCGGACCAGCATCGCCCGCCACCAAAGCCGAAGCTGTGCTTCCGTCTGCCGGCACCACCCGTGACGCCGCAAACAGCGGCGAACTGCGTGCCGCGCCAGCGCCTGCCGCCGCCGGCCCAAGCCCAGAACCGCGCGCCAAAATGCGCGCCGACAGCACACGCTCCCCCACCGCCTGGCTTGAGGAAATACGCGCCCTGCGCCGCGCAGGGGAAGCCGAAGAAGCGCAACGACAGCTCAGCGAGTTCCGTCTTGCCCACCCGGATTACGTACTGCCCGAAGAATTTCGCCAGTGATTTAACCCCGTTCGGAAAAATCCCGCGTTTACACGGTCACCACTTCACATCAGGAGACCGTCATGAAAAAACTCACCACCCTGTTTGCCGCCATTGCGCTGGCCGGCTGCGTCGGCATTGCTGACGCCGGATCAATGCTCGACGTCAGAATTACCGATCGTAACACCGGAAAAAATCTCGAAATCTATCGCCATCAGGGCCGGCTTTATGTCGCCGGAACACCCGGCAACCGCTACGCGGTCAATCTGCACAACAAGAGCGGCGGCCGGGTTTTGACCGTCGTTTCAGTCGATGGTATCAACGCACTGAATGGCCAGACCGCAGCCACGTCGCAATCAGGTTACGTCCTCTCGGCGTCGCAATCGGCCGAGATCGCCGGCTGGCGCAAAAGCATGGAAGAGGTGGCGGCTTTTTATTTCACCAGCATCGCCGACAGCTACGCCGGGCGTACCGATCGGCCGCAGAACGTCGGGGTAATCGGCGTGGCGGCCTATCGGGAAGCGGAGCCACTGCCGCCTGCATCACCACCCGCCATCTCGATGCGCGAGCGTAGTGCCGGGGACAGCACCGACCGCGCTTCAGCCAAAGCGGCTCCCGGCAACACACAGGACAGTGCCGCAGCTCCCCGCAGCGAAGCGCTGAGCAAAAAAACCGAAGGCCGGCTGGGTACCGGTCATGGCGAACGGATCAACGCACCAACGCAATACACCGATTTTCGCCGCGCCAGCGAAACCCCTTCAGAAATCGTCACCATCCACTACAACAGCTACGCCAACCTGCTGGCACAAGGCATCATCCCGCGCCCGGCGCACTACGGTGCACCGCAGGCCGCACCACAGGCTTTTCCAGGGAGTTTCGTTGCCGATCCGCGCAGTTAATGCTCTTGCGCTGTTGCCACGCCTACTTGAGCGGTGCCGGCGGGATGCCAACGCGTGGCGTAGCGTTGGCAGACTGAACGGGTTCCGCATTGATGCTGCTGATGCCACCGCCAATCCTGAACAGCTCAACCGCCAGCCTGTCGCCACGCGCGATGGCGGCAAGATACTGGCTCTGGTCAAAGTACTGCAGGCCCATCGCCGTCAATTCCTTGCGCGCCTCCAGCAATGAGAGGCGGGTCGGCGCGCTCGCCGCAGACAACTCCGGCGAGGCGAGCGCAGCGGGCTCCGGGGCAGGTGCACTTGCAGAAACAACGGGAGCAGGGGGTGCCGCCCTTTCATTCTCTGCGGCAAGCTTCCGACGGGGAATCCGGTCGGCATCGAGCAGATTTTCAATGCGCGCAAACACCTCAAAGCGCGAAAACGGCTTTTTCATGAAGTCATCAGCGCCAATCCGGTTGGCGTAGAACTGTTCCGTGGCATGTTCATTGCCGCTGATCATGATGACCGGGATGTGCTGCGTCAGCGGATCCTTGCGAATCAGGCGCAAGGCACCAAATCCGTTCATACCCGGCAAAATGATGTCGAGAAAGACCAGATCCGGCTTCTCCCGGCGGATGATTTCCATACCATGCTCTGCATCCAGCGCCTCCACCGTCTGATAGCCCGCTGAACGCAAGATCTTCCTGAGCACCGCAACAATCGTTGGCGAATCGTCAATAATCAGGGCCCGCGCGCCTTTGCGCGCGTTGATCCGCTTCCGGATACGGCGTTCAACGGCCAAAGGCACAGCCCCCGTACCAGGCGTTGCCACCGAATCGGCAGCCATCGCCGGGGCGACTTCTACTTTCTTGGGCGTTGCCCAAAGCCGCTTGAAGAAACTCATGATCACGCCTTTTCAATGATATGGGCATCCGACGATTCCGATGCCCTTATTGTTTTTTTTGCAATTCTGCACGAGCCGCGCGCGAAAGACAAAGCCTAAAAATTATCCGGCTGCCCCACCCTGCGCGCCGCTCAACAGGCGCTCCGGACGCC
>JBIKLY010000178.1:0-2753 GCA_044359525.1 Rhodocyclaceae bacterium | reverse complement strand
TCGTGCGAGACGAAAACCAGCGTGCCCTTGAATTTTTCGAGCGCGGTGTTCAGCGATTCGATCGACTCCATGTCGAGGTGGTTGGTCGGTTCGTCCATCACCAGCACGTTGTTCTTCATCAGCATCAGCTTGCCGAAGATCATGCGCCCCTGCTCGCCGCCGGAGATGACCTTGACCGCTTTCTTCACGTCGTCACCCGAGAACAGCAGGCGGCCAAGCGTGCCGCGAATCAGCGTTTCGATGTCGTCGCCCTCGCCGGCGGTGTCGCGGGCGTAACCGGCGATCCAGTCGGTGAGGTTGGTATCGCTCTTGAAATCGTCGGCGTGATCCTGCGCGTAATAGCCGCGCCGCGCTTTTTCCGTCCATTTGATGTTGCCGAATTGCGGCTGCAGGTCGCCCATCAGTAATTTGAGAAAAGTCGTCTTGCCGACGCCGTTTTCGCCGATGATCGCCATGCGATCGCCGGCGTTTAGCGTGATATCGAAGTTTTTGAACAACTTTCGCTCGGCGCCAGGATAGGCAAAGGTGAGTTGCTCGATCTCGACGGCTTGCCGGTGCAGCTTTTCTTTCTCGTCGAAGTCGAAGCGGATCCACGGATACTGGCGTGACGACGGTTTCACATCTTCCGGCTTCAGTTTCTCGATCAGCTTGACGCGCGAGGTCGCCTGTTTGGCTTTCGAAGCGTTGGCCGAGAAGCGGCGGACGAAAGTCTGCAGTTCGGCGATGCGATCCTTGGCCTTGGAGTTGGCTGCCGACTGACGTTCCCGGGCCTGCGTCGAGGCTTCCATGAAGTCGTCGTAGTTGCCCGGATAGATGGTGATCTTGCCGTAGTCCAGGTCGGCCATGTGCGTGCATACCTGGTTCAGGAAGTGGCGATCGTGCGAGATGATGATCATCGTGCTGTTGCGCTCGTTGATCACGTTTTCGAGCCAGCGGATGGTCGCGATATCGAGGTTGTTGGTCGGCTCGTCGAGCAGCAGGATGTCGGGGTTGGAAAACAGCGCCTGGATCAGCAGGACGCGCAGCTTCCAGCCCGGCGCCACCTCACTCATCGGGCCAAAATGCTGTTCGGATGGAATGCCGACCCCAAGCAACAGCTCGCCGGCACGCGATTCGGCGGTATAGCCGTCGTATTCGGCGAACTTGCTTTCGAGCTCTGCGGCGTGCAGGTACTCTTCTTCGGTCGCTTCGGGATTGGCGTAGATGGCGTCCTTCTCGCTCATGCACGCCCACATTTCCTCGTGGCCCATCATCACGACGTCGATGACGCGTTTATCCTCAAAGGCAAACTGGTCCTGGCGCAGGTAGGCCATGCGCTCGTGTGCATCTTTGGAAACGTTGCCGGCGGAAGATTCCAGTTCGCGGGCGAGGATCTTCATGAAGGTCGACTTGCCGGCACCGTTGGCGCCGATCAGGCCATAACGATAGCCCTCGCCGAATTTGACCGAAACGTTTTCAAAGAGGGGCTTGGCCCCGAATTGCATGGTGATGTTGGATGCGACAAGCACGAAGAAACCTCGGTAAAATCATCAAGTTGCGAAAGGGCAGTATTCTACCCGAGGCAGCGGCCTTGTGCCGGCCTACAATCGAGCGGCAGACCATTTGAAAGGGAGCGGCAAAATGAGCGGCGAGACGATTTCTGAAAGACAGGCGCACTACATTTCCGGTTGGCTGGCGCTGATTCTATGGGTTGCAGCGCTCGCCGGGCTGGCCTGGCTATTTCTCGGCAGCATCCTGCATCGGGGCGAACCGCCTGTTCTGGTGGTTCTTGGCGTCCTGCTGCTCGGTTTTCTGGGTAAGGGCTTTGTTATTTTGCAGCCCAACATTGCCGGCGTTCTCGTCTTCTTCGGGCGCTATTCCGGAACCATCCGCGAAGGCGGCTTCTTCTGGTACAACCCGTTCAGCAAGCGGCAGAACATTTCGCTGCGCGTCGTCAATCTCAACACGCCAACGCTCAAAGTTAACGACATGGCCGGCAACCCGATTGAAGTCGCGGCCGTCATCGCCTGGCGCGTGAATGACACCGCCAAGGCAAGTTTCGAGGTCGAGGACTACGCCAGCTTCCTTGCCATCCAGAGCGAGTCGGCGATCCGTGCCGTAACCAGCACGCGTTTTTATGACGGTGATCAGCACGGGAACAATTCCTTGCGCGGCGACCTGATTGCCGTGGCGCAGATGCTCACCGACACGATTCAGCTACACGTCGAACTGGCCGGGCTGGAGATCATCGAAGCGAAGATCACTCACCTGGCTTACGCACCGGAAATTGCCTCGGCAATGCTGCGCCGGCAACAGGCTGCAGCCGTTATTGCGGCACGCCAGCTGATCGTCGAAGGCGCCGTCGGCATGGTCAAGATGGCGCTCGACAAGTTGCAGGCCGATGGCGTTGTCACCCTCTCCGACGCCGACCGTGTGCATCTCGCGACTAATTTACTGACCGTGCTCGTGTCCGAATCGGAAACACAGCCGGTACTTTCGGTATCGCGCTAAGCGAAAAATTTAGCGTAAGCGAAAACAGTTTTGGAATTGATTCACGAATACTTGCCAAACTATCCACTGGTTAACGCGCACATGCGGCATTTCCCGAAAGAGGCTATTGAAAACCACCTTGCCCGAATCGCAGAAGCCGCCGTCGCGCCTTAAGCCAATCAATCGAGTCTAACCCTATCGATACTGTCGTGGGCGCTCTTCCTGCGCCTCGCAGCTCTGCGGTGTCTGCGCCGTCAGCGGAGAAATTCGCGGCTGATCTGGCG
>JBIKLY010000024.1:0-34519 GCA_044359525.1 Rhodocyclaceae bacterium | reverse complement strand
AACTAAAGGGGTCAGCATCGCATTCTTTTTGGAGCAGCCATGCCACGTCGCCCACGCATTAAATTAGCCGGAATGCCGCAGCACATCGTTCAGCGCGGAATCAATCGAGAGCCTTGTTTCTTTGCCGAGGAGGATTACTGGCGGGGGTTTCCTGGGTATCTTCGTTTCAACGTGACTGACTACTGCCGCATCGCGTACTGACAATGACACTACGACTGCTATACTGATGGCTTCAATGAAAGGATAGTCCATGCCCTCAACCCATTCGACTGCCAAGCGCGATACCCTGAATTTGCGCATCAAGCCTGAAGTGCGCGGTCTCATCGACCGCGCGGCCAAGGTACGGGGAAAGAACCGCACCGACTTCATCCTTGACGCGGCCCGCGCTGCCGCTGAAGAAGCGCTGCTGGACCAAGCCCTGCTGGTGGTGAGTCCGGACGCCTACGCAGAATTCGTCGCGCTTCTGGATCGCGCGCCGGAGGCCAATCCCCGTCTCCAGAAAACGCTGCAAACACCGGCGCCGTGGGAGAAGCAGTGAGCCTTGCTGCGCCGGAACCGCTGACCGTCGGTCATGACACGACGGCGTTCGCTTGCGGCGTCGAGAGCCTGGACCACTGGCTCAAACAGCGCGCCCTGAAGAATCAGGCAAGCGGCGCTTCCCGCACCTTTGTTGTCTGCAATGGCCAACGGGTGCTCGCTTATTACGCGCTGGCCTCCAGTGCCGTCGCGGTGGAGGTGGCCACCGGGCACTTGCGGCGCAACATGCCAGATCCTTTTCCCGTCGTCGTTCTGGGCCGTCTGGCGGTCGACCATTCCCTGAAGGGCGGCGGCATGGGCCGCGCCCTGGTGCGTGATGCCTGTTTGCGCGTTATCGCCGCCGCTGATGCTATCGGCATCCGTGGCATGGTTGTGCACGCCTTGTCGGAGGATGCCAAGGCATTCTATGAGCATGTCGGGTTTGAGCCATCCCCCCTCGATCCCATGATCTTGATGGCGACGATCACTGATCTGCGAGCATGATTCGTCCACCAGAGAAACCCGATACCCGCAAAATGAAACTCCCCACCTTCACCGTCGCCGACCCCGACTACCACGACTTCTCCCCACCCCTCCTGCGCCTGCAGCAAGCCTCGCCCAACCCGCTCGGGCGCAAGGTGCTCTGGCTGCTGCTTACCCTGCTCGTGCTGCTCATCCTGTGGGCCTTGCTCGGTCGCCTCGACATCGTCGCCGTCGCCGAAGGCAAGCTGATCCCGCAGAGCTACCTCAAGATCGTCCAGCCGGCCGATGCCGGCATCGTCAAGGAAATCCTGGTGCGCGAGGGCGAGACCGTGCACGCCGGGCAGGTGCTGATGCGCATGGATACGCTGATCAGCGAAGCCGACGCCCGATCAATCGACGCCGACTACCAGCGCAAACGCCTGACCCTGCGCCGCATCGACGGCGAACTCTCGGGCAAGCCGTTTGCCCCGGAAGCCGCCGACCCCGCAGCCCTGGCCGGCGAAGTCGCCGCCCAGTACCACGCCAACCGCAACGCGCTCGAAGCCGCGCTGGCCGAAGAACGCAGCCGCCTCGCCAAGGCCCGCGCCGAACTCGCCTCAGCGCAGCAGGTGCAGGCCAAACTCGATGAGACCTTGCCGCACTACCAGGAACAGGACAAAGCCTTCGCCAAGCTCGCCAAAGACGGCTTCGCCGGCAGCCTCATGGCCAGCGACAAGAAACGCGAGCGTATCGAGAAGGAACAGGAGCTCAAGACACAGGCGCACCTGATCGAATCGGCGAGAGCCAGCATGGCGCAGTCCGAGAAGAAACTCGCGCAGATCGAATCCGACTACCGCCGCCAGCTCTACAGCGAGCGTAATGAAACACAGGGCGCTTTCGACAAGCTCGCGCAGGAGGCGACCAAGCAGGCGCATCGCAAGGAATTGCTTGAGCTGAAAGCGACACAGGAGAGCATCGTCAAGGATCTCGCCACCCATTCGACCGGCACCGTCGTGCAGCCCGGCACGGTATTGCTGACGCTGGTGCCGAAGGAAGAAACGCTACGCGCCGAAGTGTGGGTGAGCAACGAGGATATCGGCTTCGTGCGGCAGGGGCTGCCGGTCAAGCTCAAGTTCGCCGCCTTCCCGTTCCAGAAGTACGGCATGGTTGAGGGCGTCGTAGAACACGTCAGCGCCGACTCGGCGGATGGCAATACGGGCAACGGCAACACCCCGGGCGACAAGGCGCCGGCGAAGAATCAGCCAATGCTCTACAAGGCGCTGGTCACGCTCAAGGCGATGCGTCTGGAGATGGACGGCGAGAAGTTTCCGCTCAGCGCGGGGATGCAGTCGAGTGCGGAGATTCTGCTGGGGACAAGGACGGTGGCGGAGTATCTGCTGTCACCGGTGCGCAAGGCCTGGCATGAGGCGGGGCGCGAGCGGTAGGGCGGCGGGGGGCGGTGTTTTCTGAATGAGCAGGGATGGTTACACGCTCACTGGCAATCAGCGGGTCTCGATCAGTTGTTACGACAGTTCTCCGGTGCGCGCTGTCACACTATTTCCCAATCTTCCATTCGTAACCCCGGTACGCGCTTGAACTCGGCGGTGTTGTGCGTGACCAGAGTGGCGTCGTGAGCGCGGGCAATGGCGGCGATTAGCGTGTCGTTCGGGCCGATGGGCTTGCCTTGGCTGAGCAGGTCGGCGTGAATCTGACCATAGTGTTCGGCGCAATCGTCATTAAAAGACAGGCTTTGCAATGGGGCAAAAAATGCCTTGAGTAGTTGCAGATTGGCTTCCATCCGCTGGCTGCGCCGTGCGCCAGAGAGCAACTCAGCCTTTACCATGCTGCATAACGCGATGTCTGCAGGGCCGTATTGGCGAAAGCGTTGCAGGATGATCGGGTTTTTTCCGTTAAGCAGATGGATGCAGACGTTGGTATCAAGCAGATAAATCATTTGAGTTTTAGCCGCTCTTCCATATCCAGTTGTGCCGGGCGCTCCAGCGGAGCTCCCTCCCATTTTCCGAAGATGTCAAAGTAGCCTTCCGGCCAGGTCGGGCCGACGCTGGCGTCGCGTTTTACCAGTTCTGCCAGATAGCGAGAAAGACTCAGGCCGGATTGCGTTGCCCGGCGTTGTGCCTGCTGGGCAAGGGCTTCTGGAACGTAGCAATGTAGTTGAGCCATAAATCATCCCTATGTATGTGCTATATGTGGATGATAGCAAAGCCAAGGAGCAGGTCAAGCACCGGATGGGAAAGCTGCCAGCACCATCCGGTATGTGAGCTTCCCTTGGTTTTTTGTCTGCCAAAGGGCGGGGTTCATGCTGCCAATTTAGTTGACACTAAAGGCATACAGACACAAAAAGCCATTCAATGCAGTCGAGTGCGCAAAGTCTTCCGGGCACAAGAACAGCGGCCGAGTATCTGCTGTCGCCGGTGCGCAAGGCCTGGCATGAGGCGGAGAGATAACGGTAGAGCGGTAGGGGGCATGTTTTTCCGAACGGGCAGGGCGGGTGGCTTTCGGTTAAAATGAGCGCCGTTTCAAATATCTCTGAGCTCGATGAAAACCAGTTTCCTGGACTTTGAACAGCCGATTGCCGAACTTGAAGGCAAGATCGAGGCCCTGCGCTACGCGCAGGATGATTCAGCCGTCGACATCTCGGAAGAGATTGGCCGCCTGGAAAAAAAAGGTCAGACGCTGACCAAGGACATCTACGCCAAGCTCACGTCGTGGCAGATTTGCCAGGTGGCGCGGCATCCGCAACGGCCCTATACGCTCGACTACCTCGGGCTTATCTTTACCGATTTTGAAGAGTTGCACGGCGACCGTGCTTTTTCTGACGATCACGCCATTGTCGGCGGGCTGGCGCGTTTCAACGGTCAGTCGGTGATGGTGATCGGCCATCAGAAGGGGCGCGATACCAAGGAAAAGATTTTCCGCAATTTCGGCATGCCGCGTCCCGAGGGCTATCGCAAGGCGCTGCGCCTGATGAAGCTGGCCGAGAAGTTCGGGATTCCGGTGTTTACGTTTATCGATACGCCAGGGGCTTATCCTGGCATCGATGCCGAGGAACGCGGGCAGTCCGAGGCGATTGGCCGCAATCTTTATGTATTGACCGAGTTGAAGGTGCCGGTGATCGTTACGATCATTGGTGAGGGCGGCTCGGGTGGCGCGCTGGCGATTGCCGTCGGCGATCTGGTGCAGATGCTGCAGTACTCGACCTACTCGGTGATTTCGCCGGAAGGCTGCGCGTCGATTCTCTGGAAGAGCGCCGAGAAAGCCAGCGAAGCCGCCGAGACCATGGCGATTACGGCGCCGCGCCTGAAAACGCTGGGCCTGATCGACAAGATCATCAGCGAGCCACTGGGCGGCGCGCACCGCGACCCGGCGGCGATGGCGCAGAGCCTGAAAAAGGCCTTGCAGGATGCGCTGAAGCAGGTGAGTGCAATGTCTACCGATGAAATGCTCGAAGCCCGTTTTGAACGTCTGATGGCCTATGGCCGCACGAAAGAGCAGCCGCTCCGCTGAGCGCTCGCAGTTGGGTACAACTTCGGGTACAACGTCGGGCGCCAGTCCGGGCGTAAATCCGGATGCGCTGTCGGATCATCTGCTTCAATCCCTCGCTCGATTTTTTGAATCACGGCTGACGCCGGGTGAGCGCTTGTGCGTCGCCCTGTCCGGCGGTCGTGATTCGGTGGTGCTGTTGCATGCCTTGCACGAACTGACCTTGCCGGCTGCGTTTTCCGTCGAACTCACGGCGCTGCACGTGCATCACGGCTTGAGCGCCAACGCCGATTCATGGGCTGATTTTTGCCGTGGCTTGTGTGCTGACCTGGGCATTCCGCTGACCTTGCGCCATGTCGAGGTGCCGCGCGATACGGGCAGCGGGCTGGAGGCCGCCGCCCGGGCGTTGCGGCATGCGGCGTTTGACGAATGCGGGGGGAGTGGAACGAAAGACGCGAATGGCACGCAATGGCTGGCGCTGGCGCATCACCGCGATGACCAGGCCGAGACCGTGCTGCTCAACCTGCTGCGCGGCGCCGGGGTCGATGGTGCGGCCGGCATGCTGGCCGAGCGTCCGCACGGGGCTTCAGGTGTGCGCCTGATCCGGCCGCTGCTCGATGTGCCGCGCAGCGTGCTGGAAGCCTACGCCGCGTCGCGCAATCTGCGGTGGATCGATGACGAGAGCAATGCCGATACGCATTTTCGGCGCAACTATCTGCGCCATGAAGTGATGCCGCGTCTGGCGGCCCGTTTTCCCGGCAGCGATGCAGCGCTGGCGCGGGCTGCGGGGCATTTTGCCGAGGCCGCGGCGTTGCTTGCCGAGCTCGCGGCAGCGGATCGTCTGCTTGCGGCGCCGGCCGGCCGGATTGAAATCGGGCGATTGAAGGCGCTGCCCACTGCCCGGGCGCGCAACCTGCTGCGCTATGAATTACGCCTGGCCGGGTGCCTGGCGCCGGATACCCGCTGGCTGGGTGAAGCGCTGCGCCAACTGGCCAGCGAACGGGCAGGGGCTGCGACTTGCGTCAGTGTCGGTCGGCATCAGTTGCATGTCTATCGCGGTGAAGTGCATGTGGTCACCGTGCCGGCGTCGGCTCCCGTGGCGCCGCTTTACTGGCGCGGGGAGGCGATGCTGCCGTGGGCCGGTGGTGAGTTGCGCTTTAGCGAGACAAGCGCCGCAGGCCTGAGTCGGGAAAAACTTGCCGCCGGCGAATTGCGCATCGTCGCTCGTTCGGGCGGTGAGCGTCTGCAACCGGATGCGCGGCGACCGCGCCGAACGCTCCGGAATTTGCTGCAGGAAGCCGCCATCCCGCCCTGGGAGCGCGAGCGTTTGCCCTTCCTGTGGTGTGGCGATGAGCTGGCGTGGATCGGTATGCTTGGCGTCGATTGCCGCTTTGCCTGTGCGCCCGGTGAGCCGGGTTTGCGGATTGAGTGGGTGCCCTGACCGGCGATCAACCTGGAAAAAGTATTCGTCGGGTTACGCTGCGCTAACCCGACCTTGAAGTGGCGCTGAGAAATTCGACGAAGTTTTCGGCGGTCAGCGGCCGCGAGTAGAAGAATCCCTGTACTTCTTCGCAGCCTTCTGCGCGCAGGAAGTCGACCTGCGCTTGCGTTTCGGCGCCTTCGGCCAGTGTGGTGAGGTGCAGGCTGCGCGCCATCTGGATAATGGCGCGGACAATCGCGGCGTCTTCCGGATCGCTTGAAATGTCGCGCACGAATGAGCGGTCGATCTTGATCCGGTCGATGGCGAAGCGCTTCAGGTAGGAGAGGCTTGAATAGCCGGTGCCGAAATCGTCAATCGAGATCTTGATGCCGAGCGATTGCAGCTTGCGTACCGTCTCCAGCGTTTTTTCGACATTCTGGATGAGGATCGATTCGGTCAGTTCGAGCTCCAGGCCGGCGGCGTCGAGCCCGCTGGCGGATAGCGCGGCGATTACCGTTTCAACGAAGTTTCCGCGCTGGATCTGCAGCGCGGAAACGTTGACCGCCATGGTCAGCGCCGGTAGGCCGGCAATCCGCCAGGCTTGTGCCTGGCGGCAGGCTTCGTACAGCACCCATTCGCCGAGCGCGACAATTTGCCCGCTTTCCTCGGCAATCGGGATGAAGCGGGTCGGTCCGACCAGGCCCAACTCCGGGTTGTTCCAGCGCACGAGGGCCTCAGCGCCGACGACGCGACCGCTCGCCAGGTCGATCTGCGGCTGGTAGTGCAGGATGAACTCGTTTTCCTCGACGGCGCGGCGCAGCCGATTCTGGATCAGCAGGCGCTCTAGCGCGTCGATGTTCATTTGTTGGGTGAAGAAGCGATAGGCATTCCGTCCGGCGTCCTTGGCGTGGTACATCGCCGTGTCGGATTTTTGCAGCAGCGTGTCGAAGTCGGCACCGTCGTCCGGGTAGAGGCTGATGCCGATCGAGAACGAGGCATTCAGCGCGTGGCCGTCGATGTCTACCGTTTGTCTTACCTGTTCGAGCATCTTTTGCGCAATGCCTGCGGCGGTGTCCGGGTCGCGCAGTTCGGTGGCGAGGATGACAAACTCATCACCGCCCTGGCGACTGATCGTGTCGGTATCGCGAATGCACTCCTGAAGCCGTCCGGCGAGCGTCTGCAGGAGTTTGTCGCCAACGGGGTGGCCGAGCGAATCATTGATCGTCTTGAAACGGTCGAGGTCGAGGAAGAGCAGGGCGACCTTGCTGTGCGTGCGGTCGGCGTGGGCGACTGCCTGCGCAAAGCGATCGTAGAGCAGCAGGCGGTTGGGCAGGCCGGTCAGCGGATCGTGGTGCGCCAGGTGCTCGATTTTGTCCTGCGCCGCTTTGCGCTCGCTGATGTCGGAGAAAATGGCGACGTAATGGGTGAGCTGGCCGCTCGCGTCACGTACCGCGGTAATTCCCATCCACTTGGGATAAATTTCCGCATTTTTTCGGCGATCCCAGATTTCGCCCTGCCAGTGCTGGTCGTTTTTCAGTGCCTGCCACATTTGTTGAAAAAAAGTCGGATCGTGCCGGCCGGAGCCGAGCATGCGCGGGTCCTGGCCGATGACTTCGGCCGGTGCGTAGCCGCTGATCTCACTGAACGCCTTGTTGACGAGAACGATCCGGTTTTCCGGGTCAGTAATCATTACGGCTTCGCCGCTGTTTTCAAATACCGTCGCCCACAGTCGCAGGGTTTCCTCATCCTGCTTGCGCGCGCTGATGTCGCGAATCATCGCAAGAATGTAGCGCTCGCCATGATGGTCATAGGTCGATACGCGCAGTTCGATATCCAGTTCGCTGCCGTCACGGCGCAAGCCGCGCGCTTCGTAAGCGGTCGGCGCCGACTGGTTGGTGGCGCGCCGGTGGATGTTTTCACGCACCATCTCGCGAAATGCCGGGGTAAATACTTCAAGCACTGATCGTCCGAGCATGGACTTGATCTGGTCGAATCCGAACATCGCTGCGCACGCCGGGTTGACGAAAACGTTCAGCCCGTCCTTGTCGAGCAGTGCGATACCGTCGCGGGAATTGTCGAAGATCGCACGGAAGCGCGATTCGCTTTCGCTGATGCGCAGCTCGGATTGTTTGCGCGCGGTGATGTCTTCCTGCAGGCTGACAAAGTGGGAGACGCTACCATCGGGGCCAATGACCGGCATGATGTGTACCGAGTCCCAGTAGAGTTCTCCATTTTTTCGTCGGTTGTATAGTTCGCCGGTCCACTCTTTGCCGGCGACGATGGTTTGCCAGAGATCGGTATAGGTTTCCTGTGGCGTTCGCCCCGAGCGGACCAGGTTCATGCGTTGGCCGATAGCTTCTTCGGCGCTATAGCCGGTGGTTTGCGTGAAACGCGCATTGACGTATTCGATGATGCCCCGGGTGTCGGTGATGATGATGGCCACCGGGCTCTGGTCGACGGCGCGGCCAAGCTTGCGCTGGGCGTCTTCGGCGTGGACCAGTAGCGTCACATCGCGCGCCAGTAGCATGTAGCCACGCAGGGTGCCGCTTCTGCCGTGCAAAGGAATCAGCCGGGAATCGAGGTGATGGTGCACGCCAGCCGGGGTCTGGATTTTTTGCGGAAAACGGAATTCGCCGTGCTCGATGGCCAGTGCGACGGCCCGGTGGAAACGCTGATTATCGACACCGATCTGGTCGTGGATCTCGGTGACCTTGCGCCCGACGATCTGTTCGATACTCAGGCCGAAGAGCTTGCTGGCGATCGGGTTGCAGCGGTTGATGCAAAAATCGGTATCGGTGGCGACGATGGCAATTTCCGACGGGGCGTCGAGGATCGCGTCTAGCAGTGCGGCCAGTTCGTCGAACTGGGGGCAGGTGGTGTCGAGCTGCGAAGGGGTCGGGGCGTTCATGGTCTATGCCAAAAGTAATAGACGTATTTTGCGCTAGCGCCCCGGAAAAATCCACATATAACTAGCGGGATACCAGTGAGTTTTAGGTGCTTTTCCGACCGGAAGGTTCCTCGTTTTCTTCGCGAAGATGCGCGGCAAATTCGCCGGCCGGCATCGGCTTGCCGAACAGATAGCCCTGCACGTGCCCGCATCCCTGCTGGGTCAGAAAGGCGAGTTGCTGCGAGGTTTCAACGCCTTCGGCAATCGTCTTCATTTTCAGAATACGGCCGAGCTCGATGATGACGCGCACGATGGCGGCATCGTCGGCATCTGTGACGATGTCGCGCACAAAGGATTGGTCGACTTTCAGCTTGTCGATCGGGAATCTTTTCAGATAGGAAAAGCTCGAATAGCCGGTGCCGAAGTCGTCAATGGCGATCCGTACGCCGAGGGTAGTCAGGTCTTGCAGGGTGCCGAGCACCGCATCCATGTCGTGGATGAGCAGCGATTCGGTGATTTCCAGTTCGAGGCACCATGCTGGCAGGCAGGTCTCTTCGAGTATCTGGCGGACCAGCGCAACCGGGTCGCTGCGTTTGAACTGCAGCGGCGACATGTTGACGGCGACGGTCAGTGGCGGCAAGCCTTGTTGCCGCCATGCTTCGGCTTGTTTGCAGGCTTCGCGCAAGACCCATTCGCCGATTGGAATGATCAGCCCGCTGTCTTCGGCTACCGGGATGAAGCGGGCTGGCGGCACGCTGCCGAGTTCGGCGCTGTTCCAGCGCAGCAGGGCTTCCGCGCCGGTGATGTGGCCGCTGGACAGGTCGACCTGGGGCTGGTAGTGAAGTTGCAGTTCGTTGCGTTCTATGGCCTGGCGCAGGTAGTTCTGCATCAGGAAGCGGTCGTGAGCGTTAACGTTCATTTGCTCGGTAAAGAAGCGGAAGGTGTTGCGCCCCGCACTTTTGGCGTGATACATCGCCGTATCGGCTTTCAGCAACAGCGTGTCGAAGTCGGTGGCATCGTCCGGGTAGAGTGCGATGCCGATCGAAAACGAGCAGGCAAGGGTGTGACCGTCCAGCGCAAAAGGCTGCTCCATCTGCTGCAGGATTTTCTCGCTGATCGTGGTCACCGCCTGGGTGTCGTGCAGACCGGTCAGGGCGATCAGAAACTCGTCACCGCCCTGCCGGCTGATCGTGTCGGTTTCGCGAATACAGTCCTTGAGGCGCGAGACAACAGCCTGCAGCAGTTTGTCGCCAACGACATGGCCGAGCGTGTCATTAACCACTTTGAAGTGGTCGAGGTCGAGGAACATCAGGGCGACGCGCATCTCCTCGCGGGCGGCAAAAGCCAGTGCCTGGACGACGCGATCCTTGACGAGAATACGGTTCGGTAGATTGGTCAATGGGTCGTGGTGGGCGAGGAATTCGAGTTGTGCTTCAGCCGCCATTTTTTCAGAAATATCCGAGAAGATCGCGACATAGTGCGTGATCTGGCCGGCATCATTGCTTACCGCGCTGATCCCCAGCCATTCGGGAAATACTTCACCGTTTTTTCGCCGGTTCCAGACCTCGCCCTGCCAGTGGCCCTTGTTCTGCAGGCATTCCCACATCTGCTGATAAAACGCCGCATCGTGTCGGCCGGAAGCGAGGAAGGACGGATCGCGACCGATGATTTCGTCGTTCAGGTAGCCGGTAATCTGCGAAAAGGCTGCATTGGCCGACAGGATGCGGTTACGGGTATCGGTAATCAGGATCGCCTCGCCACTTCCTTCGAAAACGGTTGCCGCGAGCCGTAATTCGCTTTGTGCCTTGCGCAAATCGCCGAGGTCGACGTCGATACAGTACATCTGGGCTTCATTCCGGCTGTTACGAACTATCGCGTGGCTTGAATAGACCGGTACGAGACTGCCGTCCTTGTGCAGCAGTTCAAGTTCTCCAGCTGGAATTGGTGTGCCGTCGCTGAGCCATTGCGTGTGCAGCTGCACGACGGGGTCGCGCATTGGTTCGGGAATGATCAGTGTTTCGAGTTGCTGTCCGATGGCTTCGGCCTGGGTGTAGCCGTAGAGTCTTTCGCTTGCTGCATTCCAGAAGATAACTCGTCGTGATTCGTCGTAACCCTGGACGGAAATGTTGGGAATGTCTTCCAGCAGGGCCCGGAAGCGTTGCTCGCTGGCGCGCAATTTTTCTTCGCTGCGCAGACGGTCGCTGATGTCGGTGCCGATCCCGATTGCGCAGTTCTGGCCGTTGATGAGGACCTGACGGGCATTGAAAAAATGCGGAATCTCCCGGCCGTCGCGAGTGCGTATCGAAAACTCAGCCTGGGTTTGTCCGCTGGTCACCAGCGTCATCATGCGGGCAATGGCAAACTCCCGCGCGGCAGGCGGGATCAGTGAAATGACGCTGATTCCGCGCAGTTCATCTGCGCTGTAGCCGGTCAGCGTTTCAACGTGGCGGTTCCAACGCAGCAGATGCGTATCGAAGTCAATCAGGAAAAACATGCTTGGCAGGCTATCGATCAAGGTGTCCGCAAACAGCTGTGCTGAGGTGGCTGCAGCCTCGATGTCCTTGATCGGGGTAATGTCGCGAACGACGCAGGTCACGCCGGAGACTTCCCCGGCACTCCCGAGCAGTCGCGAGAAATGGGCGCCGAACCAGCGTCGGCCGAGGGGAACGTCGAGTGGGTAATCGATGGTGACGATTTCCTTGCTCGATTTTACGGCGTTGATTGCCTCCATGAAGCGGCTTGCCGTCTCCGGCGGCAAGCCGACGGCGTCTACGCGTTTGCCGAGAAACTGTTCCGGCGGGAGCATCAGAGTGTCGGCATCGGGCTGATGGCATTCAATGAAGCGGTACTGCAGATCCAGCACGAAGACGAGGTCGTTGATTGAAGCAAGTGTCGAGCGCAAGCGTTCGGCATGGGTCCGAATTTCAGCATTCGCCGCTTCAATGGCCGAGATTTGCCAGCGTGAAAGGAAGAAAAGCAAAATGGAGGTTATGGCGATAAAGGCGATGCCTTTGAGTGTCTGCGCGCGGGTGATTTGATCGGCATCGCTGATCAGCAGGGCCAGCATGCTGTCCGACAGCATGATCCATAACGCCGCCAGAACGGCGTAGGTCAGAGCAATGGTCGCTGCTCGCTGTCCAGGGCTGTACTTTGGCAATCGCGGACTCATCGCCAGGAATACCTCGTCAAATGAAGTGAATCGGTGCGAGCTGGATCAGTTCAGTGTCATTGGGCCGGGTGATAAAGTCAACGTTTGATGGTGAGCAGCTGCGCGAGTTCCACCGCGGTGCGTACGCCCATTTTGTCGAGCAGGTTGGAGCGATGAACTTCGACGGTGCGCATGCTGATCTGTAGATCGTCGGCGATCACCTTGTTCAGCTTTCCGGCCAGAATGAGGTCCATTACCTGTCGTTCGCGTGTGGTGAGTTTGCCCAGCCGGGCATTGACCGAGTCGGCGGTATGGGCGGCTGTCCGCTGGCGCTCGTCGAGTTGCAGGGCTTCAATGACCCGGTTGATCAGTTCGTTGTCATTGCAGGGTTTTTCGACGAAATCGAAAGCACCATTCTTCAGTGTTGAAACCGCCATCGGTACGTCCCCATGACCGGTCAGGAAAATCACCGGCAGGATGCAACCGCGCTGGCGTAGCAGGTCGAAAAGTTCCGGGCCGCTCATTTCGTTCATGCGGACATCAAGCAGGATGCAGCCGGCTAGCGAGGGGTTCCATATGTCAAGAAACGCCTCGGCGGATGGGTAGGTCAGACAGTTGATGCCGCGCGACTGCATTAGCCAGCTGAGCGAATCGCGAATTGCTTCGTCGTCGTCGACCAGGTAGGCGTGCGGCGTGGTGTGTGCGGTCATGGCTGGCCGATCGGCAGGGTGATGACAAAAATGGTGCCGCCTTCCGGGTTGCTTTCAACCCACAGGCGGCCCTGATGAAACTCGATGATCGAGCGGCAGATGTTGAGGCCCATGCCCATTCCTTCTGCTTTGGTCGAGAAAAATGGCGTGAACAGTTTTTCCTGTACTTCGGTCGGAATGCCGTAGCCGCGATCAATGACGCGGATCTCCATCTGGTCTTCGAGCTGGCTGAGCTTGATGACCAGTTTCCGCCGATCCGCTGGCGCATCGCTCATCGCTTCGATGGCGTTACGCATGAGATTGAGCAGCACTTGTTCGAGCATCACCTGATCGGCCATCAGTTCCGGGCGCATGCCCTGAATCTCCCGCACGATGCGGATGTTGCGGTTTTTGGCGGCGGATTCAATGAAGCCGATGCTGTCATCGATTACTTCGGCGAGATCGCAGGGCGCGCGTTTCGGTTCGCTTTTGCGCACGAAGTCGTGGACCCGGCGGATGATGCGGCCGGCGCGCTGCGCCTGAACGCCGAGTTTTCCCAGCGCGCCAGCCAGTTCGTCGCGCGTGAACGCGCCGGATTCGAGCTTGTTCAGGCAACCAGTGTTGTAGCTGGTGATCGCGGCCAGTGGCTGGTTCAGTTCGTGCGCCAGCGTTGAAGCCATTTCGCCCATGGTGACCAGACGCGAGGTGAGCTGTAATTTCTCCTGCTGCTGGCGGGTCAGTTCTTCGGCGTGTTTGCGTGCGGTGACATCCAGGATCGAGGCCATCCAGCCGGTATGGCAGCCGTCGGCGTCAATCAGTGGCGCTTCGTATACCAGTGCATCGAAACGGCTGCCATCCTTGCGCATGAAGCGGATTTCGAAGCCTTCGCGTGGCGCATTACCTTCCATGACCGTGTTGTGCAATGCCTGGGTATGTTCCATTTCTTCGGGTGCCCAGTAGGGCATTGGCGGACTCACGCCGAGCAATTCTTCGACGCGAAAGCCGACCATCTGGCAAAACGCCGGGTTGGCGTAGGTGACGCGACCTTGAAGATCGCGGGCGCGCATGCCAACGGTCAGGGAGTCTTCCATTGCCTTGCGGAATGCGTGTTCCGAGCGCAAGGCCTGTTCGGCGGCAAGGCGTCGCTGAATCAGGCCGCGTACCGCCCACAGACTCCACAGTACGGCTGCCGCAAGGAGGACGATCAGCGTTGAAATCAGGGTCTGTGCAACGCTGCCGGCGGTGCGGTAAGTTGCGACCTGCAGCTGCATGCCGGAGCCCGGTGGGTCAAAGATGACGGCATAGTTGAGTCCGGTTGCGCCGGCGTCGACCTTGGATTTACTGGCCAGTACGCTGCCATTGGTGTCAAGCACACGCAGCTGGTATTTTTCAGCGAACCACCAGGGCACGAGTTGTTTCAGCAGGGCATTGAGCGAATAGACGCCAATCAGCGTGCCGCGGAATTGTTTGTCCTCAAAAACCGGCACAAAAACTTCAAACTGGATTGAATCGGCGCCAGGATAGGTTTCGCCATAGACCGGTTTGCCAAGCTTGCTGGATAGTTCGATTGCCTGATTCAGCGGGGCGGCACCAAACGCTTTACGTGCATCGCGCAGTGCGCTCTGGCTGGGTGCCGCGTCCACTGTTCTGGCCCCGGCATCGAGCCAGAGAATCTGCTGCAGTTCCGGATTGTTTTTCAGCAGATGTCGACTGCGGATCTGGAATAGTGCAGGTTTGCCTTGCTCCTGAGCCAGGTCAAGGGCAATTTGCTGCAGCTGCTCGGCATTTCCGTCGAGGTGAAAGCGCAGGCTCTGCTCCAGCCACAGCACATCGGCAATCAGCGTCGAACGTTGTTCCTCTATCTCGCTCTGGCGCAGCAGCCAGATCAGGGAAATGAGCAGGGCGAGCAGCGAAGCGACCGCCAGCTTGAGGATGGTCAGATACCAGTTGGACCATTGCAGCGATCTTGATTTCCGCTTCTTGGGCACAACAGGCGGGGCGGTGAGAGTCTGCGGATTCATGCCGGTCAATTTAACTCAAGTCTGCCTGCGCAGGGAGGATTGGCTGTCGGAAGGGATTGCGGATTTCCACAATGGTCCGGCAGCAAAAGTTTAGTCATAGTGACTCCCGCATGCTGGGCTTTGCCCGATTTCAAATCGATGTTCATTGGAGGAGTGAGAATATGAGAATTTCAAAACTGCTTTTTGGTCTGGTCGCCTGCGCCCTGTCCGCTACCCCGTTGCTTGTTTCGGCGCAGACGCCGATCGTCGTCAAATTCAGCCACGTGGTTGCTGTTGATACGCCGAAGGGCAAGGCTGCCGAGTTTTTCGCCAAGCGCGCCGGCGAGCTGACAAAAGGCAAGGTCAAGGTCGAGGTTTATGCCAACTCGGTTCTCTACAAGGACAAGGAAGAGATGGAGGCGCTGCAACTCGGTGCGGTGCAGATGCTCGCGCCGTCGCTGGCCAAGTTCGGTCCGCTTGGTGTCAAGGAGTTTGAGGCCTTCGATCTGCCGTATATTTTTGATAACACCGCCGAGCTGCACAAAGTAACGCAGGGCCCGCTCGGCACCGCGCTGCTGGCCAAGCTTGAGCCTAAAGGTATCCGCGGCCTGGCTTTCTGGGACAACGGCTTCAAGTCATTTTCGGCCAACAAGCCTTTGCATGCGCCGGCGGATTTCAAGGGTCAGAAGATGCGCATCCAGTCGTCAAAGGTGCTGGAGTCGCAAATGCGCGCCCTTGGCGCCTTGCCACAGGTGATGGCCTTCTCCGAGGTTTATCAGGCGCTGCAGACCGGTGTGGTCGATGGTACCGAGAACCCGCATTCAAACCTTTTCACGCAGAAAATGTTTGAAGTGCAGAAGCACATGACGCTGAGCGAGCATGGTTATCTTGGCTACGCCGTGATCACCAACAAGAAGTTCTGGGATGCCCTGCCGGCCGATGTTCGTGGTCAGCTTGAAGCCGCGATGAAGGAAGCGACCGTTTACGCCAACAAGATTGCCCAGGAAGAAAATGATGCTTCGCTGGAGAAGATCAAGGCGTCAGGCAAGACGCAGGTCTACACGCCGACTGCCGCCGAGCGTACCGAGCTGAAGAAGGCGCTGGTCAAGACGCACACCGACATGGCATCGCGCATCGGCAAGGAAACGATTGACGCGATTTACAAGGAAACTGGTTTCGATCCGGCCAAGATGTAAGTAGAGCCTGACTGAGAACGCCCGTCTGGGTAGATTTGGCAGACGGGCGTTTTTTTAAGCAGCAATCGGGGGAATGGCAATGAATAAATTTTTGAATCATATAGAGGAGTGGATTATCACCTTCCTCATGGGCGCAGCGACGACGATGATTTTTCTCTCCGTCATGCACCGTTATATGGCCGGGCTGTCGATTCCCGGTGTGCAGGACTGGCTGCTGGCGCTCAATTTCAGCTGGGCGCAGGAGTTGTGCATCATCATGTTCGTCTGGATGGCCAAGTTCGGTGCTGCCTACGGCGTGCGCACCGGCATCCACGTCGGTGTCGATGTGCTGATCAACCGCCTGAGCGGACGCTGGCGCGCCAAATTCATTGTCTTCGGCCTGCTTGCCGGCGCCCTATTTACCGGGGTTGTTGCGACGCTCGGTGCACACTTCGTCTGGGAAAACGGCTTCCACTATTTTTCCTTTACATCACTCGGGCTTAATCCGGGTGATGTGCCCGAAGGTCCGACCACACCTGATCTTGAGTGGCCGACGTGGATCGTTTATAGCGCGATTCCGCTCGGTTCGTCGCTGATGTGTTTCCGTTTTCTGCAGGTTGCCGTGAGCTTCATCAAGACGGGTGAACTGCCGCATCACGACCACGGTCATGTCGATGGCCTGGAGGATGAACTCGCTGATCTCAATAAGGCAATGATCGATGCCAACGCGTACAACATGGATGACAACCTCCATATGCACGACCTGAAATACAAGCAGCGTCATCCGGAAGAGTCGAAAGATACTCAGGACGGCAAGGAAGGGGGCCCGAAATGAACGCCGCGATTATTTTTACGCTGTTGCTGTGCCTTATGCTGACCGGCATGCCGATCTCGATTTCACTCGGTTTGACGGTGCTTAGTTTCCTCTTCATGTTCACGCAGGTTCCCCTTGAATCGGTGGCACTGAAGTTATTCACCGGCATCGAGAAGTTCGAGATCATGGCCATTCCATTCTTTATTCTCGCGGGCAATTTTCTGACGCACGGCGGGGTGGCGAAGCGGATGATCAATTTTGCCAGTGCGATGGTTGGTCACTGGTATGGTGGTCTGGGTCTGGCTGGCGTGCTGGCTTGTGCGTTGTTCGCGGCAGTCTCGGGTTCGAGCCCGGCGACCGTTGTCGCTATCGGATCGATTCTGTTGCCGGCGATGGTCAGAGCGGGATTCCCGAATAAGTTCGGCGCAGGTGTGATTACGACCTCGGGCGCACTCGGTATCCTGATACCGCCGTCGATCGTCATGGTCATGTACTCGGTAGCGACCAACACTTCGGTCGGCGCGCTGTTCATGGCCGGCGTCATCCCGGGTATTGCCCTGGCCTGCGTCCTGGGTGGCGTGACCTGGTACCGCGCGAAGAAGTTCGACTATCCGCGTCTGCCAAAAGCAACAATGGGCGAGCGCTGGAAGAGCTTGCGTGAGTCGATTTGGGGCCTGCTGCTGATCATCGTCGTGATGGGCGGTATCTATTCCGGCATGTTCACGCCGACTGAAGCGGCGGCGATGAGTGCTGCTTATGCATTCTTTATTGCCGTGTTTGTCTATAAGGACATCGGTCTCAAGGATGTGCCAAAAGTGTTGCTGAACTCGGCCAACATGTCGGCGATGTTGCTCTACATCATCACCAATGCGGTTCTTTTCTCGTTCATCATGACCAACGAGAATATCCCGCAGGCACTGGCTGACTGGATGATGGGCCATGGCCTGGGTGTGATTGCCTTCCTGCTCGCCTGCAACATCATTCTGCTGTTAGCCGGCAACTTTATGGAGCCGTCGTCGATTGTCCTGATCTTTGCGCCCATCCTGTTCCCGGTGGCGATGAAGCTGGGTATCGATCCGGTGCACTTCGGCATCATCATGGTGGTCAACATGGAGGTCGGCATGTGTCACCCGCCGGTAGGATTGAACCTCTATGTGGCGTCGGGTATTACGAAGATGGGCATTACCGAGCTGACCGTGGCTGTCTGGCCGTGGCTGCTGTCGATGCTCGGTTTCCTGATCGTCGTGACCTACGTGCCGGCCTTGTCGACCTGGTTGCCGAAAACGCTGGGCATGATGTAAAAAATAGCAACAGTTTTTGAGTTTTTGGCGCGCGTGCGGGGAAACCTGCCCGCGCGCTGTTTGTTTTTGCGCAAGGCTATTTCTGCAATCGAGCCGGACTGTTGGTACAATGTAAGGTTGTTCCTGTATTCAGCTGATTTTTACTGCTTTTTTTAACCTTTCCTCCGTGGAGAAATGATTTATGGCCGTCCAACGCACCCTTTCCATCATCAAGCCTGATGCAGTCGCCAAGAACGTGATCGGCAAGATTTACTCCCGTTTTGAGTCCAATGGCCTCAAGGTCATCGCCTCCAAAATGGCCTGGCTGTCGCCACAGGAAGCCGGCGAGTTTTACGGTGTGCACAAGGAGCGTCCTTTCTTCAAGGATCTGGTTTCCTTCATGATTTCCGGCCCGGTGATGATTCAGGTGCTCGAAGGTGAAGATGCCATCGCCAAAAACCGCGAACTGATGGGCGCTACCGATCCGAAGAAAGCCGACGCCGGTACCATCCGCGCCGATTTCGCCGAATCGATCGATGCCAACGCGGTGCATGGTTCCGACGGTGAAGAGACTGCCAAGGGCGAAATCGCCTTCTTCTTCCCGGCTATGAACGTTTACGCCGGCCGTTAAGCGCCCGTAGATTTTCGGTATGACCATCAATCTGCTCGATTTCGATGCCGCCGGCCTGAGCGCCTTCTTTGCTGAACACGGCGAGAAGCCGTTTCGCGCGAAGCAGGTGCTACGCTGGATGCATCGATTCGGGCAGAATGATTTTGACGCGATGACCGATATCGCCAAGAGTCTGCGCGAGAAGCTCAAGGCGATGGCGCTTGTGCTGCCGCCGGCCCTTGTCTCGGACAAGCTGTCTGAAGACGGTACGCGCAAGTTTCTGTTTGACGTTGGCGGCGGTAATGCCGTCGAAACTGTATTCATTCCCGAGGACGACCGGGGAACCTTGTGTATCTCGACGCAGGCCGGCTGTGCGCTGGATTGTTCATTCTGCTCGACCGGCAAGCAGGGTTTTAACCGTAACTTGACAGTGGCCGAGATCATCGGGCAGTTGTGGCAGGCCAATCAACTATTGGGCTTCGATCCAAAGCAAGACCGGATTATCAGTAACGTGGTGCTGATGGGCATGGGTGAGCCACTCGCTAATTTTGAAAATACCGTACTGGCCTTGCGCCTGATGCTCGACGACAACGCCTATGGCCTGTCGCGGCGTCGCGTCACGGTGTCTACTTCCGGTCTGGTGCCGGCGATGGACCGCTTGCGTGACGAGTGCCCGGTCGCGCTGGCTGTTTCACTGCATGCGCCAAATGACGCGCTGCGCGATGAACTGGTGCCGATCAACCGGAGGTATCCGCTGCGTGAGCTGATGGCCGCCTGCAATCGCTATCTGGAAAAAGCGCCGCGTGATTTCGTGACGTTCGAGTATGTCATGCTTGATGGCGTCAATGACGCCGATGCGCATGCGCAGGAATTGCTGGCGCTAACGCGGGATGTGTCGTGCAAGTTCAACCTGATTCCCTTCAATCCTTTCCCGGGTTCACCGTACCGGTGTTCGCCGACACAGCGTATCCGGCGCTTTGCCGAGATTCTGATGGCGGCCGGCGTCGTTACCACCACTCGTAAAACGCGTGGTGATGATATTGATGCAGCCTGCGGCCAGCTGGCGGGACAGGTGCTTGACAAGACGCGTCGTACAGCGCGTCAGACGGCTTATCGTACGATCGACTTACACGAGGTTAGGACATGATCAAGGCACTTCGCGGGACAGCGGTTTTTCTTGTTTTTTCCGCGCTTGCCATGCTGGCGGTTCCGTCTGCCATGGCCCAGAAGTCGGTTGCGCCGGGTGCAGATACGCTTTCCGGTACAAACCCCAAGGATGTTCATACGCGCGCCAAATTGCATACGGAGCTGGGGTCTCTTTATTTTCAGGATGGTAACTGGACAGTTGCTCTCGAAGAACTGACCTTTGCCATCGCGATCAATCCGAACTATGCACAGGCTTACAGCACGCGGGCGCTGGTTTTGTACAGCATCAAGGAACTGGAGTCTGCCGAGAAAGACTTTCAGAAGGCGTTGAACCTTGATGATAAAGACCCGGAGATCAATAACAATTACGGCTGGTTTCTTTGTCAGACAGGGAAGGAAAAAGAGTCCATCGCCTATTTCCAGCGCGCAATCAAGAATGTCCTGTATCAAACGCCGGAATCTGCCTATCTGAACGCGGGAACGTGTTACGCCAAAATGGGTGAATTGGTTCTCGCCGACGAGTATGTGCGCAAGAATTTGCGCTTTTCACCGGATAATCCGCAGGGGCTGTTTCAACTGGCCAATATCAGCTACAAGCGTGGCAATTACGATGCGGCCAGGGAACATCTAAAGAAGGCGCTGCGTTTCAGCAACGCCGGCGCAGAGGCGCTGTGGCTGTCCTTGCGCATTGAACGCCGTTTGGGCGATCGTCTGGCAGAAGCAAATTACAGCAATCAGTTACGACTGAAATTCCCTGATTCACCTGAGTACCAGGAGTTTCTGAAGGGCAACTTCGAATGAGTGGAGAAAACTTCGTATCGCAAGCGGCTGATGACGAGTTGTCGGCCCCGCTCGCGTCCTCCGAAGCTGTTCCGGCCTCTCTTAGTGTTGGAGAGCAGTTGCGTGCTGCGCGGGAAGCGAAGGGGATGAGTGAATCTGATGTCGCCAAAGTGCTCAAGCTTAGTTTGCATCAGGTGATCGCACTTGAAGAGGGGGATTGGTCAAGGCTGCCGGGGACGACGATTATCCGGGGCTTCGTCCGCAACTACGGACGTTTGCTCAAGCTCGATACAGACTCCCTGATGAGTGCCCTTAGTGCAACGGCGCTGCCCGCCACACCGAATCTGGACCTGCCGGCCGGCGGCAAGTCGACAATGCCGCAGGCCGGTGGTGTTGAACGGCGGGATTTTGCCACTGCATTTTCGGGTTTGGTCCTCGTTGCCCTGGCGGTGCTCGCGTATTTCTTTATCCCGCAGGATTTGTTGCAATCGAAGGTGCTTGAGTTGATGGACAGCTTCAAGCAGCCGGAGGCGGTTGTTGCGAAACCGGATGTAAGCAGGGTTGATCCGCCTGTGCTTGCTGCGCCGAGTGGCGCCGTCACCGCAGCGGAAGCGCCGCTGCAGCCGGGCGTGCCGCCCGGCGCCGCTGGACCGGCGGGGGTTGAGTCACAAAAAGTGCCGACAGCGGATGTAAACAGCGGCTTAAAGCTCATTTTTGCCCAGCCGTCCTGGGTTGAGATCCGTGACCGCAGTGGCCAGATTATTTTTTCGCAACTGAATCCGGCCGGTAGCGAACGTGATATTGAAGGTCAGCCGCCTTTTGCCCTGGTCGTTGGCAACGCTTCGAATGTGACGGTTAAATACAAAGGCCAGGTTGTTGAACTTTCTCAGCGTAGCAAAGACGATGTGGCTCGTCTGAATCTTGATTGATCGTTTGAATTCTGTGAGCAAGCCTTGAGTAATCCGATGCATCCTGCGGCACGTCGCCAGACGCGCGTTGTAAAAATTGGTCAGGTAACGGTCGGTGGTGAATCGCCGGTTGTCGTCCAGTCGATGACCAATACCGATACGGTCGATATTCTGAAAACAGCCATTCAGTGTGCCGAACTGGCGCGTGCCGGGTCGGAACTGGTGCGCATCACCGTCAATACACCCGAAGCCGCTGCTGCGGTGCCGAAGATCCGTGCGCACCTCGATACGATGGGCGTCGATGTGCCGCTGATCGGCGATTTCCATTACAACGGCCACCGCCTGCTCGCCGATCATCCGGAGTGTGCGCAGGCGCTGGCGAAATACCGGATCAATCCGGGCAATGTCGGGCACGGCAAAAAGCGCGACGAGCAGTTTGCCCAGATGATCGAGATCGCTTGCCAATACGACAAGCCGGTGCGCATCGGTGTGAACTGGGGAAGCCTCGACCAGAGCCTGCTGGCGCGCATCATGGACGAAAATGCCCAACGACCTGAGCCGAAGGATGTGATTGAAGTGATGCGCGAAGCGATGGTTACCTCGGCGCTCGAATCTGCCACCAAGGCTGAGGCGCTGGGGATGGCCGGCGACCGCATCATCCTCTCGTGCAAGGTTTCCGGCGTTCAGGATCTGATTGCTGTCTATCGCGAACTTTCGCGGCGTTGCGATTACCCATTGCATCTCGGCCTGACCGAGGCTGGTATGGGCTCGAAAGGTATTGTTGCGTCAACGGCGGCAATGTCCGTGCTGCTGCAGGAAGGCATTGGCGATACCATCCGTGTTTCGCTGACGCCCGAGCCGGGTGGCAGTCGCACGCAGGAGGTTATCGTTGCGCAGGAAATGCTGCAGACCATGGGGCTGCGCGCTTTTACGCCGATGGTTGCGGCCTGCCCCGGTTGCGGCCGGACGACGAGCACCTTCTTTCAGGAGCTGGCCCAGTCGATCCAGGCGCATGTTCGCGACCACATGCCGCAGTGGCGTGTCGAGTATGACGGGGTAGAGAACATGACGCTGGCCGTGATGGGCTGCGTGGTCAATGGTCCCGGCGAAAGCAAGCACGCGAATATCGGCATCAGCCTGCCCGGTACCGGCGAGATTCCGGCCGCGCCGGTTTTTGAAGATGGTGAAAAAACCGTCACGCTGCGCGGCGATCATATTGCCGAAGAATTTACTGCGCTCGTTGATCGCTACGTGGCGCGGACCTATCAGAGAAAGATTGCAGCAAAATCATGAGTCAAAATATCCAGTCCGTGCGCGGGATGAACGATATCCTGCCGGGCGAGGCCGAGTTCTGGGAAGTGTTCGAGGAAACCGTGCGTTCGTGGCTGAAGAGCTACGGCTATCGTCCTATTCGCTTGCCCATCGTCGAGCCGACGCCACTCTTCAAGCGCGCCATCGGCGAAGTCACCGACATCGTCGAGAAGGAGATGTATTCCTTCGTCGACAGCCTGAACGGTGAACTGCTGACCCTGCGTCCGGAAGGAACGGCCGGTTGTGTGCGCGCCGTCATCCAGCACAATCTGATCGCCCAGCAGCCGCAGCGGCTCTACTACATGGGTCAGATGTATCGCCACGAGCGTCCGCAGAAAGGGCGTTACCGCCAGTTTCATCAGGTTGGTATCGAGGCGCTCGGTTTTTCCGGGCCCGATATCGATGCTGAGCAGATCCTGATGGGGGCCCGCCTGTGGGACGATCTCGGCCTTGACGGCATCAAGCTGCAGATCAACACGCTGGGGCAGCCGGAAGAGCGTGCCCGTCATCGCGCCGAACTGATTGCCTATTTCGAGGGCCATGCCGCATTGCTGGATGAGGACGCAAAACGTCGTCTGCACACCAATCCGTTGCGCATCCTCGACAGCAAGAATCCGGCAATGCAGGAGGTGATTGTTGGCGCGCCGAAATTGATTAACCACCTCGGTGCCGAATCGCTGGCACATTTTGAAGGCGTGCAACAGGTGCTGCGCGATGCCGGTCAGCCTTACGAGATAAACCCGCGCCTGGTGCGCGGCCTCGATTATTACAATCTGACCGTTTTCGAGTGGGTCACTGATCGGCTTGGCGCACAAGGTACCGTCTGTGCTGGCGGTCGTTTTGACGGTCTGGTACAGCAACTCGGTGGCAAACCGGCGCCTGCCTGCGGCTTTGCGATGGGCGTTGAGCGCCTGATTGCCTTGGTTCGTGAATCGGGTGGCGAGCCGGCAGTGCAGGGTGTCGATGTCTATCTTGTGCATCAGGGCGAGGCTGCATCCCGTCTGGCGCCGCGTGTTGCCGAAGGATTGCGCGATCAGGGGATTGATGTGCTGTTCCACTGCGGTGGTGGCAGTTTTAAATCGCAGATGAAAAAGGCCGATGCATCGGGCGCGACCTTTGCCGTCATCATTGGTGATGATGAGGCCGAAGCCGGTGAAGTTACCCTCAAGCATCTGCGCGAAGAAAGCGCTCAAAAGCGTGTCAATGTCGACAAAGTCGCCGACGAAATCATGAGTTTATTTATGGATTGGGAAGAAGCGTAATGGCTACCTACGACCTCGAAGAACAGGAACAACTTGACGAAATCAAGGTGTGGTGGAAGCAATACGGCAATCTGGTGGTCGGCCTGCTGACCGCCGTATCGATTGGCGTCATCGCATGGCAGGGCTGGAATTGGTATCAGCGCAACCAGGCCGCCCAGGCCTCGATGGTTTATGGCGTGTTGCAGAAAGCCGTGGTGGATAAAGATTCGCAGCGGATCAAGGCCGCTGGCGGTGAGCTGCTCGAAAAATTCAGTGGTACGACCTATGCCCCCTTGGGTGCGCTGATTACAGCCAAGGCCATGTTCGATGCCGGTGATGCAAAAACGGCTAAGGCGCAGTTGAGTTGGGTTGTCGAGCACGGCAAGGACGAATTGCGTGATCTGGCACGCGTGCGTCTGGCGGCGGTGCTGCTCGATGAAAAAGCGTATGACGAAGCACTGAAACAGCTTGATGGCAGTTTCAGTGCCGGCTTCGCCAGTCGTGTAGCCGAAACCCGTGGAGACGTTCTTGATGCGCAGGGTAAGAAGCCGGAGGCGCGTACCGCCTATCAGCTCGCGCTCACCCGACTCGACGAGGGTGACAAGACCGGCAAGGGCAGGAATTCACTGCAGGACAAGCAGGCGAATGCGCCATATCGTGAGATGTTGCAGCAGAAACTCGATTCGCTCGGGGAGAGCAAGTAATGAACCGACGCTGTGCCGCAGTCTTGCTCCCATTGCTGCTGGCGGGCTGCTCGACCCTTGAGTCGATGAACCCGTTCGCCGGTTCGAGCGGGCCGAAGATGGCCGAGTTGCAGCCGATCAAGGCGACGGCAGAGGTCCGCGTGCTCTGGCGTGAAAGTGTGGGCAAGGGCGAAGACTATGTTTTTGTTCCGGCCGTGGTCGGTTCGACGGTCTATGCAGCAAGCAAGGACGGCAGTCTGGCGCGCCTTGACGAGGGCAAGCAGGTGTGGCGGATCAAGGTTGGTCAAGTGCTCTCCGGTGGCGTCGGAAGCGACGGGAAAACCATCGTTGTCGGGTCACCGAAGGGCGATCTACTGGCCTTCTCGGCTGCTGACGGCGCGCCGCTCTGGAAGGCCAAGGCAAGTAGCGAGATTCTCGCGGCTCCGGCATTGGGTGAGGGCTTGGTTGTGGTGCGCAGTGGCGACAACAGGCTGGCGGCTTATGATCTGGCCGACGGCAAGCGCAAGTGGATCTATCAGCGGCCAACACCGGCACTTTCCTTGCGGGTGACGGCCAGCCCGGTGATTGCCGACAAGTTTGTTTTTGCCGGTTTTCCCGGCGGTAAACTGATCGCCGTGAGCACCAGTAATGGCGCGCCGATCTGGGAGGGGGCCGTCGCTTTGCCGAAGGGAACGACGGAGCTTGATCGTGTGGCTGACATCACGAGTGCACCAGTGATTGACGGGCGTGATATCTGTGCGGTGGCTTTCCAGGGGCGGGTTGCCTGTTTTGACCTCGGTAGCGGCAATCTTGTCTGGGCGCGTGACATGTCAAGTGCGGCCGGTCTGTCAATTGACGGGCGTTATGTTTATGTTTCTGATGACAAAGGTGCTGTTCATGCGCTGGACAAGGCCAGTGGTGCCAGTATCTGGAAGCAGGACAAGCTGTTTCATCGCCGTTTGACCGCCCCGCTGGCGCGTCGCAGCCATGTTGTGGTTGCCGATGTGCAGGGGGTTGTGCATTTCCTGAATCGCGAGGACGGCTCCTTTGCTGCACGCATTGTTACCGATGGTAGCCCGGTTGTGGCGCCATTGCAGGTTCTCGGCAGCAGCCTGATCCTGCAGACACGCAGTGGCAGTGTTTACGCCATTGAAGCGCAATGAAGCCGACGATCGTTCTGGTTGGTCGCCCCAACGTCGGCAAGTCGACGCTTTTCAACCGGCTGACAAAAACACGCGATGCGCTGGTCGCTGACATTCCGGGTCTGACGCGTGACCGTCATTACGGGCACGGAAAGCTCGGTAGCAAGCCCTATCTGGTAGTTGATACCGGTGGTTTCGAGCCGCTTGCCAAAGACGGCATCATGCATGAAATGGCACGCCAGACCGAGCAGGCGATTGTCGAAGCGGATGTCATTGTTTTTGTGGTTGATGGCCGCACCGGCATCACGGCGCTGGATAAGGATATCGCCAACAAGCTGCGCAAAGCCGGACGTCCGGTTTTTGTTGCGGTGAACAAGGCCGAGGGGATGAATCAGGGCGTCGTGGTCGCCGATTTCCACGAATTGGGCCTTGGTGAGCCATTCTGCATCTCGGCGGCGCACGGTGAGGGCGTTCGTGGTGTGATGGAACTGGCGCTCGAACCCTATCCCGAACCGGTGGAAGGGCACGATGAAACCGACGAGTTGAAGGTGGCAATTGTCGGTCGCCCGAACGTCGGCAAGAGCACCATGATCAACGCGCTGCTTGGCGAAGAGCGAGTGATTGCCTTTGACCAGCCGGGAACAACGCGGGATTCGATCTATGTTGATTTTATTCGGGGTGGACGGAACTACACGCTGATCGATACTGCTGGTCTGCGACGCAAAGGCCAGGTCTTCGAGACGATCGAGAAGTTTTCGGTGATCAAGACACTGCAGTCGATTGAAGACGCCAACGTTGTTATTCTGGTGCTTGATGCCCATCATGAAATTTCCGACCAGGATGCGCATATCGCCGGCTTTGTCGTTGAGTCAGGGCGTGCGCTGGTGGTTGCCGTCAACAAGTGGGACGGACTTGATCCGTATGTGCGTGAGCAGCTGAAGGCTGATCTTGAACGCCGGATGAAGTTTCTTGATTTTGCCAATTTCCATTATGTTTCAGCGCTCAAGGGGCAGGGGCTGGAGCAGGTCTTTCGTTCGGTTGATGCCGCCTACAAAGCCGCGATTGCCGATCTGTCTACGCCGCAACTGACACGTGTACTGATTGACGCCGTGGCCAAGCAGGCGCCACCACGCAACGGGATCTTTCGCCCGAAAATGCGCTATGCGCATCAGGGCGGGCGCAATCCGCCGCTCATCGTCATCCACGGCAACGCGCTTGAAAAGGTGCCGGATTCTTACCGGCGTTATCTGGAGCATGCGTTTCGCGACGTGTTCAAGCTGAAGGGTACGCCGCTGCGCATCCAGTTCAATATCTCGGAAAACCCGTTCGCCGACAAGAAGGCGCCCGAGCAGAACCGGCGCTCACCCAAGCCCAAGCCCGAAACCAAGGCCGAACTGGCGCGTAAGCCGAAACCGAAGCCGCGGCTGAAGGCCGTAGCCGAAGGCAAACCCAGATCCGAAAGCCGGGCCAAGCCGGCGGTCAAAAAAACGCCAAAACCCAGACCGAAGCGTAGTTGATCGCGCTGTTTGCGGGCGGGTCTATGGCAAAGCGCAGAGAAATCAATTAAGCTGACCGATCCACATCACAATGAAACATGGAGTTTGAACCATGAGCAATAAAGGGCAACTGTTACAAGACCCGTTCCTCAACACGCTGCGGCGCGAGCATGTACCGGTCTCGATTTATCTGGTTAACGGTATCAAGCTGCAGGGTCAGGTTGAGTCTTTCGACCAGTATGTCGTGCTGCTCAAGAATACGGTTACCCAGATGGTTTACAAGCATGCCATCTCGACGGTTGTTCCGGCTCGCCCGGTCAACATCCAGCAGGATGACGGTAACGAGGCTTAGGCTTTCAATGCACTGATTTCCGGCTCGCCGCCCTGGCGGCGGGTCGGATCAAGCTGCCGTTTGCAAATATCCCGAATCCTGATTTCCTCGACTTGATTGATCCTCGCATAAAGCCCCTGAATGCTTGAACGTCCCGCCGCTGGCGAACGTGCGGTGATCGTCCAGCTTGATTTCGGCCACGACGACGTGGCTGAACAGCTTGAAGAAGTCCGGCTGCTTGCCGAATCGGCCGGTGCCGCAATCTGTGCCGAGGTGCGCGGGCCACGGCGCAGTCCCGATGCGGCAACCTATGCCGGCAAGGGCAAAGTGCAGGAAGTTGCGGCACAGATTGCCGCCCATGCCGCTCAGCTGGTCATCTTCAACCACGAATTATCGCCGGCCCAGGAACGCAACCTCGAACGTGTGCTGCAATGCCGCGTGATTGGTCGCACCAGCCTGATTCTCGATATTTTTGCGCAGCGTGCGCAGAGTGCGGAGGGCAAGCTGCAGGTCGAACTGGCGCAGCTTGATCATCTGGCGACCCGGCTCGTGCGTGGCTGGACTCACCTTGAGCGGCAAAAAGGCGGGATTGGTTTGCGCGGTCCGGGTGAAACGCAGCTCGAAACGGATCGTCGTCTACTTGGCAAGCGAGTCAAGGTGCTTAAGGAGCGGCTGGTCAAACTTGAGCGGCAGCGAAGCGTCCAGCGCAAGGCCCGGGTTCGCGGTGAAGTATTGAACGTTTCCCTGGTTGGCTACACCAATGCAGGTAAATCAACACTTTTCAACGCACTGACCCATGCCGATGTTTATGCCGCCAATCAGTTGTTTGCCACACTTGACACGACCTCGCGCAAGTTATGGCTGGGTGAGGCGGGAAATGTGGTGATTTCGGATACTGTTGGGTTCATCCGTGATCTTCCACATTCGTTGGTGGCAGCTTTTCATGCCACGCTTGACGCGACATCGCAGGCCGATTTGCTATTGCACGTCGTCGATTCGGCTAGCTTGGTGCGTGATAAACAGGTGGCCGAGGTGGACAAGGTTCTGGTCGAAATCGGTGCTGGTGCGGTGCCCCGGATCATGGTGCTGAACAAGCTGGACCTGACCGGTCTGCCCGCCACTGTGGAGCGCGATGAATATGGTAGAATTCAGCGCGTTCGCTTAAGCGCAAAAAATGCTGAAGGGCTTCCCCTGCTGCGTGAAGCACTAAGTGAGTCGGCTCTGGAAAAAGCGCGCAGCCAGCGCGCAGCCAGCGCGATAGAACGCAGCCCGATAAAGCTTTGCTAACCCCCGTCGTTTCACTGGATTCAGGCTTTTCCCTATGATCGCAAGCATTGGAGTACTCATGTCGCTTAATGACCCGCAATGGGGCAATCGCGGTAACGACAACGGTGGTGGTAAGCGCCCGAATCAGGGGCCGCCCGATCTCGAGCAATTGTGGCGCGACTTCAATCGTCGTCTTTCCGGCATGTTCGAGAAGAAAGGGGGCGGTAATGATGGTGGCAATAACGGCGGCAACAACCGTCCGCCGATTGAATTCAACCCGAAATTTCTCGGCGGCGGTATCGGCCTGCTCGTCGCGCTGGTGCTTATCGTCTGGCTGGCCAGCGGTTTTTACATCGTTGATGCCTCGCAGCGTGGCCTCGTGCTGCAGTTTGGCAAATACAAGGAAAGCACCGGCTCCGGTTTGAACTGGCGCCTGCCTTACCCGATTCAATCGCACGAGCTGGTCAATATCTCCGGCGTACGGACGATTGAAGTGGGCTATCGTGGCAGCGAAAAGAACAAGGTGCTCAAGGAAGCGCTGATGCTGACCGATGACGAAAACATCATCAACATCCAGTTCGCCGTGCAGTACATTCTCAAGGATCCGGTTGACTATATTTTCAACAATCGTCATGCGGACGACGCGGTGATGCAGGTGGCCGAAACAGCGATTCGCGAAATCGTCGGCAAGAGCAAGATGGACTTCGTGCTTTACGAAGGTCGCGAGCAGATCGCAGTCAATGCCTCGAAGCTGATGCAGGATATTCTCGATCGCTACAAGACCGGTATCCTGATCTCCAAGGTGACGATGCAGAACGCCCAGCCGCCGGAGCAGGTGCAGTCGGCGTTCGATGACGCCGTGAAGGCCGGGCAGGATCGCGAGCGGCAAAAGAACGAAGGTCAGGCTTACGCCAATGACGTGGTGCCGAAAGCCAAGGGTACGGCCGCACGCCTGCTGCAGGAGGCTGATGGTTACAAGCAGCGCCTGATTGCAACGGCCGAGGGTGATGCCAGCCGCTTCAAACAGATCAATGCCGAATATGCCAAGGCACCGGAAGTCACACGCAGCCGTATGTATCTCGAAACCATGCAGCAGATCTATGCCAACACCAGCAAGGTGATGGTCGATACCAAAGGGCAGGGTAACCTGCTTTATCTGCCGCTCGACAAGCTGATGCAGGCGACTGGCGCAGTGACCGGTGCCGCGTCGCACAGCGGGGTCGGCAGCAGTGCCGAGATGCCGGCGCAGTTACGCCAAAATCCGGTAATTTCACATGAGACGCCGCCGCAGGTGATTGACAAGAACGAAGCGCGGGCCCGTGAGACATTACGTTCGCGCGATCGGGAGGCACGCTGATGAGAGCCGGTCTGAACTTTATCGCTGCCGCCATTGCGGCGGTTCTGGTGTTGCTCGGCACGTCGATCTTTACAGTTGATCAACGTCAGCACGCCATTATCTTCCAGCTCGGCGAAGTACGTGATGTGATCGCTGAGCCCGGCCTCTACTTCAAATGGCCGATGATCCAAAACGTCCGTTATTTCGACAAGCGCATCCTGACCCTTGATAGCGTTGAGCCGGAACGTTTCATTACGTCCGAGAAGAAAAACGTGCTGGTTGATTCCTTTGTCAAATGGCGCATCGTCGATCCGAAGCTTTATTACGTATCGGTCGCCGGTGATGAGGCGCGTGCCAAAACGCGTCTTTCGCAGACGGTGAATGCCGGTTTGCGCGAAGAGTTCGGCAAGCGCACCGTGCATGATGTCGTATCAGGCGAGCGCGACAAAGTCATGGAAGACATGCGTGAAAAGGCCGATCTCGACGCGCGTAAAATTGGCGTACAGATCGTCGATGTGCGCGTCAAGCGTGTCGATCTGCCGCTTGAAGTGAGCGAGTCGGTCTATCGCCGGATGGAAGCCGAGCGTAAGCGCGTGGCCAACGAATTGCGTTCCGAGGGATCTGCTGAAGCTGAGAAAATTCGTGCGGATGCCGACAAACAACGTGAGGTGATTGTTGCCGAAGCCTATCGTGATGCGCAGAAAATGAAGGGTGAAGGCGATGCCAAGGCAGCGGCTACTTATGCCCAGGCTTTCAATCAGAACCCCGAGTTTTACTCGTTTTACCGTAGCCTCGAAGCCTATCGCAACAGCTTCCAGAGCAAGAGCGACGTGATTGTCGTCGAACCCAATTCGGACTTCTTCAAGTATATGAAGAGCGTCGGCAAGGGTGGCGACAAAAGCGGTAAATGAGCGATAACCTGTTGATTGCCTTTGCGCTGATGCTTGTGCTTGAAGGCCTCGTTCCATTTCTGGCGCCGAATGCCTGGCGTGAAACCTTCCGTCGCCTGATTCAGCTATCCGACGGGCAGATTCGTTTTATCGGCCTGACCTCAATGCTGGTCGGGCTCATCCTGTTGGTTATATTCAGATGAACTGGTTGCTACCCGAATACACTGCCGACGCACTTCCCCAGGAAGCGGCGCAAATCGAACGACTGCGCCGTGCGGTGCTCGACCTTTTTCGCGTGCATGGCTATGAGCTCGTCATGCCGCCGATGCTTGAATATCTAGACTCGCTACTGACCGGCTCGGGGGCTGACCTCAAGTTGCGTACCTTTCAGCTGGTCGATCAGCTGTCGGGACGTACGCTCGGTGTACGTGCCGACATTACGCCGCAAGTCGCTCGTATCGATGCGCATTTGCTGAACAGGAAGGGTGTCACTCGCCTCTGTTACTGCGACAGCGTATTGCATACGCTGCCTGCTTCGCAGGCAGCCAGTCGCGAACCGATTCAACTCGGCGCCGAACTTTATGGTTACGCCGGCGTTGAGGCTGATCTTGAAGCGATTCGCTTGATGGCAGCGGCGCTTGATTGTGCTGGAACGCCGGCTTCGCGGATTGACCTTGGACATGTTGGCGTTTTTCGCGCACTGGCGAAAGCCGCGGGTCTCGATGCTGAAGCAGAGGCCGTTGTCCGGCAATTGCTGCAGGCAAAGGATATTCCCAGCCTGCGTGAACGCTGTGCGATGCTGGCCGAGCCTTATCGGTCGGCCCTGATCCGTCTGCCTGAGCTCTACGGCGACGCAGCGATGCTGGATACCGCAGCTCGCGACCTGCCGGCGCTGCCGGAAATATCTGTAGCACTGCAGACGCTGCGCCAGTTGCAGCGTGCCATGCCGGATTTGCCGCTATCCTTCGATCTGGCAGATCTGCGTGGCTATCACTACCACAATGGTGTCGTGTTCGCTGCTTACTACCCGGGCTTCCCGAGTGCCATCGCGCTTGGTGGTCGTTATGACGGCGCCGGCAAGGCCTTTGGTCGTGACCGGCCGGCGACCGGCTTTTCAATGGATCTGCGAGAAGTCGCGCGACTCGCTGCCAACGAAAAACATCCGGGAGCGATTCTTGCACCGCATTCACTCGATAAGGCATTGGCGAGCGTCATTGCGAGCTTGCGCTTACAGGGTGAGGTTGTCGTTGAGCTTCTTCCTGGCGAGTCACACAGTGAAGGTCCGCTGTGCGACCGGCAACTGTCCGAACTGAACGGACAATGGATTATTCAGGCAATTACAGGGATTGATCAGAAAAATGGCTAAGAACGTTGTAGTCGTCGGTACCCAGTGGGGCGACGAGGGCAAGGGCAAGATCGTCGACTGGCTGACCGATCATGCAAAAGGCGTCGTGCGCTTCCAGGGTGGTCATAACGCAGGTCATACCTTGGTCGTCGGTGAGAAAGTGTACAAGCTCAACCTGGTGCCTTCCGGCATCGTGCGTGACGGTGTTGCCTGCTACATCGGCAACGGTGTCGTGCTTGATATCCACCATCTCCTTTCCGAAATCAAGGAGCTGGAAGACGGCGGCATCGAAGTGCGTTCGCGTCTGAAAATCAGCCCGGGTTGCCCGATCATTCTCGGCTACCACTCGGCGCTTGATCGTGCGCGAGAGGCCGCCAAGTGCGCTGATGCGAAGATCGGTACGACCGGCAAGGGTATTGGCCCGACCTACGAAGACAAGGTGGCGCGTCGCGCATTGCGCGTCTACGATCTGTTCTATCCAGAGCGCTTCGCCGAGAAACTCAAGGAGAATCTCGATTACCACAACTTCGTGCTGACCCAATATCTGGGCGCCGAAGCGGTCGATTATGAAAGCATTCTGGCGCAGGCGATGGCCGATGCTGAAGCCATCAAACCGATGGTGACTGACGTTTCGGCGGCGCTCTACGCAGCCAACAAGGCGGGCCAAAATTTGTTGTTTGAGGGTGCGCAGGGCGCGCTGCTCGACATCGACCACGGCACCTACCCGTTCGTCACTTCATCGAACTGCGTGGCGGGGCAGGCTTCTGCCGGTGCCGGCGTTGGCCCGGGCATGCTGCATTATGTTCTTGGTATCACCAAGGCTTATTGTACGCGTGTCGGCGGTGGACCTTTCCCGTGCGAGCTCGATATCGAAACGCCGGGGGTTCCGGGTTATCAGATGTCGCAGAAAGGCAAGGAATTCGGTACCGTCACCGGGCGCAAGCGTCGCTGTGGCTGGTTTGATGCGCCGGCGCTCAAGCGCTCGATCCAGATCAATGGCGTGACCGGCCTGTGCATTACCAAACTCGACGTACTCGACGGATTGACCGAATTGAAGATCTGCACCGGCTACCAGCTCAACGGCAAGTTGGTCGATCTGCTGCCGATGGGCGCTGATGAAGTGGCCGATTGTCTGCCGGTTTTTGAAACGCTGTCGGGCTGGAGCGAATCAACGGTCGGCGCCAATACGATGGAAGCCTTGCCGGCTGCGGCGCGCGCCTATCTGGCGCGTATCGAAGCCCTGTGCGAGGTGCCGATCGATATCGTGTCGACCGGCCCCGAGCGTGATGAAACGATCCTGCGTAGACATCCGTTTGCGTAATTTTTTTACAGGCCGGCAGAACGCCGGCCTGTCGCTTTGAGCGCATGAATTTCTCTGTGCTCAGTAAGCAAAATGGAAATACCCGGCTGGAAAATTCGGCTGGAAAAGAAAAAGCCAGCTAAAAAGCTGGCTTCTCTCGAATCTTGGTGCCCAGGAGAGGACTCGAACCTCCACAACCTTGCGATTACCAGGACCTGAACCTGGCGCGTCTACCAATTCCGCCACCTGGGCATTTCCGAAGAAGGCCGCATTCTAAAGGAACAGCACAAAATGTCAATAAAAAAACTATCGAAGATCAGAAGAAACGACCCGCATTTTGAGCGGGAGAAAAAGACTTACGAGTATCCGCTGCCCTCACGCGAGTACATCCTGCAGATACTTGAGGAGCAGGGCAAGCCGGTCAGTGCTGAGCAGCTTTGTATGTTGCTTGATATCCGGGATGACGAATTCGACATGTTCCAGCGCCGCCTCGGCGCGATGGAACGCGAGGCACAGCTGATGCGCAATCGCAAAGGGGCGTACATCGTTCCCGAGCGCGCCAGCCTGATTGCCGGGCGTATCGAAGGGCATGCCGATGGTTATGGTTTTCTCGTGCCCGATGACGGCGGCGATGACCTGTTTCTTGATGCCAAGCAGATGTCCAAGGTGCTGCATCGTGATCGCGCGCTGGCTCGGGTGGTCGGGCTGGACCGCAAGGGGCGGCGCGAAGGAGCGATCGTCGAAGTGCTTGAGCGCGCCAACAGTATGGTCGTCGGTCGCGTCCTGATCGAACACGGCATCATGGTCGTGGTGCCGGAAAACCGGCGCATCAACCAGGACAT
>JBIKLY010000177.1:0-2842 GCA_044359525.1 Rhodocyclaceae bacterium | reverse complement strand
GCGGCGATCTGGCCGTCGAAGTCGGCGATGCCGCTGTGCCGGCCTTGCAGAAACGCATGATCCGCATGGCGCGCGAAAAGAACAAACTGGCGATCACCGCGACGCAGATGATGGAGTCGATGATCGTCTCGCCGGTGCCGACGCGCGCCGAAGTCTCCGACGTGGCCAATGCCGTACTCGACGGCACCGACGCCGTGATGCTCTCGGCCGAAACCGCCGCCGGCAAATATCCGGTGGAGACCATCGAGTCGATGGCACGCATCTGCCTGGAAGCCGAGAAATCGGCCGAAGTGACGCTGGAGCGCGAGTTCCTCAACCGCGTGTTTACGCGCATCGACCAGTCGATCGCCATGGCCGCGATCTGGACGGCGCATCATCTGAAGGTCAAAGCGATTGCGGCACTGACCGAATCGGGTTCGACCGCACTGTGGATGAGCCGCCTCAATTGCGGTGTGCCGGTCTACGCACTGACACCGGTAGCCGCAGCGCAAACCAAGATGTGCCTGTATCGCGCCGTTTTCCCGCTGCTCATGAAGCAAATGCACACCGACCGCGACGCCCTGCTCTACGACGCCGAGCAGTTGCTGATCGAAGCCGGCGTCGTTGAAAACGGCGATCTGATCGCGCTGACCATCGGGGAACCGATCGGTACGCCCGGCGGTACCAATACGCTGAAAATCGTACGGGTTGGTGAGCATCAACCGCCGGCCTGAGCAAGCAGATGCAATCAAACAACCGTCTCTGGCGACTGATCGGCGGCATATCACTGGCTGTGCTGGCGGCCGCTTGGGCGTTGGCACTTCTGCACAGTAATGAGGTCCGGCAAAAAACCTATGCTGACGCAGGACAGCAGATGGAAACGATGGCCGAGGCCTACGCCGCACACGCGCAGCTCTCGCTCGCCGTCGCCGACGAAACGCTGCAGCGCCTGCAGGAAGTATTACAACGCGATGGCGAGACAGCTTTCGGCCGGGTCGCCCGAATCGTTTCACGCGAAGACCCGGTCGGCGGCAACATCGACCGCGTCGTTCTGGTCGGCGCCGACGGCAGGACGACCGGCGAGAGTTACGTCAAAGGCGAGAAGGTCGGCTCGGTCAATGTCAGCGAACGCGAGTACTTCACGACTTTTCGCGCTGATCCGACCGACCGGATTTTTGTTACCGAACCGATCCTCGGAAAAATATCCGGCAAGTGGATCATTCTCTTTGCCCGTCCTGTATTAGCCGATGGCCGCTTCGCCGGCGTTATTTTTGTCGGCCTTGAAACCAGCAGCCTTGCTAGCCTGGTCAAAACCACCGAGAACAGCGGCGTACTCGTCACCCTGCTCTCACCCGGTCGACGCATCATTGCCCGTTCGGAGGGACCGGAAGGTGCGATTGGCCAGATCGTCGACGCCTCGAATCAAGTCATGGCAAATAGTGGCACCTCCCCCTTGACCAGCCCGATCGACGGTATCACCCGTCTTTCAGCGGCACACGACGTCCCTGGCTGGGGCATGCGCGTTGTCGCCGGACTCGACCGGAACAAGCTGGAAAATGAAATCACTGCGCACAATCGCATCGCCATCATCCCGGCGCTCCTGCTCACCATCCTGCTCATTCCGGCGGCATTGCTGGTCAGGCGGGCAGTACGTTCGCAGCAGGTGGCCGAGCGTGCCAGTCGAAACGAAGCGGCTCGTTCACGCCGGGCACTCGAGAGCATGGCTGAGGGCGTACTGCTGATCGACCTCGACGGCAGCATCATTTTCGCCAACGACGCGGCAAAAGGCTGGCTGAACGACCCGATCGGACATCTGTTCTCGGCCGTGCTGCGCGCTTCCGGCCTGGCGCTCGTCACCGAAGACGGCATGCCCTTCGCCGCCCCCGACCCGCTGGAGCACCTGTGTCTGCAATCGGGGCTGAATCTGGAAGACGCGTGGTTGCGCGATTCGACGAGCCAGCAGACGCACTGGCTGGCACTGCAGGCGCACCCGCTGTTCGACGAGGAGAATCGCGTCAACGGGGCGCTGGCAACCATCGTTGACCGCAGCGATGAACACGAACGAATCACCGAAGCTGAAATGTCGAAAACAGTGCTGGCACGCATGAGCGACGCGGTGCTGATCACCGACGCCGGATCAACGATCCGCATGGTCAATACGGCCTTCTGCCGCCTCTCCGGCTTTAGCGAACAGGACGTAATCGGACAAAATCCGGCTTTCCTCGGCTCCGAACGACACGACGAGGCCTTCTGGTCAGAGGTCTGGCAAACCCTGAAACGCGACGGCAACTGGTCCGGCAAGGTATGGAACCAGCACAAGAGCGGCAGCGAATACTGTGTCTGGCACACCATCACAGCGGTGCGCGACCTCAGCGGGAGAATCGCCCGCTACGTCTCCGTTAGCCGCGACATCACCGAGCAGCAGGCGCTGGAGAGCGAGCTCTGGCACCGTGCCAACTTCGACCCGCTGACCGGGCTCGACAACCGGGCGCGCTTTGAAGACCGGCTGACGCAAACCTTCACTCACGTGGCCCGGCATGAGCACGCATTTGCCGTTTGTTATCTCGACCTGGATCGTTTCAAGCCGGTCAACGATACACTCGGCCACGCCGCCGGCGACGCCGTGCTGCGCCAGGTAGCCCAGCGCATGCGCGCCGTGGTGCGCAAGGACGACACGCTGGCCCGCATCGGTGGTGATGAATTCGCGCTACTCATCCCGCGCATGAAATCGATCGAAGGGACAACGCGTGTAGCCGAAAAAATCATCGGCGCACTCAGCCTGCCCTTCATGGTCGACGAAGGAACGGCAAAAATCGGCGTCAGCGTCGGAATCGCCATCTATCCGCAGCACGGCACCGACGCC
>JBIKLY010000023.1:0-35547 GCA_044359525.1 Rhodocyclaceae bacterium | reverse complement strand
CTCTTCAGGAACCAGTTCTCTGGCAGCACTATCATCCGGCAGTGATTTGCCGTGGGTATTTTTCTGATGCCACTAAAGCCGGCCCGGTTCTTCATTCGAATGGCTATGAAGAACCAGTCTCGCGCATTACAGCATTTAGCAAATCACCTTATTACCCCTTGGATTTTGGCCCTTTCCGCAAGATTCGTTGCAACAACGCCGTTGTATCGGGATTGGTTCGTCCCTACTGGGATTACGCCCTGACACGAAATGCAAACGATTTGGTGATCGTCAGTTATTCAGCTTTGAAAGGGACAGCAACTCCTCTGTTTGCTTGCGAAGGCTATTTCGACCCACAAACGCCAAAGCCGGACATTTACTTCGGGACAGGAGGGACTGCCGGCGAAACGCGTTACGAGTCATCAAGAATCATGACGCTTACGGCAGGGCAATATCTCGGAAGTCCGCATGCGGGCGATATTGCGAGTCGCCTTAACAGAGGCTCGCAGTCGGTGCCCACGCCTGCGCCGTCGGCACCTTTACCCATTAGCAACGACCACAAAGGCGATGTTGGGACTAGTGAATGGCCAGCAAAGCCAAAACCTTGGCCAAATTAGCTCGAAAGAAGCTCGGTGGTATGATTTCGATGCTGAACAGCCACACAGGGGGACTGCTTCGCTCATATACCTGCCACTAAACTAACATTGCCGCGAACGACTGGAGTGGGTCGCTTGCCGCCGGATGCTTTGAAAAGCCGTAAGTCCGCATTCAGCCGCGCCCCGCCCGACAAGCGGAACCATCGCAGGTTTACAGCTGCTACCCCAAGCAAGCCACAAACACGACCCGAAAGTTTTGCGGCGGGCGAACCCGCTACGCAGGATCAACAAGCCGATGAAACGCGTCATGCACCTGCGAAAACACGGCGTCGATATCAGCTGGCGCTGTCTGACACTGCGCCTTCAAGGCGGTAATCGAAGTCAGCAGCGCAGTATTGTCGCCACTGCGAATCTCACGGCTGAGAGACCCCAGCTGGCCGGCCTGCGCGCACACCTTCTGCGAGCGCGCCTTGCCCGGCTTGGCGTGCCAGAGCGGCGCCAATACCTTGTGCAAGGCATCGACGTCCTTGGCAAAATGATGGTGGTGTTTTTCGTGACTATCTTCTGCGCTGGCGCTGGCGGCCAACAGGGCTGCGGCTAGTGCGACGGTCAGCTTTACAAATTTTCCTGGCACAACGATCTCCTCTCAATGAAATTCACGCAGGCGGCACAATAGCACCGCACGACAAATTCAGGCGGGCAGCGCCGCCATACGCTTTCATGCAAGGCGAAACGGCCGCTGAGGTGCGAGGCAAACAGCGCTAAACCCAGCCCCTCACCAGCAAAGCCTGCGCTCACGCAAAAGTTGCTCATTTACCGCGCTCCCGACGCGCGAACCACTCGGTCAACGCCCGGCTTTCACCCAGTTCGCTGAGCCGCTGATCAATCACGTCGTGATTGCCCCACACCACATCAGCCATTACACCATCTGCGACGCGGGATTCGATGTCATGGCAATAGAGCCCTTTGTCGCGCTGCACATAGAAGCCGTAGGTGCGGCAGGCAACCGGGCGCTGGGCATAGACCAGGCAGGCGCCAGTCGACAGGTCGAGCAGCGGGCAAGTGACAGGGCCGGACTGCTGGCAGGTCAGAGCGGTCATTCTCTGACCGATGTCCGCAAGCTGCTCTGGCGGCAGCGCGGCCAGCCCTTCTTGCAGCAGGCGCCATTCCGCCGCGGTCAATTGCGGCACTTCGGCAAGACGTCGGCAACAGCTGTCGCAAGCTTTTTCGCACAGCCAGTCGGGATGACTCTCACGAATGCTGTGTACGCGCGTATCAATATCGCGCTGCAGCAGGAAAAGCTTTGTCATAAATTTTGCACAGGTTATCGCGCCACGGCGCAATCGCTTCGCTCGCGCACCACCTTCCAGAGCAAAGCGCCGAGCAATGTCGCAGCGAGCACCAGACTGCTCAGCGCCGCAACCCAGAAGCCGGCGACGCCCATCGGCTGCGCTGCGCGGAAGGCCAACCACCAGCCGCCGAACAGGCCGACGCCCCAGAAGCAGATGAGGTGCACGAACATCGGCGCGAAGGTGATCTTGTAAGCGCGCAGCGAGTAGGCGGCGACCGTCTGCACGGCGTCGAAAATCTGGTAGATCGCCACATAGCCGATCAGCGAAAGCGCTACGGCCTGCACGGCAAAATCGCTCGTATAGGCCGCCGTCAATGGCCGGGCGACCAGCCACAAAAACAGGCCGAGCGCTGACGACAGGCCGCCGGCGAGGAGCAAACCGGCAGCGATTGAGGCTTTCGCGCGCGGCCAGTCGCGCGCGCCAGCCGCCTGCCCGACCTGCGACAGCGTGGCGATGGCCAGAGCCAGCGGCAACATGTAGCAAAGTGCGGCGAGATTGGCCACGACACGGTGCCCGGCGACCACCGTGGCGCCGAGCTGCGCAACGAAGAGTGCAATCAGCGTGAAGGACGAAATCTCGACAAAGCTGGAAAAGCCCATCGGTAACCCGATCCGCAACAGTTCACGCATCGGCTTCAGGCACGGCAGCTGCCAGCCGTGAATCAGCCGCAAGGGCGCCAGCGTGCGGTTGAACAGCATGTAGCCCAGAGCGCAGGACAGGGTAAACCAGCCGACGGCGGCGTTCGAGATACCGCAACCGAGCACGCCAAGCGCCTCACCACCCCAGTTACCGGTGACCAGCAGCCAGGCCAGCAGGCCGTGCAGCAGCGTACCGCCGAGACTGATCAACATCAGCGGGCGTGGCCGCCCAAGCGCATTGCAGAACGAATAGAAGGTCCGGTAAAGCAGGGTCGCCGGCATCCCCCAGGCGAGCATCGACAGATAGCCGCGCGCCTTGGCTTCGACGCCCGGTTCGATCTGCGACAGCGCGAGCAGCGGGTCGGGGTTGAGCAGGAAAATCACCCCCGGAATCGAGAGCAGCATGGCCAGCCAGAATGCCTGCTGAAGCGCCCCGGCAATCTCGCCGTCACGCTGCGCGCCGCGCAGATGCGCAACAGTCGGCGCCACCGCCTGCAGAATACCGACCAGGGCGAACACCACCGAAATATAGATACCGCCGCCCACTGCCACCGCGGCAAGATCCTCGGTGCCGTAGTGGCCGAGCAGCGCGGTATCGATCACCATCATGCCCATCGAGGCAAGCTGTGCAATCAGCATCGGTGATGCGTGCGAGAGGATCACGCGAGATTGGCGGGCAAACATGCAGCGGAAAATTGAGCCAAAAACAGGACGGGCGTTCACGCTATCCGATTTTCAATTCGCCGAAGCAGGTATCTGAGCAATTCGCGGCTTTTCAAACCGACTTTTGACGCTGATCATGGAAACATGCCCCTGCGCCCCGTAGGGTCGCTGCTTCCATGACCAACCTCCGGATGAACCGCGCGATGAGTACAGCCAGGACCTTCGATGCCTACGAACCAATTGAAACCGCCAGTCGCGACGAAATCGCCGCACTGCAGCTTGAACGCCTGCGCTGGTCGCTGCGTCATGCCTACGAGAACGTCGCACACACCCGCGAGAAGTTCGACCGGCACGGCGTGCATCCCGAGGATCTGAAAACACTCGACGACCTGAAGAGATTTCCCTTCACCACCAAGCAGGATCTGCGCGACAACTATCCCTTCTCGATGTTCGCCGTACCGCGCGAGGAAGTCGTACGCATTCACGCCTCATCGGGCACGACCGGCAAACCGACCGTGGTCGGCTATACAAAAAACGACATCGCGATGTGGGCAACGCTGATGGCGCGCTCAATCCACGCCGCGGGTGGCCGGCGTGGCGACATCGCCCATGTCGGCTATGGCTACGGCCTATTTACCGGCGGACTTGGCGCACACTACGGCGCCGAGCGGCTTGGCTGTACAGTGATCCCGATGTCGGGCGGGCAGACGGAAAAGCAGGTCCAACTGATCATGGATTTTCAGCCGGACATCATTCTCGTCACGCCATCGTACATTCTCAACATCGCCGACGAGTTCAAGCGACAGGGCATCGATCCCGCATCGACCCGGCTGCGGATCGGGATGTTTGGCGCCGAGCCCTGGACGCATCAGATGCGTCTTGAAATCGAAAATACATTCGGCATCGATGCAATCGATGTTTACGGACTATCGGAAGTGATTGGCCCCGGCGTAGCCTGTGAATGCATCGAAAGCAAGGACGGGCCGGTGCTCTGGGAAGATCATTTCTATCCGGAGATCATTGATCCGGATACCGGCGAAGTGTTGCCCGATGGCAGCCAGGGCGAACTCGTATTCACCTCGCTGACCAAGGAGGCGCTGCCGGTCATCCGCTACCGCACGCGCGACTTGACCTGCCTGCTGCCCCCGACCTCGCGCTCGATGCGGCGCATTGGCAAGATCACCGGCCGCTCGGATGACATGCTGATCATCCGCGGCGTGAACGTCTTCCCATCGCAGATCGAGGAACTGATTCTCAAACAACCGAGGCTCTCGCCGCATTACCTGATCGATGTCTGGCGTGATGGTCATCTCGATGCGGTCGCAGTCAACGTTGAACTGAAGCCGGAACACCGCTTTGCATCCGCCGCAGAAAAAGAGTTTGTCGTTCACGACTTGCAACACCACATCAAGTCCTACGTTGGCATCTCGACACACGTCCGCTTCGTCGAGATCGGCGGCATCGAGCGCTCAGTCGGCAAGGCACGCCGGGTGATTGACAAACGCCCACGCTGACGTGTAGCCGACCCGCATGCAGTATCATTGGCCGTGGCCATGTCACGGCCAAATTCATTCTCGATTGTTTGCCATGCAAGCACCGCCCAAACTTACTGCCGATGCCATCATCCCGCCCAGATGCAGCGGGATGAACATGCTCCGATCCGGAGAGGCGGTGATTGCTATCGGCACGTCAACGGGCGGCACACAGGCGCTGGAGACCGTACTCAAGGCGCTGCCGCCGGAGGTGCCCGGAATCGTTATCGTCCAACACATGCCCGAGAAATTCACCACGACATTTGCCGAGCGCCTGAACAGTCTGTGTCGTATCGAAGTGCGCGAAGCGAAGAACGGCGACCGCTTGAAACCCGGGCTCGCCCTGCTGGCGCCAGGCGGCAAGCACATGCTGCTGATGCGTTCCGGCAGCAGCTATGCGGTTGAGGTGGTCGATGGTCCGCCAGTCAGCCGCCACCGCCCCTCGGTCGACGTCCTCTTCCGCTCGGTCGCCCAATCTGCCGGCCCTAATGCCACCGGGATCATCATGACCGGCATGGGGGACGACGGCGCAGTAGGCCTCAGGGAGATGTTTGATGCCGGCGCCCATACGGTCGCGCAGGACGAAAGTTCCTGCGTCGTTTTCGGCATGCCCAAAGTCGCCGTTGAACTCGGCGGGGTCAGGATCGTACTGCCACTTGGCCGCATTCACGAAACCATCGTCGCGGCCCGCCAGCGCCAGGGCAGCTGAAGACACCATCGCTTGCCTGCTTTCTCCTCGAACGACAGGACAGATCGGGGTGCCGCAAGCACCGATGAAAGATATGGATTGCAATTCCCGCCCTGAATAGAGGCCATAACAAAATTATCCGGCACGCAAAGGAGTGATGTACATGAGCAGCGACAATTCGCAAGCCGACCAAGCGCCACCGACCGGAGGCAGCAAGGACTTTCATTTTATTGCTTACCCGAACCATATTCTGGTCTGGGTAAGCAACGAAGACGGGCTATGCAGTTTTGTCAGCCCGTCGTGGACAGCATTTACCGGCCGCGCGCGGACAGAGGAACTTGGCAAGGGCTGGCTGGATCGCGTTCACCCGGATGACTGCGCCACCCTCCTCCGCGGGCTCGATACGGCGCGGCTCAGCCAACAGCCATTCCGGCTGACATTCCGTTACCTGCGTGAAGACGGCGCCTACCGCTGGCTGGTCAGCCAGGGTATGCCGCACACCACCTCGACCGACGAATTTGTCGGGCATATCTCGCTGTGCTTCGATGTTACGCCTTACCAGGAGGGGGAGGCGGAGATGGAGAATTCGGTTCAGAACATCTTCCCCCTGCTCAAACAAACCCGGCTGATCGCCGCAATCCTGGACACTCACGGGCGCATCCAGTTCCTCAATAGTGGTCTGTGCCGGCTGCTCAAGTGCGGTGGCAACGAGTTGATGAACTGCAAGCTGTTCGAGCGCTATCTGGCGGCCAACGATCGGCCATTGCTGGAAGCGCTCTATCCCGAGGGACACCAGAATGCAATTTTCCCCGCCGAGTTCCAGTCCCAACTGCTGAGCAACTGGAAGCAGGTCCGTCATGTTTCCTGGCACGCCATCACCTGGCGCGAATATTCGGGCCGGGTCAAGGGGACTATCCTGATCGGCGACGATGTCACCGCCCTGCTCCGCGAGGAAGAACAGACCTCGCTATTCAGCAAGGCCTTCGAGGCCACCGACCATGCGATCGTCGTCACCGATACAGACGGCACGATCGTCTCGATCAACCGGGCATTCACCGACCTCACCGGCTACAGCCGCGAAGAAGCCATCGGCAGCAACCCGCGCATACTGCAATCAGGCCGGCACGATGAAGCCTTTTACGAACGCTTGTGGGCATCGCTTCGGGCAACCGACCATTGGCATGGCGACATCTGGGATCGCCACAAGGACGGCAGCATCTATCCGAAATATCTCTCGATCAGCGCGATCAAAAATTCGAGCAACGAACTAACGAATTTTGTCGGGATTTTTTACGACAACTCGGAGCGCTTCACGGTTGAAGAGCGCCTCAAGCGCCTGGCTCACTACGACACGCTGACCGGCCTGCCGAACCGCAGCCTGCTATTCGACCGGCTGGAACAGGCGCTGGAACGGGCAACCCGTCTCGGCACCAGCGTCGGCCTGCTCTACCTCGATCTCGATGATTTCAAACTGGTCAACGACCTGCATGGCCACCTGGCCGGCGACGAGGTGCTGAAAGCTGCCGCACAGCGTATGAAAACCTGCGTGCGTACACGCGACACTATCGCCCGCCTGGGGGGTGACGAATTTGTCGTACTGGTACCGGACACCAGCGGCGCTGACGACCTGGCTGTGGTTGCCCAAAAACTGCTGGAGGCACTGTCGCCGCCTTACGAGATCGAAGGCCATATCGTCGCCAGCCCACCGAGCATCGGCATCAGCATTTTCCCCGACAACGGCAGTAGCGCCGAAGAATTGATGAAGTGTGCCGATGTGGCCATGTACCAGGCCAAACGCTGCGGCCAGGGAAACTTCCGGTTTTTCGGCAACAGCACGATTACGCAGAAATGAGTCGAGCAGACATCGGTATCAAACCAGTCTGATCTGCAGCTCTCCGACACCGGCCACGCCGCCTTCGATCACGTCACCGCGTACGATGGTCGACACGCCGGCCGGGGTGCCGGTAAAGATCAGGTCGCCCGGCGCCAGGGCGACGTAAGTCGACAGATTGGCGATCACCTCGGCGACCTTCCACGACATCTGCTCAAGATCGCCATTCTGGCGAAACTCACCGTTCACCTTGAGCCACACCGCGCCATGCGCAGGATGCCCAACAGCCGACACCGGCTGGATGGCGCCGATCGGCCCGCCCTGATCGAAACCCTTGCCCATGTCCCAGGGATGGCCCTTGTCTTTCGAACGCTGCTGCAGATCGCGCTTGGTCAGATCAAAGCCGACGGCATAGCCAAAAACATACCCCAGCGCCTGCTCAAGCGGGATATTGGCGCCGCCTTTACCGAGCGCGACGACCAACTCCACTTCGTGCTGCAGGTTGCTCGTCGCCAGCGGATAAACCACGTCACCACCACCGGGCACCAGCGCGTCGGCCGGCTTGCTGAAAAAAAACGGCGGCTCCCGCGTATCGGCTCCCATCTCTTTGGCATGATCAGCATAGTTGCGACCGACGCAATAGACCCGGCGCACCGGAAAACGCGCATCGCTGCCGGCAACGGGGACGCTGACCTGCGGGGCCGGCGGGAATACGTAATTCATGGAGACTCCTTCAAAAACTCAAACCGGGTTATCAATATCGACAAACTCGCACTCAAGGCCAAAGCGCTCGGCCAGATGCGCAGCGAGCGCCTGTACGCCGTAACGCTCTGTCGCATGGTGCCCGGCAGCGATGTAGGCCACACCGGACTCGCGCGCCAGATGAACGGTTGGCTCGGAAATCTCGCCGGAGAGATAGACGTCAACGCCAAGCGCAATGGCCTGCTCAAAATAGGCTTGAGCGCCACCCGAACACCAGGCGATACGTGTTACCGGCCGGTCTGCCTGGCCAATCACCTGCGGCACGCGCTGCAGGGCAACACCAATGCTCCGGGCGAGCGATGAAAGCAGTACGGGCGAATCGGTACGCCCGACCCAGCCCATCTCCTGCTCACCAAAGCGCCCTTCGGCAATCCACCCGAGTCGTTTGGCGAGTTGTGCGTTGTTGCCAAATTCGGGATGACTGTCGAGCGGCAGATGGTAGCCGATCAAACTAATGTCGTGCCCGAGCAGCGCCTGCAGACGTGCCTTGCGAATCCCGGTGACGCGACCGTCTTCGCCGCGCCAGAACCAGCCATGATGTACGAGAATGGCGTCAGCCTGACGGGCGATAGCGGCATCGATCAAGGACTGACTGGCCGTAACGCCGGCCACCAGGCGTCGCACTTCGGCACGTCCTTCCACTTGCAGGCCATTTGGGCAATAATCCTTGAAACGCGCCACATCGAGCAACTCATCGAGATAGCGCGTCAATTCTTTACATTTCATTTACTGGCTCCAATTTCTCTATGCGCAGGCTTTGGCTGATTTTTGCACAAACGGTGACCCTTAGTCTCGCCGTCCTTTTCGTGGTGAGCACACTGAAGCCGGAATGGTTGGGGAAAAAGCCCGGCATCGGCACTGGCGGCATCGCCAGCGTCGTGGCGCTGCGCGAATCGGTCTCATCGACAAACGATCCGGCCGTCGCCACCAATTCGTATCGTGATGCCGCGAAAAAAGCACTGCCCTCTGTCGTACATATTTTTACCTCGCAAAAAATCAAGGCACCACGCTCACCCTTGCTGAACGATCCGGTCTTCCGTCATTTCTTTGGTGACCAGTCGCAGCAAAACACACAGCGCAACTCGGGGCTGGGCTCCGGCGTTATGGTCAGCGCCAATGGCTACGTCCTGACCAACTATCACGTAATCGAAGGCGCCGACCAGATCGAGGTTGCCCTCAACGATGGCCGCAGTCTGAAGGCACGGGTGGTCGGCAGCGATCCGGAATCAGATCTTGCGATTTTGCAGGTCAAGGGAGAAAACGGACAGGAACTCAATTTGCCGGCCATCACCCTCGGGCAAATGGACAGCATCAGCGTCGGCGATGTCACACTGGCGATCGGCAATCCCTTCGGTGTGGGCCAGACGGTAACCATGGGTATTGTCTCGGCACTCGGCCGCTCGCACCTGGGCATCAACACCTTTGAAAACTTCATCCAGACCGATGCGGCGATCAACCCGGGCAACTCGGGCGGCGCGCTGATCGACAGCCAAGGCAATCTGATCGGCATCAACACGGCTATCTACTCCCGCTCCGGCGGCTCACTGGGCATCGGCTTCGCCATCCCGATATCGATCGCCCGGAACGTCATGGAGGAGATCATCCGGACCGGTACGGTAACCCGTGGCTGGATCGGCGTTGAGGCGCAGGAGATCACAGCGGAACTGGCCGAATCATTTGGTCTGCCCGATACCGGCGGCGCACTGATCGCCGGCGTGTTGCGCGGCAGCCCGGCCGACGCCGGCGGGATCAAACCCGGCGACATCCTGCTCGCAGTCAGCGGGCAATCCGTAAAAGACCCGCAAATCATGCTCGACCTGATCGCCAGCCAGAAACCCGGCGAGACCATCGCATTCAAGCTGCGGCGGGAAAAAGCACTGGTCGATGCCCAGGTAAAAATCGGCAAGCGTCCGCCGCAACAACGCGAACGGGAGTGAGCAGCGCAGTCACCAGGCCTTGCCGCCAAAAGCCAAACGGGCTATCGCCGGTTCAATCAGCTGAACCCGCAATTACTCCGGCTTGCCGGGAAGCTTCGGCTGACCGAGATCAGCAACCGCTTTCTCCATCTCGGCATCGCTCATCGGACTCCAGTCCGACACCGGCACCACGGCGGCTTCTGTCGCTGCCGGCGGCGCCGGGTCAGCCGCCGGGGCCGGCTGCTCGACGCGTGTAGAGACCACAACAAAACGCGAAAGCAGGATACCGAGCTCGTAGAGCAAACACAGCGGTACGGCGAGCATGATCTGTGAAACTACGTCCGGCGGCGTAAAAATAGCGCCGATCACGAAAGCACCGACAATCACATAAGGTCGCCATTCCTTGAGTTTCGGGATAGTCACGACGCCCATATGCACCAATACGATAACGACTACCGGCACCTCGAAGGTGACACCGAAGGCAACAAAGGTCGACAGCACGAAAGACAGGTACTTGTCGATGTCAGTCATCCATGCCACACCATCGGGCGCGATACTGGCCATGAAACCAAACACGGTTGGGAAAACGAGGAAATAGGCAAAAGACATCCCCGAAAAAAACAGGAATACGCTGGCCGCCACCAGCGGCAGCGCAAGACGCTTTTCATGTTTGTACAGCCCCGGCGCAATGAACGCCCATACCTGATAAAGCACATAGGGAAGCGCGATGAGGAAGGCAGCCATCATCGTCACCTTCATCGGCACCAGAAAAACACCAACCACATCGGTAGCGATCATCTGCCCACCCGTGGGGAGTTTGTCGAGCAATGGTTGGGCAAGCAAGGTATAGAGTTCTTTCGACCAGGGAAAGAGGCAGATGAAAACGATGCCGACCGCGAGCAAGGCGCGGATCAGGCGATCACGCAGCTCGAAAAGGTGGGTCAAAAAAGACTCTTCCGGCAAACTCATGCTCGCTTAACCCTTCAGAGTTTCTCGATCGGTGCAGGATTGACCGGCGCAACAGCGACAGCATCCGGTAGCGCGGCAACAGGCGCATCAGTCACCGGCAATGCCTTGACCTCGTCACCCATGCTTTGCGCCGTCTGATTGATCGACTGCTGTGCCGACTGCATTTCGCTACTCACGTTGCGCTCAAGATTGCGTGCAGACTCTTGCACCTCGGCTTGCAGTTTTTTCAGCTCATCAAGCTGCATTTCGCGATTGATGTCGGACTTCACGTCATTGACGTAACGCTGCAAACGCCCGAGCAAATGCCCGGCCGTGCGTGCCACCTTGGGCAGGCGCTCAGGACCAATGACGACCAGCGCAACGATGGCGATGACCACGAGCTCGGAAAAACCGATGTCAAACATATGTTCCCGGGGAATACGTAAGGAAAACCGGCGGCCAGATTAGCGGCCGGACATCCGCTAGAAAATCAGGAACGGGACTTTTCCTTGACTTCGCCTTCGATGGTCTGGCCGCCGACTTGCGCCGTTGGCTGAACCGGCTGATCCGGAGCCGCATCGGCAGGTTTGCCATCGGTAGAAGCTTCCTTCATACCATCCTTGAACCCCTTGACGGCACCGCCCAGATCCTGGCCGACGTTGCGCAGTTTTTTGGTGCCAAAAATGAGCAGGACGATAACCAGTACGATGAGCCAGTGCCAGACGCTGAATGAACCCATGATTTGTCTCCTTAAATTCGTTTGAGCATCGGCCCGACCGGATCCGGCCCGCCGACGATGTGTGCGTGCAGGTGCTGCACTTCCTGATTGCCGACCCGCCCCGTGTTGATAATGACCCGGAATCCGTCCGGGCTGCCTTGTTCTGTTGCCAGTTTGTTGGCCATTGCCAGCATCCTGCCGAGCACCGGCACATCGGCCTCGGTACTCGTTGCCAGAGACGTGATGTGCTTCTTCGGCACGACCAGCAGATGCACCGGGCGCGCCGGACTGATGTCATGAAAAACGAACACTTCGTCGTCTTCATATACCTTGCGCGAGGGAATGTCGCCGCGCACGATCTTGCAAAAAAGGCAGTCGTCCATGGCTATTTTGTGCGCGATTTCTTTTCGTCGATACCGGAGATTCCCTCACGGCGGCGCATTTCCTGCGAAACGTCCTCGATCGTCATGTCATAGAACGCGAGCAACACCAGCACGTGGTAAATCACGTCGGTCGATTCCCAGACAATGTTCAGGCGCTTGCCGTCCTTCGCCGCCATGATGAGTTCGGCGCATTCTTCGCCGATTTTTTTCAGGATCGAATCCGGGCCGTCAGCAAACAGCTTGGCCGTGTACGAACTTTCAGGATCGGCGTGGCGACGCGAAGCCAGCGTCTCGGAAAGTCGGTGCAAAACGTCGTGCGTGCTCATTCGTAACTCATTTGTAAATATCCTTCGGGTCTTTAAGTACGGGGTCGACCGCGACCCAGACCGAACCGTCAAGTTGATGAAAAAAACAGCTTTCGCGACCGGTATGGCAGGCTATCCCGCCTTCCTGTTCAACCGTCAGCAGCAGCACGTCCCCGTCGCAATCGGTGCGAATGGTGCGCACGCGCTGGTAATGCCCTGACTCTTCACCCTTGCGCCACAAACGTTTGCGCGAGCGCGACCAGTATACCGCGTTACCGGTGCTCACCGTCTCCTGCAAGGACTCGCGGTTCATGTAGGCAAACATCACGACACGCCCCGTGCTCGCTTCCTGGGCAATGGCCGGGATCATTCCCTGATCATCCCATTTCAGCGCTACCAGCCAGGACTGACCGGTATCCAGATCGCTCATAGACGGACCTCAATGCCACGCTCGCGCATGTATTCCTTGGCTTGTCGCACGGTGTATTCGCCGAAATGGAAGATGCTCGCCGCCAATACGGCATCGGCGCGCCCTTCGGACACGCCATCGGCCAGATGTTGCAGGTTGCCGACACCGCCACTGGCGATCACCGGAATATCAACAGCATCGGATACGGCACGGGTCAGCGGCAAATCAAAACCATTTTTGGTGCCATCGCGATCCATGCTGGTGAGCAGAATTTCGCCGGCGCCGAGTTGCTGCACCCGGCAGGCCCATTCAATGACATCCAGCCCGGTATTCTTGCGCCCGCCATGGGTGAACACCTGCCACTTGCCCGGCGCCACCTGTTTGGCGTCGATCGCCACGACGATGCACTGATTGCCGACCTTGGACGAAGCTTCGTTGACCAAATCAGGGTTTTCAACGGCAGCCGTGTTCATGCTCACCTTGTCGGCGCCGGCATTGAGCAGACGACGCACATCGGCCACCGTGCGCACGCCGCCACCGACGGTCAACGGGATGAAAACCTGTGCGGCACAGGCTTCGACAATGTGCAGGATGATGTCGCGCTGATCGGAAGACGCCGTGATGTCGAGGAAGGTCACTTCGTCGGCACCCTGCGCGTCGTAGCGCCGGGCAATCTCGACCGGATCGCCGGCATCACGCAGATCGACAAAATTGGTGCCCTTGACGACGCGACCGGCGGTGACGTCAAGACAGGGAATGATGCGTTTGGCGAGGCTCACGGCAGATCAGCGAAAAATCAACGCTGCGTCGAGCGGTCGGCTTCCGCCTGCGCCAGCGCGAAATCAAGGGAACCGTCGTAGATGGCACGCCCGGCGATGGTCGCAGTGATGCCTTCAAACTCGACGGCACAAAGTTTTTTGATGTCATCCATGTTTGACAAGCCACCACTGGCGATCACCGGGATCATCAGCGCCTGCGCCAGCTTCACGGTCGCTTCGATGTTGATGCCGGAAAGCATGCCGTCACGACCGATGTCGGTGTAGATAATGCCTTCGACACCATAATCCTCATACTTTTTTGCCAGGTCAATGACATCGTGGCCGGTCAGCTTCGACCAGCCATCGACAGCGACCTTGCCGTCCTTGGCATCAAGACCGACGATGATGTGACCCGGAAAAGCGCCGCAGGCGTCGTGCAGGAAGCCGGGGTTCTTCACGGCGGCCGTACCGATGATGACGTAACTGACGCCGTCGTCGAGACAGCGCTCGATGGTGTCGAGATCACGGATACCGCCGCCAAGCTGGACAGGAATATCCTCGCCCACGGCTTTGACGATCTCCTTGATTGCGCTCTCGTTCTTTGGCTTGCCGGCAAAAGCGCCGTTCAGGTCAACCACATGCAGACGGCGCGCACCCTGCGCCAGCCAGTGTCGTGCCTGCTCGCCAGGCGAATTGGAAAAAATGGTCGCTTCGTCCATCAGGCCCTGCTTGAGACGGACGCACTGCCCGTCTTTCAGGTCAATTGCGGGAATGATCAGCATTTTTTGAACACGGTAATAGAAAAGTGGGGGAGCTTGCCCGGTCAGGGCTTCCAGTGGACAAAATTGCTCAGCAGGGCAAGGCCCGCCTGCGCACTTTTTTCCGGGTGGCACTGAATGGCGAAGATATTATCCCGCGCCACCGCGCTGGTAAAGGGGATGCCGTAATCAGTCGTGCCGGCAATACAGGCACGATCAACCGGATCGACAAAGTAGCTATGTACAAAGTAGAAGCGCGCACCATCGTCGATGCCGGCCCACAAGGGGTGCGCCTGTGCCTGGCGCACTTCGTTCCAGCCCATGTGCGGCACTTTCAGCTTACCGCCCTGCGCATCGACCATCCGGCTTGCCGGAAAGCGGCAAACCTGTCCGGCAAAGACGCCAAGGCCCGGCACGTCGCCCTCTTCACTGTGCTCAAAGAGCATTTGCTGGCCGATGCAAATACCAAGAAAAGGCTTGTCCCTGGCGGCTTCCAGCACGGCCGCACGCAAGCCGCGCGCCTCAAGCTCACGCATGCAGTCGGGCATCGCGCCCTGACCGGGAAAAACCACGCGTTCGGCCGCTGCCACCAGCGCGGGGTCGGCGGTCACCACGACTTCGCGCCCGTCGGCGACATGCACCAGCGCCTGCCACACCGAGCGCAGGTTGCCCATGCCGTAATCGACAATGGCAATCGCTCCCGACGCAACTGCCATTAGAGCGTTCCCTTGGTCGATGGAATGCTGCCGGCGGCACGTGGATCGGCTTCAGTTGCCATGCGCAATGCACGGCCGAAAGCCTTGAACACGGTCTCGGCCTGATGGTGCGCATTCTCGCCACGCAGATTGTCGATATGCAGCGTGATCAGGGCGTGATTGGTCAGCCCCTGAAAAAACTCGTGCGTCAGATCGACGTCGAAGGCGCCAATCATGGCGCGCTTGAAATCGACATGAAACTCCAGCCCCGGCCGCCCCGAGAGGTCAACGACGACGCGCGACAAAGCCTCATCAAGCGGCACATAGGCATGTCCGTAACGGCGCAGGCCTTTCTTGTCGCCAAAAGCCTCGGCCAGCGCCTGACCGATCGCGATACCGATATCCTCGACCGTGTGGTGCGCGTCGATATGCAAATCGCCTTTGGCTTCGACCTCAAGGTCGATCAACCCATGGCGGGCTATCTGATCGAGCATGTGATCGAGGAAGGGAACGCCGGTGGCGAACTTTCCCTGTCCGGTGCCGTCAAGATTCAAACGAACCGTAATCCGGGTTTCGAGGGTATTTCTGGAAATTTCAGCTTGCCGCATGGAGGCACCATCGCAAAGTGGCAAAAAAGATTGTCTGTACATTGAGGGCCTGCTTTTCAGTTCACAACACTGACTGAAACCGGCCAGCGCGCATGATACCATTTTGGGCTTCTGAGCTATCAACGAACCGACGATGAGCCAATACTGGAGTTCCCTTGTTCACAGCCTGACCCCGTACGTCCCGGGCGAGCAGCCGAAGCTGCCGGATCTCGTCAAGCTCAACACCAACGAAAATCCCTACCCACCCTCACCGCGCGCGGTGGCGGCGGTGGCCGCAGAGCTTGGGAGTAGCGGCGATTCGCTGCGCCTGTACCCCGACCCGAACGCCGATCGGCTCAAGGAGGCCGTCGCCGAATTTTTCGCCGATTGCGGTATCAGCGCGCAGCAGGTATTCGTCGGCAACGGCTCTGACGAAGTGCTGGCACACGCCTTCATGGCCCTGCTCAAGCACGACGCGCCGATCCTCTACCCGGACATCACCTACAGTTTCTACCCGGTGTATTGCGGGCTCTACGGGGTCGACTACCGCACCGTGCCGCTCGACGAAAATTTCCAGATCCGCGTCGACGATTACCGGCAGGGAAACGGCGGCATCATTTTCCCCAACCCCAACGCGCCCACCGGTTGCCTGCTGCCGCTCACCGAGATTGAACGCCTGCTCGCCGCACATGCGCAATCGGTCGTCATCGTCGACGAAGCCTACGTCGATTTCGGCGGCGAATCAGCAGTTGGGCTGGTCAACCGCTACCCCAACCTGCTCGTCGTGCACACGCTGTCCAAGTCGCGCTCGCTGGCCGGGCTGCGCGCCGGCTATGCGGTCGGCCACGTCGACCTGATCGAAGCGCTCGAACGCGTAAAAAACAGCTTCAACTCCTACCCGCTCGACCGCCTGGCAATCGCCGGCGCGGCCGCCGCGATGGCCGACCGCGAGCACTTCGAAACGACGCGCCAGGCCGTCATCAGCAGCCGCACAAGGCTCACCACCGAACTGCAGGCGCTCGGCTTCGACGTCCTGCCCTCGGCCGCCAACTTCATCTTCACGCGCCACCCGGCGCGCGATGCTGCACCACTTGCAGCCGCGCTACGCAGCCGCAGCATCATCGTTCGTCATTTCAAACTGCCGCGTATTGATCAGCATCTACGCATCACCATCGGCACCGACGGACAGTGCGATGCCCTGATCAGTGCGCTACGAGAAATCCTCGGGGAACCGGGAAGCCTTTGAACGGTCGGATTACTCTCAGGGGGAAGTGCTTCGCACCAGATGCAGGCAATTCCTTCGTTTCAATCCGAACGAGGCAAACAATGTCAAAACTCCCCACAGGTCGTTTTCGCGCGCAAAGTCGACTGCGCAAATCCCGGCTGTTCGGGCATGCTTTACTGATCTCTGCAATGTGCTGCAACTTCGCTATGGCGGCCGGCGAGACTGAGGCGGCGGCTGACGACATAGATCTGGTCGAGATTGTTCGCAAGCCGGAAATCGGCAACTACCGTGGCTATGCCGAGTTCAAAATGGCGCACTATGCGACGGCCCGTCGTATCTGGGAAGCACTTGATGAACGTAATTTTGGTGAAGCGGCTTTCAATCTTGGCCTGCTTTACGAAGATGGCTTGGGCGTCGAGAAAAATATTGATCGCGCTTTGTCCTACTATCGACGAGGTGCTGCCAATGGCAGCGCGAAGGCCGTTTTCCGTGTGGGCATCGTGTACTGGCTGGGCACGCCGGACATCCCGAAAAACGAAATAGAGGGCCGGCGCTATCTCTCGCTGGCAGCAGCCGGAGGCGACCAGGAGGCTGCGCGCTATCTGAAGGAGGCGGCGTCACCTGGCAGCGCAACGTCCGATGCGGTGATCGGCGCTGACCGTGCGATGGCCGAAGGCCGGCCGGCGGACGCCATTCGACTATTGACCGAGGCTGCTGACGCTGGCGTTGCACGGGCGCAAACAAGACTGGCCTGGCATTACGAAACCGGGCGAGCGGTCGAACGCAACCTGGAGAAGGCCGCCTACTGGTTCCAGCGCGCGGCACAGGGCGGCGACGGGGAGGCGATGTATGCCCTGTCGGTCATGCTGGCAACCGGCGCCGGACAGGTTCGCAATCCCGCGCTGGCGGAAAGCTGGTTACAAAAAAGTGCCGGAACCGGCTACCCTTCGGCAGTCAATGATTTGCGGGCACGTTACTGAGCGCCATCAACCTGGAATAAAGCCTTTCGGGCAAAAAAACGGGGAGCATTGCTCCCCGTTTTGCTGACAGTTAGCAACTTTTAGGCTCAGCTTTCGACGCGATACTCCGCAGACTTCGCGTGTGCCGGCAGGCCCTCACCCTGCGCCAGCACCGAGGCGATGCGGCCCAGCGTTTTTGAACCAGCCTGAGAGACACGGATCAGGCTGGTGCGCTTCTGGAAGTCATAGACGCCGAGCGGCGACGAAAAACGTGCCGTACCCGAAGTCGGCAGCACGTGGTTCGGCCCGGCGCAGTAATCGCCAAGCGACTCCGAAGTGTAGCGACCGATGAAGATGGCGCCGGCATGGTGGATTTTGGCCACCCAGGCATCGGCATCTTCGAGCGACAGTTCAAGGTGTTCCGGCGCGATGCGGTTGGCGATGGCACAGGCTTCTTCGAGATCACGCACCTGGATCAGCGCGCCGCGATTCTCCAGTGAGGCACGGATCACGTCCCTGCGCGGCATGGTCGGCAACAGCTTTTCGATAGATGCGGCAACCGAGTCGATATAGGCAGCGTCCGGGCAGACCAGAATCGATTGTGCAAGCTCGTCGTGTTCGGCCTGCGAAAAGAGGTCCATCGCCACCCAGTCGGGATCGGTCTGGCCATCGCAAATCACCAGAATTTCCGACGGCCCGGCCACCATATCAATGCCAACGACACCGAAGACGCGGCGCTTGGCCGCAGCGACGTAGGCGTTGCCGGGGCCGACGATCTTGTCCACCTGTGGCACGGTCTGCGTGCCATAGGCCAGCGCACCAACGGCCTGTGCGCCACCGAGCGTGAACACGCGATCAACGCCGGCCAGCGCCGCAGCGGCGAAGACCAGCTGGTTGTGCTCGCCACCCGGCGTCGGCACGACCATGATCAGTTCCTTGACGCCGGCGACCTTGGCCGGAATCGCGTTCATCAGCACCGATGACGGGTACGCTGCCTTGCCGCCCGGTACGTAGAGGCCGACGCGGTCGAGCGGCGTGACCATCTGGCCGAGCATCGTGCCATCGGTTTCTTCGTACTGCCAGCTCTGCAGCGGCTGCCGCTCGTGATAGGCACGCACGCGCGCTGCGGCGGCTTCAAGCGCTTCGCGCTGCACGGCAGGCAGGCCGGTGAGTGCTTTCTGCAACTCGTCCTGCGACAGTTCGAGTTCGGCCATAGCTGTGGCGTTCAGGCGGTCGAAACGATTTGTGTATTCGACAACCGCCACATCGCCACGCACTTTCACGTCAGCGAGGATGGCGGCAACAGTCTGGTCAATCGATTCGTCCTGCGCGCCCTCAAAGGCCAGCAAGGCATCGAGGCGCACCTTGAAATCAGTATCGGTGCTGGACAGACGCTTGATTTTGATCATGCTTCAACCACCCGGGCAATCGCATCGAGAATCGGCACCAGCGCTTCACGCTTCAACTTGAGTGCCGCCTGATTGACGATCAGACGCGACGAAATATCGACGATGTGCTCGACCGCCACCAGATTGTTCGCCTTCAGCGTGCTGCCGGTGGACACCAGATCGACGATGGCGTCGGCCAGACCGGCGAGCGGCGCAAGTTCCATCGAGCCGTAAAGCTTGATCAGATCGACATGCACGCCCTTGGCGGCGAAATGCTCACGGGCGATGTTGATGTACTTGGTGGCAATTTTCAGGCGCGCGCCCTGACGCACGGCATTTTCGTAGTCGAAGCCAACCGGTACGGCGACCATCATGCGGCACTTGGCGATTTTCAGATCAAGCGGCTGATACAACCCGTCGCCACCGTGTTCGAGCAGCACATCCTTGCCCACGACACCAATATCGGCGGCGCCATATTGCACGTAAGTCGGCGCGTCAGTCGCACGCACAATGACCACGCGCACGTCGGCACGATTGGTCGCAATGATCAGCTTGCGCGAGGTTTCGGGGTTTTCCAGCGGCTCAATGCCCGCCGCTGCCAGCAAGGGCAGGGTTTCTTCAAAAATGCGGCCCTTGGAAAGGGCGATCGTAATGCCGTTCACGGCGGTTTCCTTTTGCTGCGCAACAAAGATGAGATTTTACCGCAATGCAGCGTGGGCCGCGCTCCGTCAACGCAAGGCAAGCTGCCTTGATCCCGGCAAACCAGAATCGGCTTGTCAGACCCTTCAGTTTCGTGTGCAATGCATTCCACGCACCTTATCCACACCGAGCAGACATGGCCGAAAGCAAAAAATACGAGATTGCGGTGAGCGCCGTACCGCAATATATCCCCGACCAGTCGGACCCCGAAAACGAGCGCTACGTCTTCGCCTATACGATCACCATCGAGAACGTCGGTACCGTTCCGGCACAGCTGATCTCGCGCCACTGGATCATCACCGACGCCAGTGACGAAGTGCAGGAAGTGCGCGGCCTGGGGGTGGTGGGCCACCAGCCGCTCCTGAAACCGGGTGAAAAATTCGAATACACGAGCGGCTGCCAGCTCGACACACCGGTCGGCAAGATGCGCGGCAGCTACCAGATGACGGCCGATGACGGCACCCAGTTCGAAGCGGTGATTCCCGAATTCACCCTGGCCATCCCGCGCGTGCTGCATTGAGGCAGGCGGCCATAGCAACAACGAAGATAAAAGCTTCACCACCAAGACACAAAGGGCACCAAGTTTCACCAAGAAGACCATGAAAAAACCTGCTGTTAACTTGGTGTCTCTTGGTGAACTTGGTGCCTTGGTGGTTCGCCTTTTTTCGTGCGCTGGCTACCCGTTTTGAGCCTCAAACACAGCTATGCGCTGATTGCGCCGTTTTACGACGCGGCGCTTGCCGCCGCGACCCGCGCCCAGCGCGTGCGAAGCCTAACCGCTTTGCCCCACGAACCGGCGCGCATCCTGCTCAACGGCGTTGGCACCGGCCTCGATCTGCCGCACCTGCCGCGCCAGCACCGCTATACCGGTCTTGACCTGACACACGCCATGCTGCGCCGCACGCTACCACGGGCAAAGGGACTGGATTTTTGCTGTGTGCAGGGCGATGCTCAAAATCTGCCTTTTGCCGACGGCAGTTTTGATCACGCCATCCTGCACCTGATCCTCGCCGTGGTCCCCGAGCCCGCCGCCTGCCTTGCCGAAACGGCGCGCATACTCGCCCCCGGCGGCAGCATATTGATCTTCGATAAATTTCTTCAGCCGCAGCAGCGCGCGCCGCTGCGCCGACTGATCAACCCACTGTTGCGCCGCGTGGCGACACGACTCGACGTGGTATTTGAGGAAGTACTGGAAAAGACACCGACGCTGGCGCTGGAAAGCGACCAGCCGGCACTCGCGTCCGGCTGGTTCAGGTTGATACGATTGAAGCGCTTGTAATCAGCTGCGATAGTCAGCGTTGATCTTGACGTAGTCGTAGGAAAAATCACAGGTGTAAACGCGGGCTTTCGCCGTACCGCGACCGAGATCGACACGCACCGTGATCTCCGCCTGCTGCATGACGCGCGAGCCATCCTCCTCGCGATACGAGGCGGCCCGCCCACCGTTTTCGGCAACGAGAATTTCTTCGCCGGCGCCAGCCAGCCAGACACGAACGCCATCGACATCGAGATCGCCAATGCCGGCGTAGCCAATGGCGGCGAGGATACGACCGAGATTGGGATCGGAGGCGAAAAAAGCCGTTTTGACCAGCGGCGAATGGCCGATGGCGTAGCCGACCTTGCGGCATTCCTCGCGGTCCTTGCCGCCCTCGACGGCGATGGTCATGAACTTGGTGGCTCCTTCGCCGTCGCGGATGATGGCCTGTGCCAATTCGACAGCAACAGCGACGACGGCTTCGCGCAACTCTGCGTAACCCAGTGTGGCAGCATCGTCAAACTCCACCCCGGCCTGGCCGGTGGCGATCAGGATGAAGGAGTCGTTGGTCGACGTATCGCCATCGACGGTGATGCAGTTGAAGGACTCGTCGGCGGCCTCACGCACCAGTTGCTGCAACAGCGGCCCGGCGATCCCGGCATCGGTAGCCATGAAGCCGAGCATGGTCGCCATGTTCGGCTTGATCATGCCGGCGCCCTTGCTGATGCCGGTGATAGTCACCGTCTTGCCATTGATCTGCACGCGGCGCGAAGCGGCTTTGGCAATCGTATCGGTGGTCATGATGCCGTGTGCGGCAGCGTGCCAGTGGTCGGCCTGCAGGTCATCAACACAAAGCGGCAGGCCGGCGACCAAGCGCTCGACCGGCAGGGGTTCGAGAATCACACCGGTCGAAAACGGCAGCACCTGGCGCTCTTCGATACCAAGCAGCTTGCCGACTGCCGTACAGGTCTGCCAAGCCGCCTGCACGCCGGCCTCGCCGGTGCCGGCATTGGCAATACCGGTGTTGATCACCAGCGCGCGAATTTCACTGCCCAGTTCGAGGTGGCGTCGGCACAACTGCACCGGCGCGGCGCAGAAGCGGTTCTGCGTAAACACGCCGGCGACCGTGCAGCCGGGGTCGAGCGCCAGCAGTGTCAGATCACGACGATCAGCCTTGCGGATACCGGCCTCGGCGATGCCGAGACGGACACCGGCTACGGGATAAAGGAATTCGGCAGCGGGGGTAGCGTAATTGACGGGCATGTATTTAACCTCTTTCAACACGGAGGACACAGAGACACAGAGGCCACGGAGAAAAACAGAGAACTCCGTGTTCTCTGTGTCTCTGTGCCCTCTGTGTCGAGAGCGGTTAGTCCTTAACTCAACTTCCCGTGGCAGTGCTTGTATTTCTTGCCGGAGCCGCAGGGGCACGGATCGTTGCGGCCGACCTTTGCTTCGGCCTGCACCGACTGCTGCGGCAAATCTTCACCGCCACCCTGCCCGATCACTTCGTCGAAATCGGCATGCTGATACTGAACGTTCTGCACATCGGCATGCGGCGCGGTTTCTTCGACGTCTTCGGCACGTATCTGCACGGTCATCAGCAGGCGGGTGACATCGACACGAACTGCATCAAGCAAGCGCTCAAAGAGCTCAAAGGCTTCGCGCTTGTATTCCTGCTTCGGATTTTTTTGCGCGTAACCGCGCAGGTGAATGCCCTGACGCAGATGGTCAAGTGCGGCCAGATGCTCGCGCCAGTGCGTATCGAGGCTCTGCAGCATGACGTTGCGTTCAAACTGATGAAAACTGTCGATACCGACCAGGTCCAGCTTGGCGGCATAGGCTTCATCAGCGACCTTGACAATGCGCTGCAACATTTCTTCATCACCGAGATTGGGCTCATTCCCGAACCACTCGACGACAGGCACCTGCAGTTGCAGGTCGGCAGCGAGGGCTTTCTCAAGCGTCGGCAGGTCCCACTGCTCCTCGACACTCTCAGCCGGGACATGCAACCGGAAGGCGTCATGCAGAACCCCCTGCCGCATGGCGGTGATGGTCTCGGAGATATCATCGGTTTCGAGCAGTTCGTTACGCTGAGCGTAAATAACCTTGCGCTGATCGTTCGAAACGTCGTCGTACTCAAGCAACTGTTTGCGAATATCGAAATTGCGCGCTTCGACTTTGCGCTGCGCCGATTCGAGCGAACGCGAAACGAGCGGATGCTCAATCGCCTCGCCGTCAGGCATTTTCAGGCGTTCCATGATTGATTTCAGTCGATCGCCGGCAAAAATACGCAGCAACGCATCATCAAGCGCGAGATAAAAACGCGACGAACCCGGGTCGCCCTGACGGCCCGAGCGGCCACGCAACTGGTTGTCGATACGGCGCGATTCGTGGCGCTCGGAGCCGACGATGTGCAAGCCGCCGGCCGACACCACCTGATCGTGCAACTTCTGCCAATCGGCCCTGATCTGGCCAATTTGCGCGTCCTTATCCGCAGTGGCAATCGCTTCGTCGTCGCGAATCAGCGAAATCTGCTTCTCGATGCTGCCACCCAGCACAATGTCAGTGCCGCGACCAGCCATGTTGGTGGCGATCGTCACCATGCCGGGACGGCCGGCCTGAATGACGATCTCGGCTTCGCGGGCGTGCTGCTTGGCGTTGAGTACCTGATGCGGGATCTTCTCGTGATCAAGCAAAGCGGAGAGCAGTTCGGAATTTTCGATCGACGTGGTGCCGACCAGCACCGGTTGACCACGCTCGCGGCAGGCGCGCACGTCAGCAACGATGGCGTCGTGCTTTTCTTTGGCGGTACGGAATATCTGGTCGTTGTTGTCGATGCGCTGCATCGGCTGGTTAGTCGGGACAACAACCGTTTCGAGACCGTAGATCTGCTGGAATTCGTAGGCTTCGGTGTCGGCGGTGCCGGTCATGCCGCTCAGCTTGCCGTACATACGGAAATAGTTCTGGAAGGTGATCGAGGCCAGTGTCTGGTTCTCGTTCTGGATTTTTGCGCCTTCCTTGGCTTCAACGGCCTGATGCAGGCCATCGGACCAGCGGCGACCGGACATCAGGCGACCGGTGAACTCGTCGACGATGATCACTTCACCGTTTTGCACAACGTAGTGCTGGTCCTTGTGAAACAGGTTGTGCGCGCGCAGTGCGGCATAGAGGTGGTGAATGAGCAGGATGTTCGCCGCATCGTAAAGACTGCCGCCGTCCGGCAGCAGGCCGACACGGGCAAGGATTTCCTCGGCGTGTTCGTGGCCGGCTTCGCTCATCAGTACCTGATGGCCTTTTTCGTCCACCCAGAAATCGCCCGGGCCGTTTTCTTCAAGACAGCGCTCAAGCATCGGCGCCACCTGATTCATGCGCACGTAAAGTTCGGTATGGTCCTCAGCCTGACCGGAAATGATCAGCGGCGTACGCGCTTCGTCGATCAGAATCGAATCGACCTCATCGACGATGGCAAAGCTCAGCTTGCGCTGCACGCGCTCGCCGGACGTATAAACCATGTTGTCGCGCAGATAGTCGAAGCCGAACTCGTTGTTGGTGCCGTAGGTAATATCGGCCGCGTAAGCCGCCTGCTTGGCCTCGTGGTCCATCTGCGACAGATTGACGCCAACCGTGAGTCCGAGAAAACGATGCAGACGCCCCATCCACTCCGCATCGCGGCTGGCCAGATAGTCGTTGACCGTGACCACATGCACGCCGTTGCCGGCCAGTGCATTAAGGTAGGAGGGCAGCGTGGCGACCAGCGTCTTGCCTTCACCGGTGCGCATTTCGGCGATCTTGCCGTAATGCAGGACCATCCCGCCAACCATTTGCATGTCAAAGTGACGCATGCCAAGCGCGCGCTTGCCTGCTTCGCGCACCACGGCAAAAGCTTCGGGCAACAGCGCATCGAGCGTTTCACCATTGGCGATACGGGTCTTGAATTCCGCTGTTTTGCCACGCAGATCGTCGTCTGAAAGCGCGCCAATTCCTGCCTCAAGGGCATTGATCTGGCGTACGGTCACGGAATACTGCTTGATCAGCCGGTCATTGCGGCTGCCGAAAATCTTCTTGAGTAGGCCGGAAATCATTCTTGGGAAGGGGAAAGCCAAAAAAAGAAGATTCTATCACGCCGCCGCAACCCGACGCGGGCGCTACGGCATGACAGGAAACGGACATCGACTATTTGCTGCGGAGAGCGGCCTTGCCGGCAGTCTTCTGAGCCAGTTTGATGTTTGGAGCAGCATCGGCGCTCTGTTGCAGGAAGCGAGCCGGATTCTGCGCAACGCCCTTGTAACGGACTTCGAAATGCAGGTGCGGCCCCGTCGAACGACCGGTATTGCCACTGGCGCCGATTTCCTGGCCGCGTTTTATCACTTGCCCGGGCTTGACGATTACTTTGGAGAGATGGGCATACCGTGAGGAAAAATCATTGCCGTGGTCAATTTCGATGAGATTGCCGTATTGCGGATGATACTCGGCCGCCACCACCACCCCGCCACCTGCGGAAATGACGCGCGTCCCAGGCTCTGCAACAAAGTCAATCCCCTCGTGCATGGCATGCACACCGGCAATCGGATCGAGGCGATGGCCAAAAATGGAGCCGACATGGCTCGCCTCGATGGGCAGGACGGTCGGCAGCAGGTGCGCTTTGATACGTTTTTCCATCAACTGCGATTCAAGTTCGGTGAAGTTGTCGCTGCGCTGCTCAACGATCTGCGCCAGACGATCGACCTCGCGCTGCAGTTCGAGTGGTGACAGGGGCTCGGTCGAAACAATCAGTGGCCCACCCTTGCCGTCACTGACCTTTTCCTGCGCCTTGATTCCAGACAGCGCAGACACCCGTTCGCTGAGCGAATCAAGGCGCAGCAGATGGGCCTGCATCTGCCCGAGTTTGACCGCCATGGCATTGATGTTGTCGCGCACGAATTCCTGTGTTTTCTGCGTCTGCTCATGCTGCACCGACGTCACCAGACGCTCGGCAAAAGGCAGATTGAAACGGACGCCAACCCAGGAGAACATGAAGGACGTCAAAAACGCCAGTAAAACAAAGCCGGACATCGTCGCAACGATCAAACGCGGCGTGATCGTCAGCGTTCTTGCGGTTGCCAGACGGTTCGATACAAGAATAATATGCAAGTTGCCTCCTCCTAGAAGTCCCCGATGCAAAACCTGTTCGAAAACTACCTCGAAGCAGCCGAAGGCGCCGGCAGTGTGCTGGCGCATGCAAGACTGCTCATGAAGCTGACGCATCTCTATGAAGAGGTTGCGCCGGCACACCTTGGCCAGGCAAGCAGCGTGGCCAATTACAAGTCGGGAATTATTATTATTCACGCCGTTAGTGGCGCGGTTGCCGCCAAACTGCGCCAGATGGCGCCAAGACTGGCTGACGAATTTTCAAAACGGGGGATTGATTGTAACGAGGTTCAGATCAAAGTGCAAGCCCGTGAAATCCAAAGCCAATCAAGGACTTCCACGCAAAAACCGCTTAGCCTGCGGACCAGCAATGAACTCGCGGGCCTTGCCGGCTCGCTGCCTGCGTCGTCACTGCGCTCAGCACTTGAAACCCTGCTCGCACGCTCCGCTAAACAGGAATGACGGCAACACGCTCAAGAATCATCAGCGCAAAAACCAGCAAGGCAACGATCAGCGAATAGCGGAAGAGGCGCCAGGAAAACTGCAGATATTTTGAATTTCTGGTCAGCAGATACGCGACAACCCCGCCGGCCACGGAAATAACGGTCAAGACGGCCAGCAGACGCAGCAACCACATGGCGAAAGCGCGCTAGACAGCCGGCAGCGCCAGCCAGCGCGTGACGGCCTGCGGCGCCAACGCCTGATCTTCGAAGCTGACGTACTCCCAGGCATCCGGATTGGCAAGCAACTCGCGCGCCAAAGCGTTATTCAGCGCATGGCCCGACTTGTGTGCCGAAAAAGACGCGAGCAAGGGGTGGCCAAGCAAATAGAGGTCACCGATGGCATCAAGCACTTTGTGCTTGACGAACTCGTCGCCATAACGCAGACCATCACCATTGAGCACTCGATACTCGTCGAGCACCACGGCGTTTTCCAGCCCGCCGCCCTGCGCCAGCCCGTTTTCACGCAACCACTCGACTTCCTGCATGAAGCCGAAAGTACGGGCACGGGCAATTTCGCGCACGTAGGAATTTTCGCCAAAATCAATCGTAACAGCCTGGCCGGTGCGGTTGATCGCCGGATGGTTGAAGGAAATCGAAAACGATAGACGGAAACCGTCATAAGGTTCAAAACGCGCCCACTTATCGCCGGTCGGGTCGCTTTCACGCACTTCGACCGGACGCTTGACGCGGATAAATTTCTTGGCCACCGGCTGCTCTTCGATGCCGGCCGACTGAATCAGGAAAACAAAAGGCGACGCCGAACCATCGAGAATCGGCAGCTCCGCAGCATCCAGATCGACGAAGGCATTGTCGATTCCCAGCCCGGCAAAAGCCGACATCAGATGCTCGATAGTGCCCACCTTGACCCCGTCGCGTTCAAGACACGAGCACATGCGCGTATCGCCAACCGTCAGCGCCGAGGCCGGCAGATCAACAACCGGATCAAGATCGATCCGACGGAAAACAATCCCGGTATTCGGCGCAGCCGGACGCAGAACCATCGTCACCTTGGCCCCGGAATGCAGGCCAACGCCGACGGCGCGAATCAAGGATTTGAGTGTACGTTGCTTAAGCATGTGCTTGAAAAAAAGGGGAATTGATGAATTGTAGCACAGGACGCCAAGGCTCCTTTGCAGCGGAGATGCTGTGTAAAAACGAAGCGCTTCCGACACAGAGGCCACGGAGACACAGAGAGCACGGAGAAATTCAAAGGCAATAATTTGGTTTTTCTCTGTGTACTCTGTGTCTCCGTGCACTCTGTGTCAAAAGCGGTTTACTGCCGAACCACTCAGTCAGCCTGCTTGCGCAAAAAAGCCGGGATGTCATAGCGATCGACGCCGCTGTTGGCCAGTGCTTCAACCGTCGCGCTACGCCCCTTGCGGACTACCGCCGGCGTATCGAGCTGGCTGTAGTCGATGCCTGTCGCGCTACTGTGGGCGTAGCCGCCATCGGTACCGGTGGCCTGCATCACCGGTGTGTTGATCACCTCGAAAGTCTGCCGCTTGGCCTGTGCCTGGCCAAGGCCGGTAGCAACCACGGTGACGCGGATTTCCTCACCCATCGTCTCGTCGTAAACCGCGCCGAAGATGATGTGAGCGTCCTCGGCAGCGAATTCGCGAACGGTGTTCATCACCTCGTTCACTTCCTTCATCTTCAAGCCGCGCGTCGAGGTGATGTTCACCAGAACGCCCTTGGCGCCAGACAGGTTGATGCCTTCGAGCAGCGGCGAAGCAACGGCCTGTTCGGCAGCAATGCGTGCGCGATCGACGCCGGAAGCGTTGGCCGAACCCATCATGGCCATGCCCATCTCGCCCATCACGGTGCGCACGTCTTCGAAGTCGACGTTGACCAGGCCCGGGAAGTTGATGATTTCGGCGATGCCGCCGACCGCGTTGCGCAGCACGTTGTCCGCCGCCTTGAAGGCTTCATCCATCGACACGTCGTCGCCGAGCACGTCCATCAACTTGTCGTTGAGGATGACGATCAGCGAATCCACATGCTTCTGCAACTCGGCGATGCCGGCTTCGGCGACTTTCAGGCGCTTGCCTTCAAAACCGAAAGGTTTGGTGACCACGGCGACGGTCAGGATACCGAGCTCGCGCGCCACTTCGGCGACGATAGGCGCGGCACCGGTCCCCGTACCGCCGCCCATACCGGCGGTAATGAAGACCATGTGTGCACCCTTGAGCGATTCGGCGATTTGCTCACGCTCTTCGATGGCCGCGCTGCGGCCGGCTTCGGGCTTGGCGCCTGCACCCAGACCTGTTTTGCCGAGGCGCAGTTTCTGCAGGGCACAACTGCGTTTGAGGGCCTGCGCATCAGTATTGGCCGTCACGAATTCGACGCCATTGACGCCCTCGCGGATCATATGATCGACGGCGTTGCCACCGGCGCCACCGACGCCGATAACCTTGATCACGGTACCCCAATCGTTGCTGCTTTCTTCCCTATCGATGATCTCGAACATAGTCGTCTCCTCTGCAAAAAACCGTTAAAAAAAATGAAATATGAAAAATGAAAACGTTTAAAAATTTTTCTCGAACCACGACTTCATACGCCCGAACACTTGCTTGAAATCTCTCGTCTCACGGACTTTCAGGCCGCGTTTGCGTTGTGCCTGCGCTTCGAGCAGCAAGCCGCAAGCGGTGGAAAACCGCGGGTTCTGGACAACATCGGCAAGCGCGCCGTGATACTTCGGGATGCCCAGACGCACCGGCATATGGAAGATCTCTTCGCCAAGCTCGATCATCCCCGGCATCACCGAGGAACCGCCGGTGAGCACGATGCCCGACGACAGCACTTCTTCGAAACCCGAGCGGCGCAATTCGGCCTGGATCAGCTCGAACAGTTCCTCGACGCGCGGCTGGATGACATCGGCCAGCGCCCGGCGGGACAGCTTGCGTGACGGACGGTCGTCGACGCCGGCAACGTCGAGCACGTCCTCCGGGTCGGCCAGTTGTGACAATGCACAGCCAAACTTGCGCTTGATCTCTTCGGCCTCGCGGGTCGGCGTACGCAGCGCCATGGCGATGTCGTTGGTAATCTGGTCGCCGGCAATCGGAATAACCGAGGTGTGGCGAATCGCACCCTGCGTCCATACCGCCAGATCGGTCGTACCACCACCGATATCGATCAGGCAGATGCCAAGATCCTTCTCGTCCTCGGACAGAACGGCGTAAGAGGAGGCCAGCGGCTGCAGCACCAGATCATTGACCTCCAGCCCGCAGCGGCGAACGCACTTGACGATATTCTGCGCAGCGGAAACCGCGCCGGTGACGATATGCACCTTCACTTCGAGGCGAAAACCACTCATGCCGATCGGCTCGCGGATACCGTCCTGATCGTCAATGATGAATTCCTGCGTCAGGATGTGCAGAATTTCCTGGTCGGCGGGGATCGGCATGGCGCGCGCGGTTTCAATCACGCGATCGACATCCATCGGCGTCACTTCCTTGTCCTTGATCGCGACCATGCCGTTCGAATTGAAGCTCTTGATGTGGCTGCCGGCAATCCCGGTGTACACATCCTTCACCTTGCAGTCGGCCATCAGCTCGACTTCCTGCAGGACGCGTGAAATCGTCGCCACCGTTTCCTCGATATTGACCACAACGCCCTTCTTCAGACCACGCGACTCCTGCGAGCCCATGCCGATGACGTTGAGCCGCCCTTCCGGGGTAATTTCGGCAACCAGCGCGACGATCTTGCTCGTGCCGATATCGAGTCCGACAATCAGATCCTTGCTATCCCTGCTCATTATTTTCCTCTGATTTCATGGCTAGTACTGGCGACATCCCGACTCACGCCGGCCGGCGTGAAACGCAAAGCAAATCCATTCGGGTAACGCATATCGACGGCTACCGGCCGCGGACGGCGCGCATCCGTTACTGACGGGTAATGCTCGACAAAGCGCTGCAAGCGCACCCTGATCGGCGCCTTGGTCTGTTCGCGCCCCAGTTCAATCTGCATCCCGTCCTCCAGTTTGAGCAGCCAGGCCAGGCGCGGCGACAAAGCCACCTGCTCCGGTCGTCGCCCGGTGGGTTTCAGCGCTTGCGCAAACTCGACAAAATGGCGCAGCACATCGGCCGACGACCCGGCCGGCCCGCTCAACAGGGGCAGATGCACTTCGCGAGACATCGCAGCGACAAACACTTCGCCATGCGTATTGACCAGCTGTGACGAGCCCTCGCCCCAGCGCGCCGCCGGCTGATGCTCTTCGATACTGACCTCGATGCGCGCCGGCCACTGGCGCCGCACTTCGGCATGGCGCACCCAGGGCAGTTTCTCCAGCGACTGGCGCAGCGCCTCCAGGTTGACGCTGAAGAAATTGCCGCGCAACAGCCCCGATAAAGAGCGCTCGACTTCGCTGCGCCGCACTTCCTGCAACTCGTGCGTCACCACCACTTCGCGCAAGGGAAAAAGCGGCAGCCGCGTGGACCATACCGCTGCGGCGACCAGCAACGCGGCTGCAGCTGCTACGAGAAGCAGATCGGAAACGGCGATCATCAGTTGCGGTTTGTGCCACATCGATCATCCCAGCGTAGCCAGCGCGAGCACGCGCACGACCAGTTCGTCATAAGGAATTCCGGCCACGCGCGCCGCCATCGGCACCAGCGAGTGATCGGTCATGCCGGGCGAGGTATTGGCCTCAAGAAAATAGGCGCCGCCCGCTTCATCCATCAGGAAATCGACCCGTCCCCAGCCGCGTCCGCCGAGCACGTGAAAGGCGTCAACGGCCTGCCGACGGAGCTCAGCCTCACGCGCCTCGGGCAAACCGCAGGGACAGCGATAAGCGGTGTCATCACGCAGGTATTTGGCTTCGTAGTCATAAAATTCGGTGACCGGCTCGATCTTGATGATCGGCAGTGCTTCGCCGCCGAGGATGGCCACCGTGTATTCGCCGCCGAGCACAGCACGCTCGGCAATGACCAGCGCGTCGTATTTCGCCGCTTCCAGATACGCTGCGCGCAGATCGCCCGCACGCTTGACCTTGGAAATGCCGATCGACGAGCCTTCGCAGGCCGGCTTGACGAAGAGCGGCAAGCCGAGCTCTTTTTCTATATCCAAAAAATCGCTGTCCGCGGTGAGCATCGCGTATTCCGGAATCGGCAGACCGGCAGCGCGCCACAGCAGCTTGGTGCGCCACTTGTCCATGCCCACCGCCGAAGCCATGACGCCACTGCCGGTATAGGGAATGCCCATCAATTCGAGCACGCCCTGAATCGTTCCGTCCTCACCGTAACGCCCGTGCAGCGCGATGAAGGCGCGGTCGTAGGCAGCCAGCTCGTCGAGCTTGCGTTCAGCGGGGTCGAAGGCATGCGCGTCGACACCCTGGCGCAGCAGTGCGGCCAGTACGCGCGAACCGCTGTTGAGCGACACTTCGCGCTCGGCCGACTTGCCGCCGAAAAGAACGGCTACTTTTCCGAAATCATTCATGGCAAAAACCCTTTAACCGCTTTTGACACGGAGTGCACAGAGACACAGAGAACACAGAGAGAAAAACGCCTTTGTCTTTTCTCCGTGATCTCTGTGTCTCTGTGATCTCTGTGTTGAAAGAGGTTCTGTTCATATCAAACCTGCACCAGCTTACCGGGCACGCCGCCGATCGAGCCGGCGCCCATGGTGACCACGACGTCGCCGTCGCGGGCGGCGTCCAGAATGGCTTGCGGCATCTCGCCGATATCCTCGACGAACAGCGGTTCGACCTTGCCGGCGACGCGCAGCGCACGTGCCAAGGCGCGGCCATCGGCGGCGACAATCGGCTGCTCGCCGGCGGCATAGACCTCGGCCAGCACCAGCGCATCGACGCCGTTCAGCACTCTCACGAAATCCTCGAAGCAATCGCGCGTCCGTGTGAAGCGGTGCGGCTGAAAGGCAAGCAACAGGCGCCGACCGGGAAAAGCGCCGCGCGCAGCGGCCAGCGTGGCTGCCATTTCAACCGGGTGGTGACCGTAATCGTCGACCAGCGTGAAGCTGCCGCCCGCCGGGCAGGCAATTTCGCCGTAGCGCTGGAAGCGCCGGCCAACACCCTTGAACTCGGCCAACGCCTTGCTGATCGCCGCGTCGGAAACACCAACTTCAGTGGCCACCGCAATCGCCGCAAGCGCGTTGAGTACGTTGTGCATGCCGGGCAGATTGAGTGTCACCGGAAAGCGGCTGATACTGCCATTGACCCGCACACAATCAAAATGCATCCGGCCGTGATCAGCAACCACATTTTCGGCATGCACGTTGGCCGCCGGATCGAGGCCGTAGGTGACGATCTGCTTGCTCACCTGCGGCATGATCTCGCGCACGTTGGCGTCGTCGGCACAGAGTACGGCGACGCCGTAGAACGGCAGGCGCTGCAGGAAATCAACGAAAGCCTGCTTGAGCCGGCTGAAATCGTGGCCGTAGGTTTCCATATGGTCGGCATCGATATTGGTGACGATCGAGATCACCGGCGACAGAAAAAGGAAAGACGCATCCGACTCGTCGGCCTCGGCCACCAGAAAATCGCCCGAACCGAGCCGCGCGTTGGCGCCCGCCGCGTTGAGCCGACCGCCGATAACGAAGGTCGGGTCCATGCCGCCTTCGGCAAGGATCGAAGCGACCAGGCTGGTCGTCGTTGTTTTGCCGTGCGTGCCGGCCACCGCGATGCCCTGCTTGAGGCGCATCAACTCGGCCAGCATCTGCGCACGCGGCACCACCGGCACTTTGCGGCTGCGCGCAGCGATCACTTCCGGGTTGTCTTCCTTGACCGCCGTCGACACGACGACGGCATCGGCACCGGCGACGTTTTCCGTCGCATGGCCGACCATGGTGCGTACGCCGAGGCCAGCCAAGCGCCGGGTCGTCGCATTGTCGGCCAGATCGGAGCCGCTGATGCCGAAGCCCAGATTGGACAGCACTTCGGCAATACCGCTCATGCCCGAACCGCCAATGCCAACAAAATGGATGTTCTTGACTTTGTGTTTCATGGCTGGAAACCTCTTTCGACATGCCCCGAAGGAAATCCCCTTGGGGGACGGAGCACACGGAGGCACAGAGAACACGGAGAGAAACACAAAGAGAAGCACAAGTTTGCTTTTCTCTGTGTTCTCCGTGTCTCCGTGCTCTCTGTGTCGAAGGCGCTTAAGTAGTTCATTTTTTCACCAGCTCCTCGCAGACCGCAGCAACCGCAAACGCAGCATCCGGCCGAGCCAGTTCACGCGCCTTCTCGCCCATTTGTTGCAACTGCCCACGCGTGTAGTTACGAATCAGGCTGATCGCTTCCGGCGTCAGCGCTTCCTGCGGTAAAAGAATCGCGCCACCAGCGACCGACAAAAACCTTGCGTTGCTGGTCTGGTGGTCATCAACCGCATGGGGAAACGGCACCAGAATGCTTGCAACACCCGCAGCGGCAAGTTCGGCAACGGTCAATGCGCCGGCCCGGCAGATCACCAGATCGGCCCACTCGTAGGCACCCGCCATATCATCGATGAACGCCACGCAATGCGCCTGCACACCGGCGGCCTCATAGTTGGCCTGCAACTGCTCAAGATGCTTGCCGCCGGCCTGATGTACGACCTGCGGGCGCTCTTCCAGAGGCAGCAAGCCAAGCCCTTTGGGAACAATGTCATTCAAGGCAGCAGCACCGAGACTGCCGCCGAGTACCAGCAAACGCAGCGGCAGGTTTTCAACGGCAATGCGCTCGGCGAAACGCTCGGCCGGCATCGCCATCTGGGCGATCTCCGGTCGTACCGGGTTACCAACCCAGACACCTGTCGGCAACGCATTCGGGAAGCCGCAAACCACGCGGCCAGCAACCCTGGCAAGCACTCTGTTGGCCAGCCCTGCTACCGAATTCTGCTCATGAACAACCAGCGGGCAACCGAGCATGGCTGCCATCATGCCGCCGGGGAACGAAATGTAGCCGCCCATGCCGAGCACGACATCCGGCTTGACCCGACGAATCTCGCGGCGCGCCTGCCAGAACCCGGAAAGCAGCGCAAACGGGAGCATCAGTTTGCGCAGAAGGCCTTTGCCGCGCAACGCACCAAAGCGTACCCAGGCCATTTCGTAACCACGCGCCGGAACCAGTTTGGCCTCCATGCCTTCGGGATTACCCATCCAGAAAATATTCCAGCCACGGCTTTTCAGCAGATCGGCGACAGCCAACCCGGGAAACACATGCCCACCGGTACCGCCAGCCATGACGAGAAGGGTCTTGCTCATAGCTTGCCCCCCCGCATGAGTTGCCTGTTCTCCCAGTCCACGCGCAGCAGGATGGCGATGGCGAGGCAGTTGGCGAGGATGCCCGAGCCGCCGAAACTCATCAGCGGCAGGGTCAGGCCTTTAGTCGGCAACAGGCCCATGTTGACGCCCATGTTGATGAAACCCTGCACGCCCATCCAGATACCGACGCCCTGCGCAACCAGCGCCGGATACAAGCGATCGAGCGCGACAGCTTGACGGCCAATGACAAACGCACGCTGGATGAGCAGGCCGAAGAGAACGATCACTACGACAACGCCGGCGAAGCCAAGCTCTTCGGCAATCACCGCCAGCAGGAAGTCGGTATGCGCCTCCGGCAGGTAAAAAAGTTTTTCGACACTGGCGCCCAGGCCGACACCGAACAACTCGCCGCGCCCGAAAGCGATCAGGGCGTGCGAAAGCTGATAGCCACGGCCGAAGGCATCGGCCCACGGGTCCATGAAGCCGAAGATCCGGTCGCGGCGATACGGCGAAACGATGATCAGCACCGCGAAAGCGGCAACCAGCACGACGATCAAGCCGGCAAACAGACGGGCGCGCATGCCGCCAAGGAAAAGAATGCCGATGGCAATCGAGATGATCACGACAAAGGCGCCGAAATCCGGCTCCTTGAGGAGCAGGATGCCCACTGCGACCAT
>JBIKLY010000105.1:0-10561 GCA_044359525.1 Rhodocyclaceae bacterium | reverse complement strand
TTACCGCCAGGGTGAGGTGAGCAGTTTCCGGTGCTTTGGCCCAGGCACTCAATTGCACACAGGCAGTTTCCAGCACCCACAAACCGAGCGGCAGGATCTGCCCCGTTTCCTCGGCCAGCGGAATAAACTCGACCGGAGGCACCATGCCGCGCTGCGGGTGCTGCCAGCGAATCAGTGCTTCAGCACCGGTCACGTTGCCGACATGATCCACCTGGGGCTGATAGTAAAGAACAAACTGATGCCCCAGCAAACCCTGACGCAGATCAACCTCCATGGCAACACGGGCGGCAACGACCGCCTGCATCTCCGGATCGAAAAAGCGCAGGGCATTGCGGCCGGCGGCCTTGGCCCGATACATGGCGAGGTCTGCCTGTTTCAGCAGTTCCTCCAGCGAATCTTGCTGATAACCGAACAGGGTCACGCCGATGCTGGGCGTGCTGTGTTGCGGGTTATCCTGCAGCACATAGGGTTCGTTGAGCGAAGCGAGGATTTTTGCACCGATTGACTCGGCATGGCTGGTCGCCTCCAGCGCGTTATCGCTCAAATTTTCCAGCATCACCACAAACTCGTCGCCACCGAAACGAGCCACAGTATCCCCTTCGCGGACACAGCCGGCGATGCGCAACGCGACCTGCTTCAGAAGCAGGTCGCCGACGTAATGACCGCGAGTGTCGTTGAGCCCCTTGAAATCATCGAGATCAATAAAGAACAGGGCGCCGTAGCATTTGCCGCGCGCACTGACGACCAGCGCATGTGCCAGGCGATCAAGTAAAAGGCGCCGGTTAGGCAGGCCGGTCAGGGGGTCGGAAAACGCCAGCATCTGGATTCGTTCTTCGGCCTGCTTTTGATGCGTGATATCCGAAAAGGTAGCAACGTAGTTGGTCAGCCGGTCTTCCTTATCCCGTACTGAGGTGATCGAGATCCATTCGGGAAAGGTCTCGCCATTCTTGCGCCGGTTCCACACCTCGCCCTGCCAGCGACCGTTAGCGGCAATGCTCGCCCACATGTCGCGGTAAAACTGCTTGTCATGACGGCCGGACTGAAACATTCGCGGATTCTGGCCAATGACCTCGCTTTCCGTATAGCCGGTGATCTCGGTAAAGGCGCGGTTGACGGCGATGATCGTACCGTCCGGCGTCGCAATGGTGACGCCCTCGGCGCTGTTATCAAAAACGGTTGCCGCCTGCCGCAAATTGTCTTCCATCCGCTTGCGCTCGGTGATGTCGAGCATCAGGCCAACCAGCCCGCCAACCGTGCCATCGGGCTTGGTAAAAGTCGCTTTGTGGAACATCACGTCGCGAGTTTCACCACTGGCAAAGCGCAATTGCGTTTCGTAAATTTGCGTACCCGGGTTATCAAGCAACTGGCGGTCGGCTTGGAGGTAGGTATCAGCAAGCTCCTTTGGCGCAATATCACGCGGCGTCTTGCCGATGATTTCGCTCGAGGAACGCCCGGTGAAAGCGGCGTAGGCGCTGTTACAGCCGAGATAATACGAATTGGCGTCCTTGTAATAGACGGGGCCGGGAATTGCCTCAATCAGTTGCTGCAGAAAATGCAATTGCTGCGACAACTCTGAGGTGCGTTCGGCAACGCGCTTTTCCATCCCGGAATACGCCTGCTGCAGCGCTTCGCTCCGCTCCTCAAGCAACTGCTGATCGCGCCTGCGTTCAGTAATGTCCTGAACGGTTTCAAGCGCACCCGAAAGCTTGCCTTCGGCATCACGCATCGGTGCAGCCGTAAAATACAACCAGCGCCCGCCTTCCCTCATATACGGATGAAAGTTCTCGGCTTCGACGGCTCCCTCAATCAAGGTCGAACGGGTAAAGCTCTGATAGTGATCAGCGATCACCTCATCCGATGCGCCAGACATCACCAGATCAGCCATGGTCGGTCGCGGCAAAGAGTAAAACGCCCGCCAAACCTCGCTACTACCTAGCATTTGCTGCGCACTGAACCCGGTCAGGTTGGCGCACGCCTGATTCCAGTGCGTCACCCGGTGCGCTGCATCAATCACGAAGGTCGGTATCGAGCTTCCATCAACGATCTGCGCCAGTTGCCGCTCGCTCTCCTTGATCGCCAGTTCTGCAAGCCGCAGATCGGTGATGTTGGTACCGTTACCGTGATAGCCGGTAAACACGCCCTGCTTGTTGAAGACCGGCGTCCCACTGATGAAATAAAACTGTGGTACGCCATCCGCACTCGGTATCTGGTACTCAAAATTACGAAAGGGCTCATGCCGCTCGCAGGTGGCGATATGCTCGGCAAGCTGCGCTGCACTCACCCCGAAAATGGGCATATCCCAGCGCCGCTTGCCAAAAAAATCGCTCTGCTTGCGCTGCAGTTTTTCGGTCGACAAACCGGAGAATCCTGTGAAGCGTAATTCAGCATCCTGCGTCCAGAACCAGTCGGCCGAAAGTTCGGAAAAATTACGCAGTTCGCGGGCCCGTTCCTCAACCCGGGATTCGGCCTGATTCAGCATTTCCATGAGGCTTATAGGGCCTGGGATCAGGGCAGCAGACTGATCAGCCGACAGTTCCGGCAGCATCGAGTCCTGACGGAACCGTAACAGTGAGGCCACACAAAAACGCACGAGATGCGCCAGTGGACGAACAACCTCCAGCGGGCCGGCAACGCTGAAACTGATCAGCCGTTCGCCATCAACATCAATCCCAAGGTTGATGCCTTCGCGCATGGTCGCTGACTGTGCGGCTTCCTCTTTTGAAACACTGTATTCGTCAATTTCACCGCGCATGATCTGCGCCGCAATCGCATGAATGCACCCGATACGCTCGCGCTCGCCGGACGCGATGATGCACCCGCCGTCGCCCATGAAGTTGCAAACGAAGCCCAATTCCGCCGAAAGGACATCGCATAACTGCTGGCCGAATCCAACATTAAACCGACTCATGCGCACTCCGACGTTGAATCGCCAAATTCCTGAGAATCATCCCTACCCCCTGATCCGGCTCGCCGAAGGGCTCACCGGCCAACCGGGCGTATCCGTCACATTCTGCACCCGTTACAACACTTCAACCAGCACTTTCAAGGCGCGGGTTTCCAGCAGTTCCGCTTCTTCTGCCACGGCGGTCAGCGTTGAGATGCAGCGAGGGTAACGGCCTGTTTCCGGCAAGCAGAATTCATCCTAAAAACTCAGTTGACGGCGTGCAATCTGCTTGAAACTCAGGCAGGCTAACGGATTCGTAACCATCCTGGGAGTCACCCCATGGGTGAGTCGAAATTGAAGCTGGCAAAACGCAAAGAAATGCTTTTGTCGTGCGCTGGCGTGCAGACCATGGCGGGTCGCGTACAAGTCCGTTGGGATAGCGAAAGCACGGCGACGCCGATGGGGCAACTGGCCTACTTCATCGAATTTCTTACGCTGACCGGATTGTGGTCGCGCTGGCTGGAAAGCTGCCCGCTGAGTTACACCAGCCCCAATGCGCCGAGCAAGGCAGATGTACTGGGTACGTGGTTGCTCTCGATTCTGTCGGGCCACAAACGCTACTCCCATGTAACGACGATACGGTGCGATGGGGTTAATCCAGGATTGCTCGGCATGGGCAAGGCTATCTCCGAAGATGCCCTGCGCAACGCCCTGAAGCGCATCCCCGAAGCAGAAGGCACGGCCTGGCTGGACGCACACCTGTCCGACAGCATGAGCCGGCTGCTCGACGCCCCCTGGATTCTCGACACCGATACCACCGTCAAGCCGCTGTACGGCCACCAGGAAGGTGCGGTCATTTCCTACAACCCGAGAAAGCCGGGGCGCCCCTCGCACAGCTACCACACCTACCTGATGGCCGGCACCCGCCTGGTGCTGGGAGTCGAAGTGCGTGCCGGGAATGAACACACAGCCAAGCACACGCAACCCGGTTTGCTGCAGACGCTCGACGATCTGCCGCCCGGCAAGAAACCGCAACTGGTGCGCGGTGACAGCGCCTTTGGCAACGACCCGCTGATGACCGCGCTGGAAGCGCGGTGCCAACCCTACCTGTTCAAGCTCAAGCTCTCGAAGAACGTCAAGCGTCACATCGGCAGCCTCTTTCGCCAATCGGGCTGGACCGACGCCGGCCAAGGCTGGGAAGGCATGGATGGCGAGCTTGCGCTGGCGGGTTGGGAGACAAAGCGCCGGGTCGTGGTCATCCGCCGAGCCCTCACGGGTGAAGTCATGATGACCGCAGAGGACGACGGCCAGCAAGTGCTGGCCTTTATCGAGGCGGACAAGAAGGCCGGCAAGGGCATTACCGGCTATGAATACGCCGTACTGGTCACCAATACGGACTACGAGATTCTCAGCTTGGGCCAGCTTTACCGGGATCGTGCAGATGCCGAGAACGCCTTTGACGAGTTGAAAAACCAGTGGGGCTGGGGCGGCTTCACCACCCATGATTTGCATCGCTGTCAGCTCGCCGCTCGAGCGGTGGCGCTGGTCTATAACTGGTGGAGTTTGTTTGTTCGTCTGGCGCATCCAGAGGCTCGGCGCGAGGCGATTACCAGCCGACCTTGGCTGATGTCTTCGGTGGGACGCCGGACGGAGCACGCAGGTCAAACGACGATCACACTGACCGGTTTGCACGCCCATTTCGAGAAGGCACGGGCAGCCTTGATGCGCGTCTCCGCCTTGCTTCAGGGCTGGGTGACCGAAGCTGCGGAGCAGTTCAGGTCGATCACCGTTTGGTGCCGCGTTTGTGATCATCTCAAGCATGTCCTCGCCGGAATTGCGCCACCTTCCGCGCATCGGCTGCTTGAAAATCATGCTGTCGGAATTGGGTAACTGCGGTTTTTAGGATTATTGACCGTGCTCACTCAGGCAACACGCTTTTTTGCGCCCAGCAAGCCAACGGTGTACCCCGCTGCCTTAAGAATTTTCGTGGGTTTGATGGCGAGGTATAGAAGTGCCAGGAAATTTACGAATGGAATCAACCAGCAAATGCACCAAAGAATTGATACGAAGGTGGAATGCCCCAAACCCTTACCAACACGATAGGAACCGATGCAGCCGACAATAATCAAAACGATTATCAGAAAAAAATCAGCAATTGCCCGGCCACCATTTGAGCCATTCACTACGCCGTAAAGTATCCAAAGAGCGACCGCAAAAAAAAGAACCTGTTGCCCGGTACGGAGTTGCTCCAATTCTTCGAAAGACCGCGCCTCTCTCCTATCGGCAACATTAGCTTTCGGACCATCATATGGCTTATCCACTGACGCCTCCTGACAATCAATCAGACCGCGATTGTTTCTTTTCGGAAAGTCAAAAGAATCAAAAGGGTCAGCTCTCGCATTAACGCACCGCACAAACCTCGCATTCAGAAATAGTGCCTGAAAATCATGGCACATGTGCGGGTTTCTTTCAAAACAGAAATCACAAAACGTGTCACGCGGCCAGTTGGTGCCCCGTTGCCAGGTCACCTTTACCGGCCAGCAAGCCCGATACCGAAATATCCTCGTCCAATGCATCCCAATGCAATCCGGCACCACCGCCGCTAATCACACAGGCGGCACGCTGTTCCGGTGCGGCGCGCAACAAGCGAGGGAAGAAAGCCAGCGGAACACCCAGTTGGCGGCCATCAGCCAAGCTCACCCACATCATCGAATCGTCGAATGCAACTGATTTAGCTAAATTGCTCATTCCAACCCCTTTCAATTTCTTCCGTATGCTTGCTGACCTGTTCCAGAATTACCCTTAAATCGGTCGAAAACCCCAAAACCAGCAAACGGACAGAGCACGGGTTTCCGAAAAAAGCGTACGCCAACAACCGATGCATCCTCATTCCCCAAATCAAACCAACACCTGCCGCGTTTCCTTGAAAAACGCGAAAATTTGCTGCTCGATTGCCGGCTCGATCATCACCTCGGGGCGCATCCCGTTCGGACACACCAGACGTGGCGTGGTACCAAACAGCCGGCAGATCAACGGGCGCTCCAGATAGACCTGGCAGCCGTTTTCCCCAAGATGCGGACAGCTCAGCGCGGCCAGCGCCGCCGCATGCACCGCCTCGCTAATCAGAGGCAAACGGGCCATTTCGTCGCTGGAAGTCGTCACCGGGCCACAACAGTCATGGCAATCCGGCCGGCATTCGAAGGCGGGAATACGCTGGCGGAAGAAGCGGATTTTCTGGCTATTTCGTGTCACAGGCAGCGCCCTCGGTCTCCGTCACGCGACTTTCAAGCAGCTTGACCAGGGTATGCAGCACGCGATTGACCGGGGTGGCAACAGCCAGTGCGTCGCCCCGGCACAGTACATAGCCGTTCAGATGGTCGATCTCGCTACGCTTGCGGCGCGCCAGATCCTGGGCGGTTGAGGAAAGCTGGGTCGGCATCGTCTGCGCGATACGCTGTACGGCTTCCCACATGCCAGCGGGAACGCTTACGCCGTCTGCTGCGGCAACGGCAAGGCATTCCCCGACCACATCTCGCATTACATCCTCGACGCCCTGACCCTGCACAAGACGGCCGTACGGCACCTGCGTGATCGCCGACAGGGCGTTGTAGACGCAATTGAGGATCAGCTTGGCCCACAGCGCGCCGGTCACGTTATCGGAGATCTGCACCGGCACGCCGGCCTCAACAAACAGCCGCGACAGGGTGTCGCTATTTGCCGAAGGACCAATCACCAGTTCGCCTCGTCCGTGATGTTTGACGTGACCCGGCCCGGCCATTTCGCTTGCCACATAAACAACCGCCGGCGCAACCTCGCGCTGAAGCAAGGTTTGCAAGCGCGCTGCATTGTCGACACCGTTCTGCAGGCTCAGCACCATCACGCCAGGGGCAAGGTGCGGCGCCATGTCCGCCGCAGCGCTCGCGGTATCGGTGGCCTTGACACAGCAAAGCACCAGCTGCGCTCCCGCCACGTCGCAGGCGTCGGTACTGGCTTGCACCGGCAGGTAGCTTCGGAACGACTGGGTTTCGAGCAACAGGCCGTGACGGCGCACCGCGTCCACGTGTTGCGCCCGGCCGATCAGCATAACGGCATGGCCGGCACGCGCCAGCATACCGCCGTAGTAGCAACCGACCGCGCCGGCGCCCATTACCGCAACTTTCATTTCACCTTCTCCATCACGAATTCCACAAATTGCACAAATTGCGCTGCCACAAAATGTACCGTGCCCGGCGATCGATACGTCAGGATGCATCCAGATAGCGGCGGAACAGCGGCTCAAGCTCCGAGAGCGCATCCTCGATGGTCGCCGGCAGCGCCTTGGCAAAGCAATCGAGAACGATCACCGCATTGACCGACGAGTCTTCCGTCACGGCGGCACGCATCCGGTCGCAGAGCGCCAGGTTGACGCGATGCAGATCCTCGTAGTGTCGCTGCAGCCCCTGCAATTCGAGATCGGCCGGCCGGCCCTCGCGCTCGACAAAATACTGCGCGAGCAGATACATCGACGCCGCACGGTAAATCGTCTCACTTTCGCTGGCCAGCGGCAGATGGAAGCGCGCCATCGGGCGCAGAAATTCGCTGCGCGGGCACCCCGAAGTGGCCATGATCAGGCCCATCAGCGAACTTACCGCCCGCTGTGCCGTCGTTTCGGCAATTGTCGTTCGCTCCGGCGTCACCACCGTCAGACGCAGGGACTCATGTGAAACCAGTGCGGCGCACCAGGCCAGCAAATCCGCCAGCCGCGCAGCGGCAGGGCAATCCGCTGCCAGTTCGGACGGCAACGGGCAGTGCGGGCAACGATGAAAATCGAGTTTTGCCCAGAAGGGCACCGGCTCATGAAACGGCGTCAGCGGCGCCATCGTTTCGCGGTCAAAATCGAGCCGGAAGCAGGTAGCATCCTGCCCCGGTAGCTCAAAGCGGTATTCGATCTGAACTGGCTGCATGAATCTTCCCGACAGGTAAAAGATAGCGCCCATTGTTCCACACTCGGCTGACGATATAATCCGCCCGGAGCAACAATAACAGGAGCAAGTGTGGAGCCCCCGGTATGGTACTGAAAAAATGGCTCGTGATTGCCGCCTTCATCAGCATGAATTCTTTTGCCGCACCACCAAAGCCGGTGGAAGCCCCAATCGAAGTCATCAGTGCCGAATTTGGAATTTTCGACGAGAGCACGCCAAATCAGCTGATTTTTGAACCAACCAATGTGGTACCCCACCGGCAGGGACAACGCTATGGCTGGGTCATCGAAGTGCGCACCGGCAAGCGTGCGCTCAGTGTCAGCGAAGAGTATCTGATCGCCGTTCCACCCAAGGCTGCACAAAAGAATGATGCAATCAGCGAAAGCCTGAACATTCCCAACCAACGGCGCAATCAGGTCAGCCAGCGGCAGCTGGTACCGGTGGAAGGCAGAATCTACGGCGAATGGTCGATCGGCCCGAACGAACCGGCGGGTCACCGGCACCTGCATGTGCTGATTGAAGGGCAATCGGCAGCCAGCTTCGAGTACGACGTAAAGTAGGGCAAAATTGCCCCGCTTCCCAATTTTAAGTCGTCATTTCAAACGATCTCTCTGTTTTCTCCGTGTTTTTCTCCGTGTTCGCTGCACCCCAAGGGTGTTTCCTTCGGGGCATATTGAATGCGGTTTTTAGAATAATCCCTACCAGCAAACGAGGCAGACCGAATGCAACGCTACGAAGTTCACCCCACACATCCCACGTCAGCCCTGCAGCTCGCCAACTTTGAGCCGGCGCCTCTGGAAGACAACCAGGTTGCGGTCGCGATCAAGGCGGTATCGCTCAACTACCGCGATATTCTGGTCAGCCAGAACACCTACTTTTCGCCGATCCCCGACGGCCTAGTGCCCTGCTCGGACGGTGCCGGTGAAATCATCGCCGTCGGCAAAGCGGTAGAAGGGCTGAAGGTCGGCGACCGGGTTGCCACCCTTTTCTTCCCCCACTGGCAAAGCGGGCGCCCCGAAACCGCCAACATTGCCGGCGCACTGGGCGCAGAAATAAGCGGCGTCCTGAGCGAATATTTTGTCAGCGAGGAAAGCGGCGTCATCAAGCTGCCGGACAACATCAGCTACGCCGAGGCAGCAACGCTACCCTGCGCTGCACTCACCGCCTGGAATGCGCTGTTTGAGGCCGGCAATCTCAAACCCGGCCAGACCGTGCTCCTGCTCGGCACCGGCGGTGTTTCCATCTTTGCCCTGCAGTTTGCCAAAGCGGCCGGCGCCCGGGTGATCATCACCTCCAGCGACGATGCCAAGCTCAAACACGCCAGCCAACTCGGCGCCGATCATGGCATCAACTACAAGGCCCATCCCGACTGGGAACAGGAAGTGCTGCGCCTGACCGCCGGGCAAGGTGTCGACCTTGTCGTCGAAGTCGGCGGCCCGGGCACGCTGGAGCGCTCGCTGATCAGCGTTTGCACGGGTGGCCGGATTGCCTACATCGGCGTGTTGACTGGTCTGGCCGCGCAGGCCAACCCGGTCATGCTGATCCCCAGGGCCGCCAGCATTCACGGTATTTTTGTCGGCAACCGTGCGATGTTTTCCGCGATGCTGGCGGCAATATCCAGCGAGAGCATCCGCCCGGTGATAGACCGTATATTCCCTTTTGCCGAGGCACCTGCCGCCCTCGCTCACATGCGCAGCGGCAGTCATTTCGGCAAAATCGTGATCGAAATCGGCCGCTGACCAGGCAACGCTGTCCGGGTGCAGTGACCAGATCGGGCAATGTTAAAATTTTGCAATGGGCACTCAACAGATAAGGATAGTCATGGATTTTGCAGTCTCGCTCGACGCCGAAATCGAGCGCAACGTGGTGGCCGCACTGGCCGAAGACATCGACAGCGGTGACCTGACAGCACAGCTTGTTCCCGCCGGCGGTATCGCCCGCGCCACGGTTATCTCGCGGGAAAGGGCCATTCTGTGCGGCTCTGCGTGGTTCGAGCGCTGCTTCAAGCGGATCGATCCGGGTATCAAGCTAACGTGGAAAGCAGCCGACGGCGAGCGCGTTTCACCCGATCAGTTGCTCTGCGAACTGGAAGGACCGGCACGCGCCCTGCTCACCGGCGAGCGCAGCGCACTCAATTTCCTGCAATTGCTTTCGGGCGTCGCGACCAAGGCACGGCACTATGCCGATGCCGTCGCCGGCACGCGGGCGCTGGTGGTCGATACGCGCAAGACAATCCCTGGCCTGCGTCTGGCACAGAAATACGCCGTCAAATGCGGCGGCGGCGGCAATCATCGCCTGGGCCTCTACGATGGCATCCTGATCAAGGAGAATCACATTCTCGCGGCTGGCGGCATCAGCGCTGCGCTGGCTGCGGCACAAGGAATTGCTGCGGCTGCCGGTGGCCGTTGCCAATTCGTCCAGGTTGAAGTGGAAACCCTCGCCGAATTAAATGAAGCACTCGCTGCCGGGGCAAAGATGCTCCTGCTCGACAACATGACGCTGGCGCAGATGCGCGAAGCAGTAGCCATCGGCGCCGGCCGGGCCATCCTCGAAGCATCGGGCAATGTGAGCATGGATACCGTCCGCAGCATCGCCGAGACCGGCGTTGACCGCATATCGATCGGCGGACTGACCAAGGATGTACGCGCCCTCGATCTATCAATGCGCTTTCAGGAAAACGTGCTTACGGCAAACTGAACCGTGAGAAATTTGTCAC
>JBIKLY010000175.1:0-2890 GCA_044359525.1 Rhodocyclaceae bacterium | reverse complement strand
CTTTGCTGACCGATCTCGGGCAGGTCGGCCTGTCGCAGGCCGTGCTGCTCCATCAGGAAGGCCAGACGCGATGCCGGCGTAGTGGTATCAGGCCAGGGATGCACGCGATCTTCATATTCGCGAATGCGCACCGCCACCAGATCGACCAGGGCGAAGACCGGATGAAATTCGTCCGCGCCAAAACGGTCGAAACATTCCTCCACGAAAGCCAGCAGCGCTTCGTAGTGCGCCTCGTCGCGCAGAGGTGCCGATAGTCCGAGCGCGGCATCGACCGCTTCCCACGGGGCCAGGATTTCACTTACGGTCTCGGTTGCACTCATTTCCAGTCTCCTTTGTCGTATTCGCGATGCGTCAGCACCGTCTTGACAAACAATCGCTGCGTGGCGAACTGAATGCCGGCGATCAGACGGAACTTGTTGCCGCCGATGTTGAACACATAGCGCCCGCCCACCTTGTCCACACTCGCGAACGTCGCTCGCAAGGCCGCGAAATTGCGATAGTCGCCGTGCTCGATCAGCCTGCGGAAATCCTGCAAGGGTCCGGCCGCATCGGCATGGCGCAGTGCAAACTCGCGCAAGCTTCGGTTCGAGATCAGCTTCACCCGGGCAGGATATAGCACATTGCTATAAATAGCAAATTGCTATATTTTTGATTTAGGCACGGCGTGTTCGGCAGCCTTGCGTTCAAGGTTCAGAGCAAGTAGCCGGCGCAGGATTTCCTCATCGGGCATGGCGGGCGTGTAGTCGGTCCAGCCGTAGGCGGTGGCGACCGCCGCATCGAGCGTCTTGTGCGCGTTGTCCAGCCAGGCCGGGCGGGCGTTGTAGAGATTGGTCAGGGTGCGCTTTTTGAGGTCGGCTTCGTGACCGGGTTTGGCGACGATGCGGTCCGGGTAGCCGGGAACGACTTCGGGAATGCGGTCGCCCCACTCGGGCGGGTTGAGCCAGCTTTCGCGGAGCTGATTCAGGCGTTGCGCGGCGGCGGCGATGGGCGGTCCCCGCTCCGCCAAATTCGGGAAAGGGAAAGGATCGAAACACTTCGAGGTCGTGTAGACGGGGTCGTTGCCGACACCGAGCCTTCCGCCTGCGGCAACAGCCCATACAACGTGAAACCGGGACGAAAGCAAACCAAACATTTCATCGTCGGCGGACGGAATCACAACAAGCTTGTGTTCGGCTGCTACGCTGGCCGGCAGCCAAACGAAAGCCCGATGTTTTGCTGTTTCCACCGTCGCTATGTAGCGGGAAAGACCATTTAGCTTTGCGCGAAGCTCGGGACGAGCCCTGCCTAGTCGCCACCAGAATTCGGCACGACTCTTTTCGCGGTTCGTAGCACGCACTGGCATGATGTGCTCGACCACATGCGCGAAGGGCGCTTCGTAAAGTGCCGCCTCCTCTTCGGCCATGCTCGGGCCGAAGTCGATCACCCAGCGATCAGCAAACCGCGCCGTCACATCACTTCCGTTGTAGATAGGTCGGAGCACGTCGCTGTTCGGTCGTCCGTTCGGGTTCGGTAACATCAGCCATTTGCGCGCGACCTCGCCCGGCACGCGAAACTCGCCGGCCAGGCAAACTCCGAAATATGTCCAACCGCGATTCTGGGACAGTGGCTTCGCCAGCGTGACATCGACAAGGGGGCGCTCGGAGCTACTTGCCTTTAGGTCTGAAAAGATCATTTCTACTTCGCGTCCGTCGAGTCGAGCTTCCCGGCCACTACCGAAGCAAACGAGGGAAACCCGCACTTCTGCGCCGTCGTTGACCCACGGCAGGTCACTCCAGGCTTCAAATATGGGGACCGTCTGCAAGACTCGCTCCAATACGCGACGATTTGTTGCTTGGCGAATCGAGTTGGTGGAAACCAGACCCGCCGCGCGATACTTACCTGCCTCAATCTGCGCCCTCGCCTTCTCGAACCAGTAGGTAACGAAGTCGGCACCGCCCGGCACGCGGCCCTCGTAGCACTTGCGCAGCACCGTCACATAGTCATCGCCGAGTTCGCCGCGCATTTTCTTGTCGCCGAGAAACGGCGGATTGCCCACAATCGCATCGCAGGCCGGCCAGTCGGCTTCAATCGCCGTGTCGCCAGCGCCGACTTTTTGTAGCAGCGCATCCCGGTTCTCGATGGTATCGAGCGACCGCAGGATCGGCTGCGCCGCCACCGGATAGCCGTTCCTCAGCATCCATTGAATCTCGCCGATCCAGACCGTGACGCGCGCCAGTTCGGCGGCGTAGGCGTCGAGTTCGATGCCCAGCACGTTGGCCGGAGAGACTTCGATGCTGACCTGGCGTTGCAGGCCCAGCGCTTCGGCTTCGGTGTTGGTGCGGCGTTCCAGGTCCTTCAGCGACTTGAGCGCGAGGTAAAGAAAATTTCCGCTGCCGCAGGCGGCGTCGAGCACGCGGTAGTTGCGCAGGCGTTCGAGGTGGCCGTGGAACAGCGCGGCGGCGTCCTTGTGCGCCTTGTCGTTTTGCTTCTTTGATTTTTTCAGCAGCGCAGCGATAGCGGTCTTTGCGCCCTGCCATTCGGCGGTCAGCGGGCGCACGATGACCGGATCGATCAGCCGCATGATGGTCGCCGGATCGGTGTAGTGCGCGCCGAGTTGCGAACGCTTGGACGGGTTCAGGCCGCGCTCGAACAGGGTGCCGAAGATCGAGGGGTCGATGTTGCGCCAGTCCATGTCGGCGGCGTGTTGCAGGGCGACGAGGTCGGCGCGCTCCAGCGGCGGCACGGCGATGGTGGCGAACAGCCCGCCGTTGAACCAGGCAATCGTGTCGTCGCCATAATCGCCGCCGCTTTGCATGGCGCCGAACAAGGCGGCAAGCCGGTTGGACGCGCGTACCGGATCGGCGGCGGCTTTCGCCAGCAGGCCGGTGAAAATGCCGCGCGGCAGCAGGCC
>JBIKLY010000104.1:0-10615 GCA_044359525.1 Rhodocyclaceae bacterium | reverse complement strand
GGAAATCAAGGTTGCCCTCGGCGACAAGATTTCCGAAGGCGCGGTGGTGGTCATTATTGAAGCGGCGGGGGCGGCGGCTTCTGCTGCGCCTGCGCCGGCACCGCAAGCGGCTGCTCCGGCGGCAGCACCAGCACCTGTTGCTGCGCCAGCGGCTGCGGCTGCCCCGGCAACGGCCAGTGCATCGGTCGAAGTCAAGGTGCCGGATATCGGCGATTACACCGATGTGCCGGTGATCGACATCTGCGTCAAGGTCGGCGACATGGTCAAGGTGGATGACGCCCTCGTCACCCTCGAATCCGACAAGGCGACGATGGACGTTCCATCCTCGGTGGCCGGTGTGATTACGGCGATCAAGGTTGCGCTCGGCGACAAGATTTCCGAAGGCAGCGTCGTTGTGGTTGTACAAACGGGTTCTGGCGCTGCGGCTCCGGCGACGGCTCCTGCTTCTGCTCCTGTTGCAGCCAGCGCACCCGCTGCCGCAGCGACTGCTCCGGCGCCCGTTGTCGCGGCACCCGCCGCTGCCGGCGCACCGGCTGCGGGCCTCGCCCTCGGCGCCAAGACACACGCCAGCCCGTCGGTGCGTGCTTTTGCCCGTGAGCTTGGCGTCGATCTGGCCAAAGTTCCCGCCACCGGCCCGAAAGGTCGCATCCTCAAGGAAGACATCCAGTCCTTCGTCAAGGGCGTGATGAAGGCCGGCCCGGCGCCGACTGCCATTACGGCTGCCGTTGGCTCGCTTGGCGGCGGCCTCGATCTGCTGCCCTGGCCGAAGGTTAACTTCGAGAAGTTCGGCCCGGTCAACGTCGTACCGCTGTCGCGCATCAAGAAGATTTCCGGCCAGAACCTGGCCCGTAACTGGGCGATGATCCCGGCGGTGACCTATCACGAAGATGCCGACATCACCGATCTCGAAGCCTTCCGCGTTTCAATGAACAAGGAGAACGAGAAGTCGGGCGTCAAGATCACGATGCTCGCCTTCCTGATCAAGGCCTGCGCCATGGGGCTGAAGAAGTTCCCCGAGTTCAATTCCTCGCTTGATGGCGACAATCTGGTGATGAAGCAGTATGTGCACATCGCCTTTGCCGCTGATACGCCGAACGGCCTCGTTGTGCCGGTAATCAAGAACGCTGACCAGAAATCGGTCACGCAACTGGTTGCCGAATGCGGCGAACTGTCGAAAAAGGCACGTGACGGCAAGCTCGGCCCGGCCGATATGTCCGGCGCCTGCTTCACCATCTCCAGCCTGGGCGGTATCGGTGGCACTTACTTCGCGCCAATCGTCAATGCACCGGAAGTGGCCATCCTCGGCGTCAACAAGTCGGTGATGAAACCGGTGTGGAACGGCAAGGAATTCGTGCCGCGCCTGATCCTGCCGATGTCGCTGACCGCCGACCACCGCGTCATCGACGGCGCGCTGGCCACCCGCTTCAACGTCTATGTCGCGCAGCTGCTCGCCGACATGCGGCGCGTGCTGCTCTGATCGGGAGATGACAATGAGCCAGATCATTGAAGCAAAAGTGCCGGACATCGGCGACTACAGCGACGTCCCCGTCATCGACGTGTGCGTCAAGGTCGGCGATGTGGTGAAGGCCGAAGACGCCCTCGTCACGCTCGAATCCGACAAGGCCACGATGGACGTGCCCTGTCCGGCCGATGGCGTGGTCAAGGAAATCCGCGTCAAGCTCGGCGACAAGGTGTCGGAAGGCACACTGGTCGTTGTGCTTGAAGCGGCCGGCGCTGCGGCGGGAGCCGCTCCGGCCAAGGCTGCTGCACCGGCACCGGCCCCCGCCGCTGCACCTGCACCCGCACCGCAGGCCGCACCAAAGGCCGGGCAGTTCGCCGGCACGGTCGACCTCGAGTGCGAAATGCTCGTGCTTGGCGCCGGCCCCGGCGGTTACTCAGCCGCCTTCCGCAGTGCCGACCTCGGCATGAAGACGGTAATCGTCGAGCGTTACGCGACGCTTGGCGGTGTCTGTCTGAACGTCGGCTGCATTCCATCGAAGGCACTGCTGCACGTTACCGCCGTGATGGACGAAGCCGCTCACATGTCCGACCTCGGCGTTTCGTTTGCCGCACCGGCGGTTGATATCGACAAGCTGCGCGCCCACAAATCCAAGGTGGTCGGCAAGCTGACCGGCGGTCTGGCCGGTATGGCCAAAGGCCGCAAAGTCGAGATCGTGCGTGGCTACGGCAACTTCCTCGATGCCAACCACATCGAAGTCGAAACCACCGAAGGCACCGGGCAGCAGAAAACGGGCGGCAAGAAAGTCATCCGCTTCCAGAAGTGCATCATCGCAGCAGGCTCGGCGGCGGTGCATCTGCCCTTCATCCCGAAGGACCCGCGCATCGTCGACTCGACTGGCGCGCTGGAACTGCGCACAACCAACGGCGCCGTGCCGAAGAAGATGCTGGTCATCGGCGGCGGCATCATCGGCCTGGAAATGGCCACCGTCTATTCAACGCTCGGCACCCGGGTTGACGTCGTTGAAATGATGGACGTGCTGATGGCCGGCCCGGATCGCGATCTGGTCAAGGTGTGGGAAAAACAAAACCTGCACCGCTTCGACAAGATCATGCTGAAGACGAAGACCGTTGCTGTGGAAGCCAAGGACGACGGCCTCTACGTCAAGTTCGAAGGTGAAAATGTCGCACCGGAACCGGTCAAGTACGACATGATCCTGCAAGCTGCCGGCCGTTCGCCGAACGGTGGCAAGATCGCTGCCGACAAGGCCGGCGTCATCGTTACCGATCGCGGCTTCATCCCGGTCGACAACCAGATGCGCACCAACGTGCCGCACATCTTCGCCATCGGCGACCTCGTCGGCCAGCCGATGCTGGCGCACAAGGCGGTGCATGAAGCGCACGTTGCCGCCGAAGTGGCTGCTGGGCACAAAGCCGTATTCGACGCCACCGTCATCCCCGGCGTCGCCTACACGCACCCGGAAGTGGCTTGGGTCGGCTACACGGAAGATGAGGCCAAGAAAGAAGGCCGCAAGGTCGAAACCGCCAAGTTCCCGTGGGCAGCCTCCGGCCGCGCCATTGCCAACGGTTGCGACTACGGCTTCACCAAGCTGATCTTCGACGCCGAAACGCATCGCGTCATCGGCGGCGCCATCGTCGGCCCGAGCGCCGGCGACATGATCGGCGAAGTGTGCCTAGCCATCGAAATGGGCTGCGACGCCGTCGATATCGGCAAGACCATCCACCCGCACCCGACGCTGGGTGAAACGGTCGGCATGGCGGCAGAAGTGGCGCATGGCAGCTGTACGGATATACCGCCGGTGAAGAAGAAGTAACAACGCAGCACGTAAGACAAAGCCGCCGCAGCCCACAGGGGTGCGGCGGCTTTTTTACGCCCCCCCCACAAGACAGCTGCCCTGCAGCCAGCCCCAGCTGGCGATCTACGCAACAAACTTGCTGGGGAGCCAATAGATACGCCACTCTTCAGAAACGAGACGTTGACGACCCTTAAAAACCGTCTGCTCTCAGCAACACAGGCAATAGGAGGCTACCTCGTTGCCCGATAGGAAGTCAGAGCAATTTAAACGTGGGAGTATTTTGCAAATCGATCGACTCTGCCTGCCCCCATTTTTCTTTTTTTCTGGCTCGTTTCAGCTCGGTCTCGTCCTTGATTTTTTTCCATAGAGTCCGATGTGTTATTTACTTTTGGGTTTTGTTTTTGGCTGCTTCACATCAGCCAACCCCTTTGGCTTGGACAAATTTGCACAGCCTTCTTCCATAAGTTGAATGAAGTCACGCGCATCTGAAAAGTAGTTTCTAAATGCAAGACGAACATCATCGCTTGTGTCGGCCCTTACCAATACAACATCGCTATTAGGGAATTCCATTTCCAACTCAAATAGAGCCCGTAACGCATCTGTTGCATCTCTGAAAGTTCGCACATCAAGCTCTCGACTGCCTGAAAAAATAAGAATTGCGTTTTTGCGCTCAGTGACGGCTTTGTCTGCTGCGTTTAGTCCACGAAGAGTTTTCAGAAGTCTGAGCTCCTTGTCGAGCTTCAAAAATTCAGCCACAACCGCTCGATCATCGAGCTCTGGCAACGGGCCTTTTACGTTCTCAAAGGTTCTTGCCAGTATTTCGCTGGCATAAGCCATTGCAGTCTCGTATCGATTGTCTCCTTGTTGAAATTTTGGCTGACTTTCCGTAATAAAGCCGATCACCTCCACCGCTGTGGCCCAGGCGTGTTGAACAAGCGTCCTGTATTGAATTTCAAGGTAGAGTCCCGCCAGCTCTTTACCAACCTCAGAGTTTACGTTGTATTCGTATACATCATGAATTCCTCTGTATCCAGTAGGCTTCGGCTTATTTATATAGTCGTATTTTTCCAGCTCGTTGCGGCGCTTATGGTTGAAATGGGCACTATGAAAATTTTCTCGAAACTTGATTAATGACTGTATATCTTTGAAGATTAATCGGCATCCTGCTATATCGTCCATCCTCGATAGTTGCATGCTCGGCAGTCGCTCGAGCTTGTCAAATATCGTTCGCTTTCGCTTATGCCGTTGTGCGACGGAGATTCCCGTGCCGCGTGTTCTCGTCCGGAGAATCGCCTGAAAAGTATTCAGAACCGCACGATGGGCGGCCCTCCATTGTTCAATCACATGAAGGTCTTCTGCAGTTTGCGTACCGGCTCGCACACTTTCACCTGCGCGGTTCACGCGCGATTTTGAGCCACCAGGGAAATGTTGCTTAACTTGATTAGACATTTGAGCAGAGTATTCAGAGAATATTCAGGGGAAATTCAAACAAGACAACGTCATCCATCGGGTAATGTTTTCGATTGCCGGTCCACAGTGGGCAACGGTGTTGTTTTGCGGTGGCGGCGAGCAGGTAGTCTTCCAGCGAAACCCCTTGCCAGGCTTTGCGGTAGCGCTGGGCGTATTGTCCGGCCAGACGCCCCGTTTCGTTATCCAAGGCAACACGTTCGCAAAAATCAAACAGGTTTTCAATAGCCGTATATTCGCGCTCGAATGCGCCGGCATAGACTTCCGCCACGACAATCGGCGACAGCAGAAAAATGGTTTGAGCTTCCAGCAAGCCAATAAAACCGGCCATGATGACGGGCTGCTTTTTCAGCAGATGAATGACGATGTCGGTATCCAGAACGATGCGTTCAGGACTCATCAGCAGAATCCCGAAGCAAGCGACTGTTGGCGCGAAGTGTACGGACGTAAGCCTCCGGCTCGCTGGCCGCGAAACTGTCCAGTATCGGTAACTGATCGAAAAAAGCCCTGGCGTCGGCCGCCGGGTTTTTGTCGATTCCTTTTTCAAGCGAGCGACGAATCAGTTCCGACAAGCTGACACCCATGCTACGCGAACGAATCCTGAGCTTTTCATAGAGATCATCCTGAAGATAAATCTGTGTTCTGTGCATTCTGCTTGCTCCGTATAACGTGATGTATAAAATTATACATCACGTTAGTTTTTGCGCATTTATTTCGACATTGCAGCCACGCACGGGAATAGCAACCGCTCCACACCAACAATTTTGACAACGCCGCCCGACTCGCGGATCATTCCGCCCTTCAGGTGTCCGTGCCGCAAGGTGCGGGAGAATCGGGAAGGCGGTGTGAATCCGCTACGTGCCCAACGCTGTGAGGATGATGCGTCGACAACAAGCCACTGGTAGCCACCGGGAAGGCGTCGATCGCAAGTGAATCCGAGTCAGAAGACCGGCCTGAAAAATTTCGCGCGCTGCAAGGCCCGGCAGGGCGCTCACTTTTCACGCAAGGGGAATTGCCATGAAAACGAATCAAGCTGAACAAGACGTCCACACCTTTACCGCCGAAGCACGCGCGGCGATTTATCAAACCATCTTTTCGCGGCGCGACGTGCGCGGCCAGTTTCTGCCCAAAGCCGTGCCGGACGAGGTGTTGAGCCGCATCATCACCGCCGCCCACTACGCGCCTTCGGTCGGCTTCATGCAGCCGTGGAACTTTCTCGTGGTGCGCGCACAGGAGACCAAGCAAAAGGTGCACGCCGCGTTTGCCGAAGCGCACGCTGAAGCTGCCGAAATGTTCGATGGCGAGCAGCGCGCCATCTACAAAACGCTCAAGCTCGAAGGCATCCTGGAATCGCCGGTCGGCATTTGCATCACCTGCGACCGCGAGCGTACCGGCCCGGTCGTCGTCGGTCGCACGCACATGAAAACCATGGATCTTTACAGCAGTGTCTGCGCTGTGCAAAACCTCTGGCTGGCAGCGCGCGCCGAAGGCCTGGGCGTCGGCTGGGTGAGTATTTTCAACCAGGCGGCATTGCAGGAGGCGCTGGGCATCCCCAAGGGCATCACGCCGATTGCCTATCTATGCGTCGGCTACGTCAGCCACTTCTACGCCAAACCGGAGCTGGAAGCCGCCGGCTGGTTGCCACGCCTGCCGATTGAAGATCTCGTTTATTTCGACCAATGGGGGCAGAGCAATGCGCAGGAACCGCTGATCCAACAGTTAATCAGCGACCAGGCCATAGCACAGGCAGAGGCAAACGCCTCCGTGCATCAGCCGACAAGCCAACTACGCGTCGTCTGAGCGGGAATCGCAGCGCCGCCGCGGCGAGCCGGATGGCTCGCCGCTTTTTCGCACCCGCTGCTCGCCGACTCCGGCTTACCCCGTACAATCATCACCGGCAAAGCAGAGCGCACCTGCCATTCCGGTTCTGGAACCAGTGGCGCTCTTTGATGTCACTGCCCCTACGCAAACCGGAGTAAAGAAGTGGATATTGTCCTAGCCAACCCGCGCGGATTTTGTGCCGGTGTTGAACGCGCCATCGCCATGGTCGAACGCGCACTCGAGCGCTTCGGCCGCCCTGTTTACGTTCGCCATGAGGTTGTGCATAACCGCTATGTGGTCGCAGACCTGAAGGCCAAAGGCGCCATTTTCATCGAAGACCTCGACGAGGTTCCCGATGGCGCCACCCTGATTTTCAGTGCGCACGGCGTACCCCAGTCGGTACGCAAGGCAGCCGCAGCGCGCAATCTCAACGTTTATGACGCGACCTGCCCGCTGGTCACCAAGGTCCATCTCGAAGTGTCGCGCCTGCGCAAGCAAGACTACGAAATCATCATGATCGGTCACAAGGGTCACCCCGAAGTCGAGGGCACGATGGGCCAGTCCGACGGCGGCATGTACCTTGTCGAATGCGTGAACGACGTCGCCACGCTGCAAATCAGCGCCATTGACAGCGCCCCCGGAGAGGAGCCGCGTCTGGCTTTTGTGACCCAGACGACGCTCTCCGTCGATGACGCAACGGCCATCGTCAGCGCACTGAAGGCACGCTTCCCGAACATCGTCGGGCCAAAAAAGGACGACATCTGCTACGCCACGCAGAACCGCCAGGATGCGATAAAAACCATTGCCGGAAAGGTCGACGTGATGCTGGTGGTCGGCTCGATCAACAGCTCCAATTCCAATCGTTTACGTGAAGTTGCTGAATATCAGGGCGCCCGCGCGCTATTGATCGATGATGCCCGCAATATAGATCCTGCGTTGCTGGCAAACTGCGGCAGTATCGGCGTCACCGCCGGCGCATCAGCGCCTGAAGTACTGGTGCAAGGCGTCATTACGCGCCTGGTTGAACTCGGCGGCCAGGTCTCAGGTCAGGTCGAGCAGCTCTCCGAAGGCGTGGTCTTCGCGCTGCCGAAAGATTTGTAGCGCGCCTTGTTATAGAGGTAGTGCGCAGGCCGCTCGAATGTTGCGCCGTGCTTCGTATCCCGACATTCTTGCTGGACAACGGGCGGCATGCAGCGTACAGTAAAGCGTACATAAGCGGAGACCCATCATGGATGCAATGACCTATACCACCGTTCGCGCAAATCTCGCCAGCACCATGGATCGGGTTTGCGACGATCACGAGGCATTGATTATCACCCGCAACGGCAACCAAGCCGTCGTGATGCTCTCGCTTGAAGATTACAAGGCACTTGAGGAAACAGCCTATCTCTTGCGCACGCCTGCTAACGCCAAGCGCCTTCTCTCGGCAGCCGCACAACTGGGCACAGGGAAAGGCGTTGCGCGGGAACTGGCGAAGTGAAGCTGATTTTCGCGGATGAGGCATGGGAAGATTATCTTTACTGGCAAAAACAAGATAAACGCATGGTTGAACGGATCAACAAGCTGATTCGGGAAACCCAACGCACCCCCTTCTCTGGCATTGGCAAGCCGGAAGCATTGAAGCACGCACTATCCGGTTTCTGGTCACGCCGCATTACTGATGAGCACCGCATGGTGTACCGCGTTGAAGAAAATGCCCTGCTGATTGCTCAATTGCGATTTCATTACTGAGGCGCCCAAGGTGGAGGCGACCTGCCCTGCGCGGCCTTATCGCGCAGCACCAGGCACACTAAAAACGCAGCAATTAGACGCATCACAAGTGCCGGATCATGAAAAACGCGGACAGGCGGATATTTGGCTGCCGATGGCGGCGCGAAACAGGGCGCTAAGCCCTTCAAAATACGGCATAGATTGACGAATACAGGCTGTGTCGGCGATACTCCCGCAATTGTTGACGCTGCCACCCTTGCGTTTACCCTTACACCGCTGCCCCCCTGACCGAAGTGGGCATTGAAGTTCTGATTCCCTGGATGCCCAATGCAATACCAAAATGTTTCAATTTTAAGTCTCGCGCACATAGATGCACCGCACCGCATTTCGTCTTCCGAGTTGTCCCGGCAATTTGCCCAGACCCTTGAACGACTGGGGATGCGCCTTGAGGTCCTGGAGTACGCCTCCGGGATAGAGGCGCGGCGTTATTGGGACAAGGATGTCCAGCCCAGCACGGTCGCCGCCCTGGCAGCAGAAAAAGCACTGAGTGATTCCGGCATCGATCGCTCGCGCATCGGCATGATCGTTAACACCTCGGTGTGCCGCGACTATATCGAACCCTCTACCGCCTGCCTGGTGCATGATCGGCTCGGCTTATCCACGGAATGCCTGAATTTTGACCTGGGGAATGCCTGCCTGGGCTTTTTGAGCGGTATGCAGGTGGTTAGCAACATGATTGAACGCGGTCAGATCGACTACGGCCTGATCGTTGACGGCGAGAGCGCCCGTTTCGTGCAGGAAGCCACGATTGCGCGCCTGCAGCGCCCTGAAACCACCGTCCAGGAGTTTACCGAGCAGTTCGCCACCTTGACCCTGGGTTCCGGCGCCGTCGCCATGGTGCTGGCGCGCACTGACCTCGCGCCGAACGGCCATCGCTTCACCGGCGTCGTCAATCGCGCCGCCACACAGCATAGCGGGCTGTGCCGTGGCCAGATCGACCACATGGTCACCGATGCCAAGGCGCTTCTGGTGGCCGGCATTGATCTCGCCGCGCAGACTTTCGAGCATGCAAAAGCCGATTTCGGCTGGATCAAGGACGGCGTCGATCAGGTCGATGAATACGTTTTGCATCAGGTCAGCGGCACGCACACGGTCAGCTTGTGTCAGGCGCTGGGGCTCGACATCAAGAAAGTACTGGCCATCTACCCCGAATTCGGCAACATCGGCCCCGCCTCCGTACCAATCGCGCTCTCCAAAGCCGCTGAGAGCGGGCGTCTGCACAAGGGCAGCCGTGTCGCCCTGATGGGCATCGGCTCCGGGTTGAACTGCAGCATGGCCGAGGTTATCTGGTGAGTGTTGTTGGTCAGGCGCTTTACCCTTTCAAATCGAATTTTTTCGGCCGTGGCGCAGGCCAGCAGATGCACTACCTCGACGAAGGCGCGGGCGCGCCCGTCCTCATGGTGCATGGCAACCCTTCGTGGTCCTTCTACTACCGTAATCTGGTACAGGCGCTGTCAGGCACCCACCGCTGCATCGTGCCTGACCATATCGGCATGGGTCTGTCCGACAAGCCTGGCGATGCGGACTACGCCTACACGCTGGCGCAGCGCATCGACGACCTCGACGCACTGATCAGCTCACTGGAGCTGAGCGAGCCTCTGACGCTGGTGGTACACGACTGGGGCGGGATGATCGGCTTCGGCTGGGCGACCCGGCACCCCGAGCAGGTCGCCCGCATCGTCATCCTGAATACCGGTGCTTTCCCCCTGCCCAAGGAAAAAGCGCTGCCCGGACTCCTGAAACTGACCCGGACACCGCTGGGCGCATTTCTGGTGCGTGGATTCAACGCCTTCGCACGGGGGGCGACCCGGGTCGGGTGCACCCGGAAGAAGATGAGCCCTGAAATCGCGCAGGCGTACTGCGCCCCTTATGACTCCTGGGACAACCGCATCGCTACCTTGCGTTTCGTGCAGGACATCCCGCTCGGGCCGGAGGATGGCGGATTCGACATTGTCGAAAATGTTGCGGCGAATCTGCATCGATTCAACGCCACGCCGGCGCTGATCGTCTGGGGTGGCAAGGACTTCGTGTTCGATGATGCCTTCTTGCGCCAGTGGCGAAAATATCTGCCGCAGGCACAGGTCCATGTCCTCGCCGATGCCGGCCATTACGTGCTGGAAGATGCTGCCGAGGAAGTCATCCCCCTGATTTCCACTTTCATTCGCACCTGAGTGTCGTGGTAAATAAACTTACCCCCCACCGCAGAGGCGCAGAGGCGCAGAGGTTTCGCAGAGAAGACCTTTTAAGGCCGGTGGGTTTCTCTGCGTTTTCTCTGCGCCTCT
>JBIKLY010000174.1:0-2905 GCA_044359525.1 Rhodocyclaceae bacterium | reverse complement strand
GAATCGGTATACCGGCAAATAGAACACTGGCTGACGGGAAGCCGCAATCACGATGGTTGCGGGATCGCTGCAACTATTGCCTTGGCGTCTGCCGGTCCAGACTGTGTAAAAACTGCCGAATTGTCGATGAGTCATCGGAACGGCGATTGGAGAGTCTGTAGAGCGTGGAAAGGCTGGCGCGGCGACAACAGACCCCTTTTACTGCCGTCTTTATCGATCTCGACAAGTTCAAGCAAGTCAATGACCAGTTCGGCCACGAAACCGGAGACGCTTTGCTGAAATGCGTCTCCGATGGATTGCTTGCATCCATCCGCGCCGGCGACATCGCCGGCCGCCTCGGCGGCGACGAATTCGCGCTGCTGTTGCCGGGAATGAACGGCGTGGCGGCAAGGAATTACGTCGAGAAAATCCGGCGGCGACTGCTCGATGCGATGGGAGAGAACGCGTGGCCGGTGACCTTCAGTATCGGGTTCGTCAGCCATCAGCGGGCGCCGGACGATCTCGACCGCCTGCTGGCGGACGCGGACCGGCTGATGTACGGAGCCAAGCAAAGCGGTGGCAATCGCATTGTGTGCCTTGATTTCTGATGCTTCCATCGGTCCCCGCGCGAATTGATTTATCCTGTTCTCGACGGAACAATCCGGACGGATGTCCCGTCGAAAGGAGCAATTGATGCAACTCATGCTTATTTTCGGCATTGTCGTCGCCATAGGTGCCGTGGTCTTCGCGCTGCAGAACCTCGCGCCTGTTACAGTGACCCTAGCAATTTGGACATTTGAAGGTTCGCTGGCGCTGGTTCTCCTGTGCGCCCTCGGCCTCGGTGCGCTGATCGCGGGGCTGTTGTCCTCGCCGGCAGTGATCCGCGGGCAATGGACGATCGGTCGCCAGCGCAGCCGGATCGCCGAACTGGAGCGGCAGTTGGCGGCACAGGAACAGGTCAGGCGGAATCTGGAAGCCGAACTTGCGCAACGATCGGCCCTCGACGTGACACCCGCGCCGATACCCGAAAAGCCCTACGTCGGCTTGCGCGCACTGCTGTCGGCGGCTGACGCGGGCAGGAATCCCGCGGCGGTGCCGCGCGACGAGGACAAGCCATGACGCACGACTTCCATCGACGCACAACAAAACCCGATGTGCCGGGTGCGGCATGAACATGCCGCTCGCCCTGCCCTTCGAGATCGACGCCTTCGGCCGCGTCGCCGTGCTGCTGATCGTGTCGATCGCCGGCGCCGAGATCTGCGGGCGCTGGCTGCGCCTGCCACGCTTGATCGGTTACGTGCTCGCCGGGCTGCTGCTGGGGCCGTCCGTGCTGGGCTGGGTGCCGCCGAGCATCACCGGCGACCTGCGCCCGCTGCTGTTGCTGGGACTCGGTCTGCTCTTGTTCGAGCTTGGCAGCCGGGTCGATCTGCGCTGGCTGCGCCACAATCCGATGCTGATCGTCAGCAGCGTAGTCGAAAGCGTCCTCACCTTTACCGTGACCTATGTCTTCCTTGGCTGGTTCGACCTCAGCATGGGGACGCGCGTTGCCGTGGCCGCAATCGCCGTATCGACCAGTCCGGCGGTAGTCATGCGCATCGTCGCCGAGAACAACGCGCGCGGACAGATGACGGAACGACTGATGCTGATGACGGCGCTCAACAGCCTCTACGCAATCCTGTTGCTAAAAATCAGCGTCGGCGTGGTGCACCTCGACCGCAACGCGGGCCTGTTGCAGACGATCGGGCATCCCGCCTACATCGCCTTGGGTTCCATATTGCTGGGAGCCGCGCTCGCCTATGCCATGCACCTGACGCGCTTCTTCCACCTGAAGCGCGAAAGCGAGCGTTTTGCGCTGGTGATCGCTGTCGTCCTGCTTGGCACCACGGCTGCCGAACGGCTCGGACTTTCGGTGCCGATGGCCCTGCTCTGCGGCGGCATGATGCTGCGTTCCATGTCGCAGCGCCTGCATCTGTTTCCCGAGCATTTCGGCGCCGCCGGCGCCCTGCTGGTAATCATCCTGTTCACGCTGACCGGTGTCGCGCTCGATCCGCGCCATCTCGTCGCCGGCGGGCTGATGTCGATCGGCCTGCTGCTGATTCGCGGCCTGGCCAAGTATTTTGGCGCTTATGTTTCGGCGGGCTACGGCGGCCTGGTGCCCAAGAAGGCGGCCTGGCTCGGTGTGGCGCTGCTGCCGATGTCCAGCCTGGCAGTCTTGCAGGCCCACGATGTCGCCCGACTTTATGCTGACTTCGGCGACGATGTCCTCGCCATCGTGCTCGGTGCGGTATTGATCATGGAGCTGCTTGGCCCGGTGGCGATCCAGATCGCGTTGCGCCGCAGCGGTGAAGCCATGCCGGGTTCCGGCGAAGGGGAGGCTTGAGATGGCGCTCGAAAGCTTCAAGTCCTCGCGCCCGCTGTCGCTCGGCGTCGAACTCGAACTGCAGATCCTCGACACCCACGACTACGCGCTGACGCCGATGGCCAACGACCTGCTGTACTGGGTCGAGCGCCATCCGGGAAATCCGGGAAACATCGTGCCCGAGATCACCCAGGGCATGATCGAGATCAGCACCGGCATCCATACCACGCACCAGACCCTGACCGCCGAACTGGGCGAAATCCGCGATTTCCTCTGCCGCGGCGGGCGCGAACTCAACCTCGCCCTTTCGGGCGGTGGCACCCATGCCTTCCAGCACTGGGGCGAGACGCGCATTTTCGACAAGGAACGCTTCCACCACATTTCCGATCTTTACGGCTATCTCGCCAAGCAATTCACGATTTTCGGCCAGCATATCCACATCGGCTGTCCTTCACCCGACGAGGCGCTATTCCTCCTGCATTCGCTGTCGCGCTACATTCCGCACATGATCGCACTGTCGGGCGCCTCGCCCTACGTGCATGGGCACGACACCGGCTTCGCCTCGGC
>JBIKLY010000022.1:0-35895 GCA_044359525.1 Rhodocyclaceae bacterium | reverse complement strand
GGCTAGGGAGCACAAACGCGCATGGCAGAACCAATAAAAATCAGGGCGACGCTGCTGGGTGAGCAGACCGAAATCCGCATTCTTATGCAGCATCCAATGGAAACCGGGCTACGCAAGGATCCGGCCAGCGGGCAAATAATTGCTGCGCACTTCATCCAGACCTTCACCGTCAGCGCCAACGGCAAGTTGCTGATCGAAGGACAGTTGAACACGTCGGTTTCCCGCAACCCGCTCTTCACTTTCCGCACCCGCGGACTGAAGGCCGGCGATAAGGTAATTGCCAACTGGGTCGACAGCAAAGGGGATCAGCGCAGCGATGAAAGCCCGGTAACGACCGGATAAGCGCAACTCGAGTTGCCAGTCAGCGCCTCCAGCTGAGTGCGCGCCACAAACGCAAGGCGAAAAAAAACCCGCCTTGCGGCGGGTCTCTCTCGTTACACCTGAGTGATCAGGCGCGACCGATATTCGATGCTTGCTTGCCCTTCGGGCCTTGCGTCACGTCGAAGGAGACCTTCTCGCCCTCTTTGAGGGTCTTGAATCCGGGCATGGTGATCGCGGAGAAATGTGCGAAAAGATCTTCGCTACCATCATCCGGCGTAATAAAACCGAAACCCTTGGCGTCGTTGAACCACTTAACTGTACCAGTTGCCATATTGCGACTTCCTTTAAAAAAAACTAAATCCGGGCGGTGCCCGACTTGCATGTTTCTGAATTCAACGACGGCCTAACAGAGATTTCGACAAGCGAAAATTACCGCAAACCTGCTTGAACCAAAACATTCAGACTTTGTACGCTACTTCATCACGATGCGTCAAGCATTTTCAAAAAAATCGATGGAAACACGGCATTTATTGTGGCGAGTGTGCAGACGATGCAGGGCAAAAACATTGGCCCGCCAGTATTGCGCATTCGGGAAGAGTGGTTAGAATTCAGCTATGGCTAAACAGCATCAGGATGGTTCACTACTAGAGGCCAAACGCGCGAAACTTGCGCCGCCGCCGTTGTACAAGGTGCTTTTGCTAAACGACGATTTCACCCCAATGGGGTTTGTCGTCGTCGTGCTGCAAAAATTTTTTTCCATGGATCGAGAACAAGCCATGCGAATCATGTTCAAAGTACATACGGAAGGGCGTGGCATCTGCGGGATTTACCCGCGTGATGTCGCCGCCACCAAAGTTGAGCAAGTCTCGGCTTTCGCACGCGAAAACCAGCATCCGCTGGCGTGCGTCATGGAGGAGAACTGAATGATTGCGCAGGAACTGGAAGTCAGTTTACACATGGCCTTTGTCGAGGCCCGGCAAAAACGGCACGAGTTCATTACCGTTGAACATCTGTTGCTGTCACTGCTTGACAATCCATCGGCAGCAGAGGCATTACGTGCCTGCGGCGCGAACATCGAGTTGTTACGCAAAGACCTTTCCAAATTCATTGGCGAACACACGCCAACGGTGGCCGGCGAAGCCGATATCGACACGCAACCGACACTCGGCTTCCAGCGTGTGATCCAGCGCGCCATCCTGCACGTGCAGTCTTCCGGCAAGAAAGAAGTTAACGGTGCCAACGTGCTGGTTGCCATTTTTGGCGAAAAAGACTCGCACGCCGTTTATTTTCTCCAGAAGCAAGGGGTGACGCGGCTTGACGTGGTCAACTTCATTTCTCACGGCATCAGCAAGGTGCCGCAAAGCCCGGTGCGCACGGAGCAGGAAGCGGAGACTGAAGGCGAGCAGCAAAATGCCTCCGGCCCCCTTGAAAGCTACACGATCAATCTGAACGCGCTGGCCCTGCTCGGCAAAATCGACCCGCTGATCGGGCGCGACAAGGAGCTTGAGCGGGTCATCCAGACCTTGTGCCGGCGACGCAAGAACAATCCGCTGCTGGTCGGCGAAGCGGGCGTCGGCAAGACGGCCATCGCCGAAGGTCTGGCGCGACGCATTACCGAGGGCGACATCCCGGAAATCCTGGCAAAAGCCAACGTCTATTCGCTGGATATGGGTGCCCTGCTGGCCGGCACGAAGTATCGTGGCGACTTCGAGCAACGCCTCAAAGGGGTTCTCAAGCAATTGACCGAGAACCCGGAAGCGATTCTTTTTATCGACGAGATCCACACACTGATCGGCGCCGGATCGGCTTCCGGCGGCACGCTGGACGCCTCCAACCTGCTCAAGCCGGCGCTCTCGTCAGGCCAGCTGAAGTGTATCGGCGCAACGACCTATAACGAGTATCGTGGAATCTTCGAGAAGGATCACGCGCTGTCGCGGCGCTTCCAGAAAATCGACGTGAATGAACCGTCAATCGCCGAGACGATTGAAATCCTCAAGGGGCTGAAAACACGCTTCGAGTCGCATCATGGCATCAAGTATTCAGCGGCGGCTTTGACGTCTGCGGTTGAGCTTTCGGTGCGCTTCATCAGTGATCGCCACCTGCCCGACAAGGCTATCGATGTCATCGACGAGGCTGGCGCGGCACAGCGCATTCTTCCCAAATCGAAACAGAAGAAACTGATCGGCAAGCAGGACATCGAGGAAATCGTTGCCAAGATCGCCCGCATCCCGTCAACCCACGTTTCATCGGACGACCGCAGTTCGCTGAAAAATCTCGACCGTGATCTGAAAGCCGTTGTTTTTGGTCAGGAAGCAGCGATAGACGCCCTCACCAAGGCGATCAAGATGGCGCGCTCCGGCCTCGGCAATCCGGGCAAACCGATCGGCAGCTTCCTTTTTTCCGGCCCGACCGGCGTCGGCAAAACGGAAGTCGCCAAACAACTCGCTTACTGCCTGGGCAACGAATTGCTGCGCTTCGACATGTCCGAATACATGGAGCGCCACGCGGTGTCTCGACTGATCGGCGCGCCTCCGGGTTATGTCGGATTCGATCAGGGCGGGCAACTGACCGAGGCGATCACCAAAAAACCGTACTGCGTGCTCTTGCTCGACGAGATCGAAAAGGCACACCCGGATATCTACAACATCCTGTTACAGGTCATGGATCACGGCACACTGACCGACAACAACGGACGCAAGGCAGACTTCCGCAACGTGGTCATCATCATGACCACCAACGCCGGGCAGGAGGCCATCCAGAAGTCGAGCATGGGCTTCACCAGTTCGAAACAACCCGGTGACGAAATGGTCGAAATCAAGCGGCTGTTCACCCCGGAATTCCGCAACCGGCTTGACGCCACCATCTCGTTCAAGGCGCTCGACCACGATGTCATACTACGTGTCGTCGACAAATTCCTGATGCAACTGGAAGAGCAATTGCACGAGAAAAAAGTGGAAGCGATGTTCACCGATGCGCTGAAAAAGCACCTCGCCGAGCATGGATTCGATCCGCTAATGGGCGCCCGCCCGATGGCACGGTTGATTCAGGACACGATCCGCTCGGCACTGGCTGACGAACTGCTGTTCGGGCGCCTGGCCAGTGGCGGTCATGTGACCGTGGATATGGGCAAGGACAACAAGGTAAAACTGGTCTTTGAAGAAGAAGCCGAAGCCGTCGTTTGAGGTACACATGAATTTCAAGACCCCCGATCTTCTTGACGCCAATGAAGCACAGACCCACGCCGGGGCTGTACGCGTTGTCGCGCCGATGTTTCAACGTTACGGTGCGCGCGCCTCTTTCAGCGGCCGGGTCGTCACACTCAAGCTGTTTGAAGACAACTCGCTGGTGCGTGAAGCGGTTGGTGAGGAAGGAAAAGGAAAAGTACTGGTCATTGATGGCGGCGGCTCGTTACGCTGCGCACTGGTCGGTGACCAGCTGGCCATTCTGGCGCACAAAAACGGCTGGGAAGGGCTCGTCGTCTACGGCTGCATCCGGGATTCGGGCGACATCAACCAGATCGACATCGGCGTCCGCGCCCTCAACACCCACCCGCTGAAAAGCATCAAGAAAGGCGCGGGTGACCGCAACATCGACGTCAGCTTCGGTGGCGTCACCTTCAAGCCGGGAGAATGGCTTTACGCCGACGATGACGGCGTCATCGTCTCCACATCCGCGCTGACCTGAGGCACCGGCAGCGTTGCCACTGCCGGTTGCTGATCACCCCTCAAGCAGAACGTTGGTCTGACAACCGACGCGCACGTTGCCCCAATGAATGCCGCCAACATGAATCGGCATGGCAATGTCGCACATCAGCTCGCCGGTATCGCGAATGTAGGTTTGCAGAAGCAATGGCGCGGTATTTCTCGCCGCCCGGATCTCGGTCGGCGCTTCAAACTTGCGGCGCGTGCGGTTACCGACCAGATCCTTCTGCGGATCACCGGTCAGCGGCTGGGAAAACTTGCTGTTGTGCGCCGTCAGAAAACCATTGATATCAACCGCAACCGCATAAACACCGCCCTTGATATTCGCCAGTGCGCCATCAAGCAGCCCCTGACACTCACGGATATAGTCCTCGTCATAGGCGACCTTGAACTTCGGCGGATTCGTTTTGGCAATCGGCTGGTAGTTGCGGTCCATGACATTGACGCCGCGCTTGCGCATTTCCTCCAGCTTGCTCTGCAGATCGTCGCGGAACTTGCGCACGAATTCGACGTTGTAGTCGAACGCCCCGCGCCCGATCTTGAAGCTGGACACCAGCTCCTGCACCGACTCGGTGGCCTTCGACAAGCCCTCGGTCGACTTTTCCGAACCGGCCATGTTGCTGGCGACTTCCGAAGACAAGGTATGCACCAAGTGCATATTTTCGTGCACCTGGCCGTTGGTTGCTGTCAGTTGCTCCATGGCCGAAGCAATCTGGATCAACTGATCGCTGGTTCCTTCAAAATCACCGACCATCTGGCGGAATTGGTCTGACGAACGCTCGACCACTTCGCGCGTCTGGCGAATATCGATGTTAATCACCTCATTCTCGATTTGTGTCTCACGGACCAGTGAAATCATGCCGGTAATATTCTGCGTAATCTCCAGCGTTGCGACGTTAACGCGCTCCGCCAGTTTACGTACCTCGTCGGCGACCACCGCAAAGCCCCGCCCCATCTCGCCGGCACGCGCCGCTTCGATCGCCGCGTTAAGGGCGAGCAGATTGGTCTGATCGGCAATCTCGCGGATCAATGCGGCGATGGTACGAATACTGTCCGAACGCTGACTGAGATTACCCACGGTATCGTTGAACCGTGCAAGCTTGTCGCTGACCGACTGAACCTTGACCACCACATCGAGCATCTCGCTCAGGGATATCTTGGCCTTGCCGAGATTCACCTCGGTCGAATGAGAAATCAGCTCGGTCGAAGACGATACTTCATTGATTGCCTGCGTTGCCTCGTTACTCGCGGTGAACACCGCCTCGGTGAGCTGCCCCTGCCGCGTCGCACGTATCGACGTATCACCCACGCTCTTGCGTACGACCACGGCTTCGCGCGCAATGGCGACGCTCATCTTGCGTACTTCACCAATGATCTGCCGCATCTTGTCGGCGAAACGGTTATAGCTCAGGGCAAGATCACGAAACTCGTCATAGGTGGTGGTTGGCAGATCACGTGAAAAATCGCCTTCGCCGGTTGCAATTTCATCAAAAATCCGTGCAATATTTTTTACCGGCGAAACAATCAGATGACGCAGATACAGAATCTGCAGGACATTCCAGGTCAACGCGACAATCGTCAGCACAACCATCCAGAACAACCCCTGATCGAATGCCGCAGAAATTGCAGCAATCCCTTCGGCATTGGCACCTGAACTTTTCAGGAGATCAAGGATTGATTCTTTCTCATAAAGATAAACGCACAGATAAACGAGATCGATGAGAAAGAGGAAAAGAAAACTCATCAGCTTCTTGGTAAGCGTGTTCCAGATATTTTTTTCTGACCACGCATAGAACTGCCAAAACGAATTCATTTTTACTCCTGAACGAGACGCCGATCCTCTGGATTGTACCAATCTGCCATCACAGCCGCCTCGGAAATTTTCAGCCCAAGAGCGCAGACAAAGGCTCGGCGCGCACTGCCCGCACGTCATCAGCGCAGCTGAGTTTTTACAACGAATTGCAAATTACTGCATGGAAAAATCGAGCTGCATGCGCTTCTGCAGTTTGGCCGCTTGTCGCAACGACTCAAGGAGAAAACGACGATCGAGTTCATTCAGCGCATAAGGATCGACGCGGTTCGATGTTGGCTGATCTGCCGCCAGCGCTTCGGCCTGCATGCGCAAACGCAGTGTCTGCACAAAAGCGAAGGCTTTTTTCCAGGCGACGACCCCAGCCTCTTCAAGCTTGCCAAGTGCCGACAAGCGATCAAAACGTCGATCCGTTGCGCACTCCATGAAGCCATGCACCAGGGAATAGAGGCGTGCGGCATCGACGAAGATGGCAACCGCACCGTGCTTGAGGTCGATCATGCCATCGCCATCGGTCCGGAAGTCGCGAAAAAAACCGATCGGCGGGGTGCGCTGCAAGGCACTACCGGCAAGAAGTAAATGAAAGCGCCGGCTTTCCGGCGCCAAAGCAGCCAGCGTCTTGTGCAATGCCGTCGACAGACTGGCATCTCCGGTCAGGAAACGGAAATCGAAAAATATCGACGCATTCAAAATGGCCTCGGGTTCGGGATAGGCGATCCAGTTTCGGAACTTCTGCCGCCACTCATCAACCGAAAGACAGCAAGGCGGATTGCCCGCCATGATTCCCCCCGAACACAAGGAGTAACCGCATGCGGCCAGGTCTTCATTGATCTGCTTGGCGGCGTCAAGAAAAACGCTGCGCGTTGCCTCAAGATCGGCGCCTGCCGGCAAGGAAAAAGCAAGGCCGTTATCCTGATCGGTCAGCAGGGTCTGCTCATGGCGCCCTTCGCTGCCAAAAACCAGCCACGCCCAGCGCGTTCCGTCGGGAAGTTTCAGTTTCGAAAACTCGCTGTTGATAATTTGCATGGTCAAGCGATCCGACAGCTCGGAGACCAGCCGCGTAACACGGGCCGCCGCCAAGCCGTGTTCAATCAGTTGCCTGGTGTAAAGTGTAATCAGTGTTGAAACATGCACCCATTGCTCCAGCGTCGACGCGGCCCGCAAATGGCGCGACAAGGCGGCAATGTTCAAACTGGCGGCCTCGAACAAGCTTTGCTCGTTGATGACGCCAGCGACCTTTCCGTCATTCAGCAGCACCACTTCGCTACAGCCTCGTTCCGCCATCAGCGCAACAGCGGCATAGGCCGGCGCATCGAGCGGCAGCGCCGGAAACGGCGGTGCCATGAAGCTGGAGACCCGCAAACTGGTATCGATTGGCCGTTGCACCGCACGCTCAAGCAGATCGCGCAAGCCGAAGCTGCCGACCATCTCGTTGAACGGGTTGACGACAAGACAGGTGCGGCCATCTTGCTGATGCATTTCGGCGAGCACTGAGCCGAGCGTTGCATCGCCGCGCATGGTCAGTGCCGGGTCATAAGCCACGGCCGAAAGCGGCCGGTTCAACTCGTCCTCAAGGTTTTCGGCGTGCGCAAGGCTTGCCGTGCTGCGCCGCTTTTCATGGTTGCGCATCGCATCGGCACGCTTGCTGCAAAACTCACGGAACACTTCGGAGCGAGCGATCAGCGCCTGCAGATCGTCAGCGGACAGCTCACCACAGATCGTATTTTGCCCCGCCCGGAAGCGCGACGGAACGACACTGCCCGGAATCAGTGTTTCGAGCGGAAAGCATTCCCCGGGAACAAGCTCGGCGACGATCCGGCTGTCCGGATCGACCTCCAGGCGCACGTTACCGCGGTAGATGAACAACAGTCGCGACGCCGGGTCACCGATCCCGATGATCGACTCACTGGCGGCGAAGCTGCGCTCAACAATGCGCCCCTCAAGCCATGCCAGATCAGCTTCACTCATGTCGCGAAACGGCTGCCCGTAACGCAATTCATCCAGCACCGAGCTTTTCATGCACCCTCCTGGGACTCTTTTGATGATCCGTTACAATGAAGTTCGATAATATCAGCCTATGGCCGCTTGATCACCTGTACCAAGGTACAGCTACAGCGTGGCGCAAATGACATCATTCAGACACGTGCTGCGGCGCCGTAATTTTATTTCACGCCGTCAAACAGCATTTCGCATGGTGAGATGAAAAACCTAACTCACTGATTTGAATGAACAACAAAAACATCTTATATCTTATATAAGACTATTGCTAGCCCGCAAGATCCCCTCTATACTTCGTTTCATCGACCGTACCTGGAAGCATCCTTTTTCCGGCTCCGGAACGGCGAAAATTTCCCATCGCATTTTGTGACTTCTTGTAAGGACAAACCATGAGCACTCGTGAACAGCAAATCGCCGCCCTGGAAAAAGACTGGGCGACCAACCCCCGCTGGAAGGGCATCAAGCGCCCGTACTCCGCCGCTGACGTCGTCCGTCTGCGCGGTTCCGTGCCGATCGAATACACCCTGGCCCGTCGTGGCGCCGAGAAGCTGTGGAATCTGGTCAACAACGAACCCTACGTTAACTGCCTTGGCGCACTGACCGGTGGTCAGGCCCTGCAGCAGGTCAAGGCTGGCATCAAGGCCATCTACCTGTCCGGCTGGCAGGTTGCTGCTGACAACAACGAATACTCCGCCATGTACCCGGACCAGTCGCTGTACCCGGTTGACTCGGTGCCGAAGGTTGTCGAGCGCATCAACAACGCCTTCACCCGCGCTGATGAAATCCAGTGGTCAAAGGGTGCTGCCCCTGGCGACAAGGGCTACCTCGACCACTTCGCGCCGATCGTGGCCGATGCGGAAGCCGGTTTCGGCGGCGTGCTGAACGCCTTCGAACTGATGAAGGCAATGATCCGCTCCGGCGCTGCCGGCGTGCATTGGGAAGACCAACTGGCTTCCGTCAAGAAATGCGGCCACATGGGCGGCAAGGTTCTCGTGCCGACCGCTGAAGCCATCCAGAAACTGGTTGCTGCGCGTATGGCGGCCGACGTCTGCGGTGTGCCGACCCTGGTGATCGCCCGTACCGATGCCGAAGCAGCCGACCTGCTGACCTCCGACTACGACGAAAACGACAAGCCCTTCCTGACCGGCGAGCGCACTGCCGAAGGTTTCTACAAGACCAAGAAGGGTCTCGAACAAGCCATCTCGCGCGCTGTCGCTTACGCCGAGTACGCCGACCTGGTGTGGTGCGAAACCGGCACGCCGGACCTGGCCTACGCCAAGCGTTTCGCCGATGCCGTGCATGCCAAGTTCCCGGGCAAGATGCTGGCCTACAACTGCTCGCCGTCGTTCAACTGGAAGAAGAACCTGGACGATGCCACCATCGCCAAATTCCAGAAAGAACTCGGCGCGATGGGCTACAAGTACCAGTTCATCACCCTCGCCGGCATCCACTCGATGTGGTACAACATGTTCGATCTGGCACAGGATTACGTTGCCCGCGGCATGTCGGCCTACGTCGAAAAGGTTCAGGAGCCGGAATTCGCGGCCCGCGACCGTGGCTACTCCTTCGTTTCGCACCAGCAGGAAGTCGGCACCGGCTACTTCGACGATGTAACCACCGTGATTCAGGGCGGCAAGTCGAGCGTTACCGCACTGACCGGTTCGACCGAAGAAGAACAGTTCCACTAAGCAGCCTTTGCCTGATTGAGAAAGGCCGCAGACACTGCGGCCTTTTTTTTATTGAGGCGCCCGGAAAAAGCCAGGCCTGTTTTTTCATTCCGAAAATGAGGTGACCGGGTTTATGCTCTTGACGCTGGTAATTCAAGCAATAATCGTTGCCGGTTTATGAACCAAGCAGAGCCTATAAAGGCCGAACAGAATAATTCAGGAGATCAGCATGACTACTCTCATTGGTGTCGCCCGGGAATCCAATCCCGGCGAACACCGTGTTGCACTTGTCCCCGACGTCGCCAAGCGTTTTCTTGCCCAGGGCGCCGAAATACTGATAGAGAAGGGCGCCGGCGAAAACTCGGCCTACCCGGACAGCGACTTTACCGACGTGCGCTGGACGGACAATCCGGCCGACATCTGGTCGCAGGCCGACGCCATCCTGTGCGTACGCCCACCGGCACTGGAGCAGGTATCGCGCATGCGCCCCGGAGCCATCCTGATCGGCTTCCTGCAGCCCTTCCAGAACCCGGAACTCGTACACGCGCTGGCCGAACGCCATATCACGAGCTTTGCCGTCGAGCTGGTGCCCCGTATTTCGCGCGCCCAGAGCATGGACGCGCTGTCCTCACAGGCAGCAGTTTCGGGTTACCTGTGTGCGGTGATCGCCGCCGCGCATTGCCCGAAATTCTTTCCGATGCTTACCTATGCCGCCGGCACGGTGCGCCCGGCGCGCGTGCTGGTGATCGGTGCCGGTGTTGCCGGCTTGCAAGCCATTGCCACCGCGAAGCGCCTTGGCGCCATCGTCGAAGCCTATGACGTTCGCCCGGAAACGCGCGAGCAGATCGAATCGCTCGGCGCAAAATTCGTCGACACCGGCGTCGCGGCCACCGGTCAGGGTGGCTATGCGCGTGAATTATCCGCCGAAGAAAAGCGCCAGCAAGCCGAGCGACTCGGCAAGGTCGTCGCCCAATGCGATGCGCTGATCACCACGGCGGCCATCCCCGGCCGCCAGGCGCCACGCATCATCAGTGCTGAAATGGTCGCGGCCATGAAGTTCGGCGCGGTCATTGTCGACATGGCCGCCGAGTCCGGCGGCAACGTCGAAGGCACGGTGTCCGGTGAAATCGTCCAGGTCGGGCATGTCAAAATCGTCGGCCACGCCAACCTGCCAAGCCGCATGCCTTATCACGCCTCGGAAATGTACGCGCGCAACCTCTTCAATTTTCTTTCGCCGCACCTCAAGGATGGCCAGCTGTCGCTTGACTGGAGCGACGAAGTCGTCACCGGCACGGCACTCACCCGCGACGGCTCGATTGTCCATGCCGGGGTAAGCGCTGCCCTCTTCGCCCTTGAATCCACTGGAGGCGTCTGACATGAGCGGTCTTGAAATTTCCGGCCTTGCCGCACTCTATATTTTCCTGCTGGCTGCCTTCACGGGATACGAAGTCATCTCGCGTGTGCCGGTGATCCTGCACACCCCGCTGATGTCCGGCTCGAACTTCATCCACGGCGTCGTCCTGGTCGGCGCAATGATCGCGCTGGGCCACGCAACAACGACACTGGAACAGGTACTCGGCTTTATTGGCGTCGTGCTGGGTGCAGCCAATGCGGCGGGGGGCTATGTCGTCACCGAGCGCATGCTGGCCATGTTCACCTCGAACAAGAAGGGAGGTCAGTCATGATCACCCTCGCCTCTTTTACGCCCCTGATCCAGGCCAGCTATTTCATTGCCGCCGCCCTCTTCATCCTCGGCCTGAAAGCCATGAGCTCGCCGGTCACCGCGCGCGGCGGCATCGTCTGGGCTGGCGTCGGCATGCTGCTTGCCACGCTGGCCACCTTTCTGACGCCAGGCATGGGCAACATCGGCCTGATACTGGTCGCCATCACCGTGGGTACAACACTCGCCTGGTGGAGCGGCAAGACGGTAAAAATGACCGACATGCCGCAGATGATCGCCATCTACAACGGCATGGGCGGCGGCGCGGCGGCGGCGATTGCCGCCGTCGAGTTCGCGCGCGGCGAAGCACATTCGCCACTGGTTGCCAGCCTTGCGGCGCTTGGCGCACTGATTGGCTCGGTATCTTTTTCCGGCTCGTGCGTGGCTTACGCCAAGCTGCAGGGGCTGATGAAAAAGACCTTCACGCTGCCGGCACAAAATGCGGTCAATGCACTGCTCTCGCTCGCCACCATCGGTCTCGGCATTGCCATCGTGATTAGCCAGCCAGCCAACCTGACGCTGGTGCTCGTCTTCTTCACCCTCGCCTTGCTACTCGGCGCGATCATCACCCTGCCAATCGGTGGCGCCGACATGCCCGTCGTCATCTCGCTGTTCAACGCTTTTACCGGCCTAGCTGTTGGCCTGGAAGGCTTTGTTCTGGGCAACCCCGCATTGATGATCGCCGGTGTCGTGGTCGGCGCGGCCGGCACCTTGCTGACCCAACTGATGGCCAAGGCGATGAACCGTCCGATCAGTAACATCATGTTCGTGCCGATCAACGCGGGCGGTGGCGGTGACGACGAAGAGGTCACCGGCAGCATGCGCGCACTCAGCGCACTTGATGCTGCTGCGGTGATGCGCTATGCCCAGAAAGTGATCATCGTTCCCGGCTATGGCATGGCGGTAGCGCACGCCCAGCACAAGGTGTGGGAGATGGCAACACTACTTGAGGAGGCTGGCGTCGAAGTCAAATTCGCCATACACCCGGTGGCCGGGCGGATGCCTGGGCACATGAATGTGCTACTGGCCGAAGCCGGCGTTCCCTACGAGAAGATTTTCGACCTCGAAGAAATCAACGCCGAGTTCGGCACTGCAGACGTCGCGCTGGTGATCGGCGCCAACGACGTGGTCAACCCGGCAGCACGCACCAGCAAGTCGAGCCCGATCTACGGCATGCCGATCCTCAACGCCGATCATGCGCAAAACGTCATTGTCGTAAAACGTGGGCAGGGAACCGGCTACTCCGGCATCGAAAACGCGCTGTTCTACGGTGACAACACCCGCATGCTGTACGGCAATGCACAACCGGTCGTTGGTGAGATCATCCAGCACATCAAGGCCATGAGCTGAGCGTTTACTATCCGTATGAAACTCACTGCTCCGGCAGCCAGTTTCAGGGCAATCGCATTGGGCTCCAAAACCCAACGCAGAGGCACAGAGGCACAGAGGAAACGCAGAGAAATGCAAAATACGGGCAAGAATTTGACTTTCTCTGCGTCATCTCTGCGCCTCTGCGCCTCTGCGGTAGGTTTAAGGTTTTCAAATGCGATTGCCGTGCAGCCGGTTTCATACAGGGAGTAAACGCCAGACAATCAGCGTAAAATTGCCAGCATAATAATTTCCGCTCAAGCGCCATGCGCCTTCCTGAACCGCGACTCACCGATTTTCCCGATATAAACCGCTTCGGCAGCCACCTGCCCCCCGTTGACGAAGCCGACTTGTTGCGCGTGCTGCGCCTTATTTCGATGCTGATCGCAGCACTCCTTGTGGTTTTTTTTACCACGGCACTGAACACTGAACGCCTGTTCCAGGCACCGATCATTGCCGCCAGCGCCATTGTCTTCGCGCTGCTTGGTCGCGGCCATCCATCGCTCAACAGCACCCAACTGGCTGGTGTTCTGGCCATCAGCCTGACCGTTCTGGTCAGCGCATTGCTGCTGATTTCGGGTGAAGGAATCCGCAACGTCTCGGTCATGGCTTATCCGGGCATTCTTATCCTGGCCAGCCTGACCGTAAGTTCCGTCCAATTCGTGGCGATTGCCATTGTCATTTGCACTACCGCCGTCGGCTTGGGCATGCTTGAATACCACCACATACGCGAAGTCACCTTCGGCTCAGCGCTGGAACGCCGCCACCTGGTGAACCTGTTGCTGATCCTCGCCAGCACGGCAATCATTGCCAGGGTTCTCGCCCACCACTGGCTCAGCTCGCTCTACCGCACCCATTGGCAATCCCTGATCGACTCCCTCACCGGTCTGCCGAACCGGCGCGCGCTGTACGCCCGGGCAGATAGCTTCCTCATGGAGGCGCGCAACGCCCATCTGGACACCTGCGTCATCGCATTGCATGTCGACCGCATCGATCACATCAACCACACTTTTGGCCATGCTCTCGGCGATGAAGCATTGCGCAAGCTCGCACTGGAACTGAAACAACTGAGCGGGACCGATTGCCTGATCGCACGGCACGGCGGCAACACTTTTCTGACCCTCTTTCGCTGCGCCAAAAATAACAATGAGGCAGATGCGCTGGCACGGCGACTGATTGCCATCACGCGCGCCGAACAGAGAGTAAACGGTGTTGCCGTACGCCTCGACGGCACCTGCGGGCTGCGCGCTGACACAAGCAACGAAGCGGACTCGCCGGCCATTGCCACGACACTGATTGAAGAAGCCTTTATCGCCCTCGACGTGGCAGTAAAACAGGGCGGCGGGTGCGTGCTTGAATTTTCCAGCCAGTACGGCGAGCGGGTGCGCGGCGATTTTTTGATTGAAAGCACGCTCCGCGCAGCCATCGACTCAGGTCGGGTCGACATGCACTACCAACCTTTCCTTTCACAACCCGACGGCCATGTGATTGCCATGGAAGCGTTGCTGCGCTTGCGTTCGCCCGATGGCCAGCCACTCTCGGCACTGTCGGCAATCGAACTCGCCGAAGCCTCCGGACTGATCCATCGCTTGAGTGACATCATCCTCGAATCCGTACTCCACGACATCCGGCACTGGCGCAAGAACAACGACACCTTGCTTCCTGTTTCGGTAAATTTTTCCGGCCTGCAGATGTCGCGCCCCGGATTTGCCGAGGCCTTGCTTGATCGACTGCATCAGCACAACCTGCCCGGCAATACGCTGATTCTGGAAATCACCGAAACCGCTGCCATCAGCGGCGATGCACAACTGGCCGAAACGCTGGCAACGCTTTCTTCGGCAGGCGTACTGATCGCCCTTGACGACTTTGGCGCCGGCCACTCCTCGCTGCACCGCCTCTGCGAAATTCCCGCCGACATCATCAAGTTCGACCGCTCGCTGATCGAACACATCGGCGACTCCGAACGCGCCAGACTATTCCTGCGCAAGACGATCGAACTGGTCCGTGTTTCCCACCCCTTCATCCTGCTTGAAGGCATCGACGACCTGGACCAGGCCGGGCAGGTTCCGGCGATGGGCTGCCATGCCGTGCAAGGCTTCTGGTACGCCCGGCCGATGCCGGCCGATGCCGTTCCCGCCTACCTTGCCGGGAAGAAAATCGGCGATGAATTACAGCAACGTCCGGCTCACTCTGCTTGGCCCCAGTAGCCAGCATCACCAAACGTATTTTTCAACTGGTCGATGAACAGACGGACGCGCAGCGGCAAATGCCGGCGCTGCGGGAAGACGGCATGAATACCCATCGGCGGCGCGGCATACGCATCAAGCAGCGACACCAGATCACCGCGGCCCAACTCACTGCCGACCTCCCACATCGAGCGCCAGGCCAGCCCCTCGCCGGCCAGCGCCCACTCGTGCAGGACAGCGCCATCGTTGCACTCGAAACTGCCGGACACCTTGAAACTCCTGACTTCGCCCACCGGCGTCTCACGCAGGGTCCAGCCGCGCTGCTGACCGAGCGACAGGCAATTGTGCAACACCAGATCGGCCGGCACCTGCGGCGCGCCGTGACGTTCGATATATTGCGGGCTGGCGACCACCACCCGGCGCATCTCGCCCAGCTTGCTGCTGACCAGGCTTGAATCGGCCATCTCGCCGATGCGTATGGCACAGTCGATGCCCTCGTTCAGCAGGTCGACGAGGCGATCTGTCAGATCCAGCGTCACCGTGACATCGGGATTGGCCTGCATGAACACCGCGACCTGCGGCGCCACATGCCGCCGCCCGAAGCCGGCCGGTGCCGAAACCTTGAGGTGGCCACTGGCGCGCACACCACCCAGCGACACCGCCGTTTCCGCATTGGCCAGATCGTTCAGGATGCGCTGGCAATCTTCGAGAAACGCCTGCCCCTCGAAAGTCAGCGTAAGCTTGCGTGTCGTACGCAACAGCAACTTCACGCCAAGACGTTGCTCCAAAGCATCGAGCCGGCGCCCGATCACTGCCGGCGTAATCCCCTCGACCTGCGCCGCTGCCGAGAGGCTGCCGCGCGTGGCAGAATTAACGAAAGCCTCGATCTGCTTGATCTGATCCAATTCAATGCCTCGGCGATTACATACTAAAAGTAAAAGATACTTTGATTTTAACCGCTCTTATCTTTCAATGTAGCATCGAATAGAATTCAACCATCGCAACGTAGACCTTTTTCCAGGAGCCATCGCATGAGCCTCAATCTACCCGCCGGCATGCAGATCAACGCACCGATCCAGCCCGGCTACGAAACCATCCTCACCGCCGACGCGCTGGCCCTGGTTGCCAAGCTGCACCGTGCCTTCGAACCACGCCGCCAGGAATTATTGCAGGCGCGCGTGGCCCGTCAGGCACGCATCGACGCCGGCGAAATGCCCGACTTCCTGCCGGAAACCGCGCACATCCGCGCCGGTGACTGGAAGATCGCGCCGCTGCCGAAGGCGCTGGAACGCCGCCGCACCGAAATCACCGGCCCGGTCGAAGCCAAGATGGTGATCAACGCCTACAACTCGGGCGCCGATTCGTACATGACCGACTTCGAAGATTCGAACAGCCCGAAGTGGGAGAACCAGATCCAGGGCCAGGTCAACATCTACAAGGCCATCCGCCGCGAACTGTCGTTCAAGAACGAAGCCGGCAAGGAATACAAACTCAACGACAAGATCGCCACCCTGCAGATTCGCCCGCGCGGCTGGCACCTCGACGAGAAGCACGTCACCGTTGATGGCCAGCGCGTTTCCGGCGGTATCTTCGACTTCGCGCTGGTCTTCTTCCACAACGCCAAAGAGCAGATCGCGCGCGGCGCCGGCCCCTTCTTCTACCTGCCGAAGATGGAGTCGCACCTCGAAGCCCGCCTGTGGAACGAAGTGTTCGTCATGGCGCAGGATCACATCGGCCTGCCGCAAGGCACGATCAAGGCTACCGTGCTGGTCGAGACCATCCTCGCCACTTTCGAGATGGAAGAGATCCTTTATGAGCTGCGTGAGCACTCGTCTGGCCTCAACGCCGGGCGCTGGGACTACATCTTCTCGTGCATCAAGAAGTTCAAGAAGAACAAGGATTTCTGCCTCGCCCAGCGTAGCGCGATCACCATGGAAGTGCCCTTCATGCGTTCGTACGCACTGGCGCTGGTCAAGGCCTGCCACAAGCGCGGCGCCCCGGCGATGGGCGGCATGAGCGCGCTGATCCCGATCAAGGGCGACCCGGTGGCCAACGACAAGGCGCTGGCCGGCATCCGCCACGACAAGACGCGCGACGCCAACGACGGCTTCGACGGCGGCTGGGTCGCACATCCGGGCCTCGTCTCGATCGCTGCCGAAGAGTTCCAGAAGGTGCTCGGCGACCGTCCGAACCAGTGGGAAAAACAACGCGACGAGAACTTTGGCGCCGCCGACTTTCTTAATTTCCAGCCCGAGCAGCCAATCACCGAAGCCGGCCTGCGCAACAACATCAACGTCGGCATCCACTACCTCGGCAGCTGGCTGGCCGGCAACGGCTGCGTGCCGATCCACAACCTGATGGAAGATGCGGCGACTGCCGAAATCTCCCGTTCGCAAGTGTGGCAGTGGGTGGTGTCGCCGAAGGGCAAGCTCGACGACGGCCGCAAGGTCACCGCCGAAATGGTCCGCGCGATGATCCCGGAAGAACTGGCCAAGGTGAAGACCACCGTCGTCGCACAGGGTGAAGACACGGCGACCTACGATCAGGCTGCGGGCATTTTCGATACGATGTCGCTCTCTGCGGACTACCCGGAGTTTCTGACGCTGCCGCTGTACGAGGCGATGGAATAAGCACTATCGACCCTTCTCCCCCCGGGAGAAGGGTCGGGGGTGAGGGCAAAACGGCGCCGAGGGAAATCCCGGCGCCGTTTTTTTCGCTCACATTGCAGATCACGTAAATTACGTGCAAAATCCTAATAGCCTTATCCGGACGAAGGAGAGCCCCCATGAAACAAAACATCACCGTATCGCTCGACGCTGTCACTCTACAGCGCGCCAGAGAGTTGGCTGCACAGCGAAATCTCAGTGTGAGCAAATTACTGGCCGCCGATCTGGCCGAGCAGGTCGACTCCCAGCGGCACTATGAGCAAGGCAAACGCCAGGCACTGGCATGGCTGACAGGTGGATATCTGGAGCTTGGTGGCCAGTACATGAGCCGGGATGACGCACATGCGCGGTAAAAGTGTGCCGCTTGCTTTCGTCGACACCAATATACTGCTTTACGCCCATGATCGAAGCGCGGGTGACAAACAGGCAAAAGCCGCAAATCTCCTGACCCAACTCTGGGAAGACCGGAGCGGCGTGCTAAGTCCGCAGGTGTTGCAGGAGTTTCTGGTCAATGCCGTACGCAAACTGCAAAGCCCGCTCTCTCTGGCAAAGACCCGCGACATCGTGCGCACCTACGGACTTTGGGTGACGCGGGACGCCAAAGTGGAAGACATCCTGCGCGCAACCGAAATCATGGAACTCACCAGCTTCAGTTTCTGGGACAGCCTGATCATCGCCAGCGCGGAAGCCGCCGGGTGTGAAGTGCTCTACAGCGAAGACATGCAGCACGGGCAACAAGTGGCGGGCCTGACGATTTGTAATCCTTTTGCCGCTGGCAATCTGCAGACATAACACCTGCGAACCGTCTCCGCTCTGGAGCCAAGCCTGTCCAGCAACAGGCCTTGCAACTACGCATCTCAACGCCAGCCAACTTCATCCTAAAAAGCTCAGTTATTCACCGCAAAGGCGCAAAGAACGCAAAGGGCCGCAAAGAAAATCAACGACTTAACTCGGTTTTTCGCTACAGGCATCAATCACCCAAAGGGTGAATAGCAAGTACGCGATAACCCTTTGTTTTCTTTTCGATCTTCGCACCTTTGCGCCTTTGCGGTGAGGTTTCTAGGTTCATTCGTCGTCGCCGGCAGGCCCCCCGGATTCCCGTTCAAGCAGGACACGCTTGCGCTCGATGCCCCAGCGATAGCCCGCCAGCCCGCCATCGGTGCGGATGACCCGGTGGCAGGGGATGGCAACGGCCAGGCAATTGGCGGCGCAGGCACCGGCGACGGCGCGTACCGAGCGGGGCGCCCCGATGCGCCGGGCAATCTCGGTATAGCTTGCCGTCGATCCCGCCGGGATTTCCCGTAGCGCCTGCCAGACCCGTTGCTGAAAAGCCGTGCCGCGCACATCGAGCGGCAGGTCAAGGCCCAGCCTCGGCGCCTCGACCAGGCCGACCGCCTGGGCCACCAGCTGTTCGAAGCGGGTATCGCCACCGAGCAGGCGGGCGCTCGGAAAGCGATCCTGGAGATCGCATACCAACGCGGCCGGATCGTCACCGAGAAAAATCGCACAAATACCGCGCTCGCTGGCCGCGACCAGAATGGCGCCCAACGAACATTCGCCGACGGCGAAGCGGATCTGCGTATTGGCACCGCCCGCCCGGTAATTTCGAGGGGTCATGCCGAGCAGGCCATTCGATTGTTCATAGAAGCGGCTGTTCGCGTTGTAGCCAGCCGCGTAGATCGCTTCGGTCACGGTTCCGCCGCGCAGCAGCTGGTCGCGCACCTTGCCGGCACGGTGGGCCAGTGCGTAGGCTTTGGGCGTGACGCCGGTAATTGACTTGAAGATGCGCTGCAGGTAACAGGGGCTCAGCTGCACGCGGCTCGCCAGTTCCTTCAGGCTCGGCGCCACGTCCGCCACCTCGATCAGCCGGCACAGCGCCGCCACCTGCACCGCGTGTTGTGCGGCCAGCGACGGCTGGTCGGGCTGACAGCGTTTGCAGGGGCGAAAACCGGCTTGCCCGGCGGCTTCGGCAGTCAGGTAAAAGGTGACGTTCCCGGGCTTTGGCGTACGCGCGCCACACGACGGACGGCAATAGATTCCCGTGCTCTTCACCGCGTAGAAAAACCGGCCGTCGGCCGTCGGATCACGGATCGTTACGGCGATCCAGCGGGGATCGCCAAGCGTTGCGGCGGCCAATGCGTCTGATTGTCTGGACATGATCCTGCGCCCCTTCCTGAAGGACAGTATGCAGGATCACAGACTAGACGGCGAGACGCGACAAAACACCCCGGGACTTGCTTTTGAATTCGCCCACGGCGTGGCGCAGAAGATTGCCGGTGCAGGCGTCAGCGGCCCTTGCCGCTGCTCAATTCCATATCGCTGCGCACCTCGCGCACGCCTGGCACGTAGGAGACGATTTCCAGTGCACGACTGCGTTTGGCGTCGTGATCGAGCACGCCGGACAAGGTAACGCGCCCCTCCTTGGCGATCACCTCGATGCGCTCGTTAGTCAGAACAGGATCGGTAAGCAAGGTAACGAGCACCAGATCAGCGAGCCTGGAATCCGCCTGTGCGCGGCTGACCGTGGCCATTTTTTTCTCCACCGGCGTACCGCCGGCCAAAACTGCCATGCTGCTGGCGCTGACGAGCCCCGCCGCAACGAGCCGAACAAGTGTCTGGTTGAAATTCATGAGCTGCTTCCTTTCTTTTTATCAAGCCGGATGCGGCACCCGGCAAGGCGCCGCAGCAAGGACATAGCGAGCACCGTGCCAGCTGGATTTTTGTTCGACGAAACAATACGTTGTGCTTTTTCAGCGACGCCTGGCGAGACGAAGCGTTGGCCCCGGGCGACACCGGTACCGCGCTTTACGGCCAAGCAATTGTTTTGTCATGGTTTTACCCTGTCGTCCGCGAACGACAAACGCGGCGCTCAGCCGGCCAGCCCCTGGCGGATCATCAGCCCGGCCGTCAGCAGCAGCAGAAGGGCGAAGACGCGGCGCAGGCAAGCTTCCGGCAGGCGATGGGCCCAGGCGACGCCCCACGAGACGGTGGCCATGCCGCCGACGGCGAGCAGGCTGCCGACCTGCCAGTCGACCTGCCGGGCCTGCGCAAAAGTCGCCAGCGCGACCAGCGCGCCGGGAACGACCAGCGCCAGCGCGATGCCCTGCGCCACCGCCTGCCGCTTGCCGAAACCACGCACCAGCAGCGGTGCGGCGACGATCCCCGAGCCGACGCCAAAGAGGCCGGCAAACAGCCCGCCGACGACGCCAACCGCCGGCAGATAGCGCTCGTTCCACGGCGTACGCGCCGCCGTGTGGTTCGCCACGGCAGCGCGCGTTCCCCACAGGAAATAGGCTGACAGCGCGATCAGGAAAACGGCAAAGCAGAGCATCAACAGATGCGGATTCATCAACACGGCCAGACGCGCCGCCGGCCAGGTGGCGAGCAGCGTGGCCAGCCCGACGACGCCGGCCGTGCGCAGCGGAAAAGGGTGGCGCTGGCGGTAGCGCCAGAAACCGATCAGCACATTCGGCGTGATCATGACCAGCGCCGTTCCCTGCGCCGTCTGCTGATCCATGCCGAAGAACATGGCGAGGATCGGAATGGCGATGATGCCACCGCCGATACCGAGCAGGCCACCCACGCAGCCGAGCACGCAGCCGAGCAGCAGGATCGGCAGCAACGCAGCGACACCCCCGGCGACACTCTCGATTTCCCACACCATGATTCTCTCCTCTGCGCCAGCGGACGCAATTGACCTTGAGAGAAGTTTATCGATTATTCAGGCGGCTATAATTCACTATCACGAAAGCCATTGATAACCTCAATGCACGAATCAAACCGCCGGAGCCTTGCCGATGAACGACGTTTCCGATCTCGCCTTTTTCGTCCGCATCATGCAGTGCGGCAGCCTGGCCGCAACCGCGCAGGAACTCGGGGTGACGCCGCCAGCGGTAAGTCGACGGCTGGCCGCGCTGGAGCGCCGGCTGGGCATCCGCCTGCTCAACCGCACGACGCGCTCGCTGGCCGCGACGCCCGAGGGCGAGCGCTATCTGGCGCAGGCGCAGCGCATTCTCGACGACATCGCCGAACTCGAACGCGAGCTGGCGGGTAGCCGCAGCGAGCCGCAGGGCCTGCTGCGCGTCGACGCGACGCTCGGCTTCGGGCGACGGCACATTGCACCGCTGGTCAGCGAGTTCGTACGCCGCCACCCCAGGGTCGAACTGCAGCTGCAACTCACCGACCGCATGCCGGCACTGACCGAAGCCGCCTTCGACGTCAGCATCCGCTTCGGACGGCCACCCGATTCGCGCCTCTTCGCGCGCCACCTGCTGACCAACCACCGCGTGCTATGCGCCGCGCCAGCGTATCTCGACACGCATCCACCGATCGTCACGCCGAAAGATCTGGCGCGCCACGCCTGCATCGTCATCCGCGAAAACGAAACGGCGTACGGCAGCTGGCAGCTGTTCGAAACGGGTGAAAACAAAGGCCGGGAGGGCGTGCGCGTCAAGGTCGGCGGCCCGCTGTCGAGCAACGACGGCGAGAGCGCGGTACGCTGGGCGATCGAAGGGCACGGCATACTCCTGCGCTCGCTGTGGGACATCGGCCCCGACCTCGCCGCCGGCCGCCTGCGCCGCATCCTGCCCGGCTGGCAATCGGCGCCCGCCGACGTGTACGCGCTCTATCCTGAACGCATGCACCTCTCGGCCAAGGTACGCGCTTTCGTCGATTTTCTCGGCGAGCGGTTTATTTTTGGAAACTGAATTCATCCCACGGCTCACAAGCGGCGCTGTTTTTCTATCCCGCCAGCACATCGCCCTGATAAACTCCCCGTCATAATCGCGTCGAACATCGGACGCCTCAGGGAGAAACACCATGCGTCTGTTGTCCGAAGCCTCACGGCTATCCGCTGCTGTCATTCGTCTGCTGGCCACCTTGAGCCAGGCGCTGCTCGGACAGCTCAGCTGGCAGGCGCCGCCCTGGCTGAACTGGTGCGGCAACGGGCTGCTCGCGGCAGGACGACGCATGCGGGCGCAACCACGCGTCACTCTGGCCGCACTGCTGATGGCCGGCGTCATCGGCGGTGGCGCTTACTGGGGCTACCAATGGTGGCAGGCCAGGCCGAAACCGGTCACCGTCAGCTTCAAGGTCGCCGCGCTTGAACGCACGGCCATCGAGAACAACGCCGAGCCGCAGCCGCTGCGCGTCTCCTTCGCGGCTTCGGTCGCCCCGCTGGCCGACATCGACAAGGAAGTCACCGCCGGCATCGGCATTTCGCCAGCGCTGCCCGGCGCATGGCGCTGGATTTCCGACAAGCAGCTCGAATTCAAGCCGAAGGAAGACTGGCCGGTTGGCATCGAACACACGGTGATCATCGGCAAGACGCTGATCGCACCGCAAACCCTGCTCGACAGCTACGAATTTCGCTTCATGACGCCAGCTTTTTCAGCAAAGATTGTCAACGCGCAGTTTTATCAGGACCCGGTCAATCCGGCGCTGAAAAAGGCGGTCATCGACCTCAACTTCAGCCATCCGGTAAATCCGCTCGAACTGGAAAAACGGCTGTCGCTGCAACTCGGCGAACAAGCCTCGGGCATCCTCGGTTTCGGCGGCGAGAAGACGCGTTTTTCGGTCAGTTACGACAAGCTGCGACTCAATGCCTACGTGCACTCCGAGACGCTGCCGATCCCCAAGGAAGAATCCTTTCTGACGCTGAAAATGGAGGGCGGCCTCGGCGCAACACGCGGCGGCACGCCGATGAAAGAGGCGCTCGACACGCGGATCAAGATCCCCGGCCTCTACAGCCTGCTGGTCAATGACGCGCAGCCGACCGTGGTGACCAACGAGCGCGCCGAGCCGGAACAGGTGCTACTGCTATCCACCTCGGAAAACGTTCACGAACGCACCGTACAGCAAGCCGTAAGCGCCTGGGTATTGCCGCTGCAGAACCCGGAGCGCAAAGCCGAAGAAGGCGACGAGAAGCGCGCCTACGCCTGGTCCGACCCCGGCGAGATCAGCGAGAAGGTACTCAAGGCCGGCGACAAACTGGCGCTCGAAGCGATCCCGGCCGAACGCGAGCACGTGGACAACCACGCCTTCAAGCACAAGGCCGACGTCGGCCGCTACGTCTATGTGCAGGTCGACAAAGGCATCCGCTCGTTTGGCGGTTACGTGCTGCGCGAGCGCTTCCAGCAGATCGTCAGGATTCCGCCCTTCCCTTCCGAACTGAAAATTCTCAGCCAGGGCGCGCTGTTGCCGATGAGCGGTGAAAAGAAGGTGGCGGTACTGGTGCGCGACCTGCCGGGAATCAAGATCGAGGTTGGCCGCATTCTGCCTTCGCAGATTCAGCATCTCGTCTCGCAATCCGGCGGCAACTTCGCCAACCCGAGTTTCAACAACTACAACTTCGGCCCGGACAATCTCAGCGAGCGCTTCGAACGCAGCCTGCCGCTGCCCGGACTCAAGCGCGGACGTCCGCATTACGAGGCGATCAGCCTGGCCGACTACCTGAAGAATGACGGCAACGAGCGGCGCGGCGTTTTTCTGCTCACCGTGCGCGCTTACGATCCGGCCAAGGAGAATGGCGCCGTTGCGCCGCCGCCTCCGCAGAACAATGACGAAGGCGAGGAAGGCGATGGTGATGGCGATGAAGAGGGCGAAGCGCCGCAGGATTTCCCGGAGCGCCGCGAACAACGCCTGGTCGTCGTCACCGACCTCGGCATTCTGGTCAAAAAGTCAATCGACGGCACGCAGGATGTCTTCGTCCAATCGATCCACACCGGCGCGCCGGTCGCCGGCGCCAGCGTTGAAGTGATCGGCGCCAACGGCCTGTCGCTGATGACGCAGACAACCGACATCAGCGGTCGTGCCAGCTTCGCCAAGCTTGACGGCCTGTCGCGCGAAAAGGCGCCGCTCATGTATCTGGTGAAGAAGGCCGGCGACATGAGTTTCCTGCCGCTCAACCGCAGCGACCGTGGCCTCGACGTCTCACGTTTCGATGTCGGCGGCGAGCGTAACGCACGCATGGCCGAGCAGCTGAGCGCCTATCTCTTCTCCGATCGGGGAATCTACCGGCCGGGCGAAACGCTGCGCATTGGCGCCATCGTCAAGACTTCCGACTGGGCAAAAAGCGCCGCCTCGCTGCCGCTCGAAGTCGAGATCGTCGATGCGCGCGGCCTGACGGTCAAACGCGAAAAGATCAAGGTCGAAGCCGGCGGCTTCAACGAGATCAGCCACACCACGCTGGAATCCGCACCGACCGGCACCTACACGGTCAACCTGTCGCTGATGAAAGACGGCAAGGGCGGCGAACGCATCGGCTCGACGACGGTCAAGGTGCAGGAATTCCAGCCCGATCGCATGAAGGTCTCGGCACGCCTGTCGAACGCGGTTGCCGACGGCTGGGTGAAGCCGGCCGAACTCAAGGCGCTGGTCAACGCGCAGAACCTGTTCGGCACGCCGGCAGCCAATCGCCGCGTCGAAGCGACGCTGACGCTGAGCCCGGCCTATCCGGCATTCCGCGGCTACCCCGATTACAGCTTCTACGACCCGCAACGCGCCAAGGAAGGCTACAGCGACAAGCTGGAGGAGCGCACGACCGACGAGAAAGGCGACGCCGAATTCGCCCTCGGGCTGGAGCGCTACGCCAAAGCCACCTATCGTCTGCATTTCCTGGCTCGCGCCTTCGAGCCGGAGGGCGGCCGCAGCGTGACTGCCGACGCCTCGGCGATGGTTTCGGAGCTACCCTTCCTCGTCGGCTTCAAGGCCGATGGCGCCTTCGACCACGTATCGCGCGGCTCGAAGCGCAGCGCGGCGATCATCGCCATCGATGCGCAGGCGAAAAAAATCGCCGTGGACAAACTCACCCTGCAACTGGTCGAGCGCAAATACGTCTCGGTGCTCACCCGCCAGGCCAACGACACCTGGAAATACGAGTCGCGCCACAAGGAAGCGGTGATCAAGGAATCGCCCTTCGCCATTGGCGCAACGGGCCACACGCTGGCGCTGGCCAGCGACACGCCGGGCAATTTCGCCTGGGTGATCCGCGATGCGCAGGGCATCGAACTCAACCGCATCGAATACGCGGTGGCCGGCGTCGGCAATGTCACGCGCTCGCTGGAGCGCAATGCCGAACTGCAACTGACGCTGAACAAGAAAGACTACACGCCCGGCGAAGAGATCGAGATCGGCATCCGCGCGCCCTACACCGGCGCCGGGCTGATCACCATCGAACGCGACAGGATCTTCACGCACCAGTGGTTCAAGACCAGCACGCTGGCCTCGGTGCAGAAGATACGGCTACCCAAGGATTTCGAAGGAAATGGCTACATCTCGGTGCAGTTCATCCGCGATCCGGCATCTGACGAAATCTTCACCAGCCCGCTCTCTTTCGGCATCACGCCGTTCATGACCAGTCTGGCTGCACGCACCAACAAGCTGACCCTCAGCGCGCCGGCGCTGGTCAAACCCGGCCAGCAGATGAAGATCAAGCTGAGCGCGACGCAGCCGACCCGCGCCGTCGTCTTCGCCGTCGATGAAGGCATCCTGCAGGTGGCGCGCTACCAGATGGCCGACCCGCTGAGCCACTTCTACCGCAAGCGGGCACTGGAGGTACGCACCTCGCAGATCCTCGACCTGATCCTGCCCGAGTTCAAGAAACTGATGAACGCCGCCGCCCCCGGCGGCGACGCCGAAGGGCTGCTCGGCCGCCATCTCAACCCCTTCAAGCGCAAGCGCGACAAGCCGGTGGTCTTCTGGTCGGGCATCGTCGACGTCAAGGGCGAACAGGAATTCAGCTATCAGGTGCCCGAGACTTTCAACGGCACGCTGCGCCTGATGGCCGTCGCCGCCAACGACGGAACGATCGGCACCGCGCAGGGTAAAACCGTGGTGCGCGGCGACTTCGTGCTGTCGCCCAACCTGCCGCTGGCCGTTGTCCCCGGTGACGAATTCGAAGTCAGCGTCGGCGTGGCCAACAACGTGCCCGGTTCGGGCAAGGAAGCGCCGATCAACGTGGCACTGAAGACGCCGCCACATATGGAGATCGTCGGCGGCAATGCCGGCCAGCAACTGAAGATCGGCGAGATGCGCGAAGGCGTTGCGTTGTTCCGCATCAAGGTGCTCGACGGCGCGCGCGCGCAGCTCGGCTCGGCGCCGCTCACCTTCTCGGCCAGCCTCGGCAACAAGGAGGCGAAGCTGACACAGGAGATCAGCGTGCGCCCGGCGACGCCGCACTACACGCTGCTCAACACGGGCAGTTTCACGGGCAGCATCGACGTTCCGGTGAAGCGCGATCTGCACACCGAATACCGGCAGGTCGAAGCCGCCGCCTCGCCGCTGCCGCTGGTGCTGGCCAGCGGCCTGTCGAGCTATCTTGCCAACTTCACGCACGCCTGCACCGAGCAACTGGTCAGCCAGGCCTTGCCGGCGGTAATCCTCGGCAAGCGCCCGGATTTCGCCAAGGCGAGCGGCGCCGGCAGCCCGGCGAAAAACCTCGATGAAGCAATTCGCGTGCTGCGCTCACGGCAGAACGCCGAGGGCGGCTTCGGCTTGTGGACGGCCTCAGTGGAAGCCGACGAATTCGCCTCGGCCTACGCCTATCACCTGTTGCTTGAAGCACGCGAACGCGGCGATGCCGTACCGGCCGACATGCAGAAACGCGGCCTGGAATACCTGCAACAACTCGCCGCCAGCCCGGCCAGGGATCTGCATCAGGCGCGTGTGCGCGCCTATGCGGCCTACCTGCTGACGCGCCAGGGCATCGTCACGACGCCGCTGCTCACGGCCTTGCGCGAAATGCTCGAAGCCCGTTACGCCAAAGAGTGGAAGGACGATCTGGTCGCCGCCTACCTTGCAGCCAGCTACCAGTTGCTGAAACAGGAGAAAATCGCCGAAACGCTGATCGACCCGCTCGTCGAACTGTTGAAGAAGAACGGCGCCGGGCCGACGTATCAACGTTACTACGACGCCCAGGTGCGCGACACGCAAACGCTCTATCTGCTCGCGCGGCATTTCCCGAAACGCGCCAAAGGATTGCCGCCGACCGTATTTGCCGGCGTCGTCAAGGCGATTCAGGACAACCGTTTCCACACGCTGTCGGCGGCCTACACCATCCTCGCGCTCGACGCCTACGCAACGACCGTCGGCGCCAGCAACGCCAAGCTGGCGATCAGCGAAATCGGCAAGGACGGCAAGCTCAAAGCGCTGGCGCTGCCCGGCCAGCTGATTCCGCGCGTCGCCTTCTCGGCGGCTGCAGAAAAACTGCGCTTTGCCAACGACGCCGACATCACCACCTGGTACGCCGTCACCGAATCCGGCTTTGACCGCGCGCCGCCAGCCGGCGAACTGAAGGCCGGCATCGAGCTGATCCGCGAATATCTCGACAGCGCCGGCAAGCCGGTCAAATCGGTGCGTCTGGGCGACGAAGTAACGGTGCGCCTGCGCATCCGCGCCATCGACCGCAACGCGGTACCGAGCATCGCCATCGTCGATCTGCTGCCCGGCGGTTTCGAGCCGGTGTTGCAAGATGCCGGCAGCGGCGACGGCACGCCGGGCTGGGTGAATCGCCTCGGCAACGGCGGCAACTGGCGCGCCGAATACGCCGACATCCGCGAAGACCGCGTCGTCATGTACGGCTCGGCCGGCAAGGAAGTCGGCGAATACAGCTACCGCATCAAAGCCACCAACAGCGGCAGCTTCATCATGCCGCCGGCCTACGTCGAATCATTGTACGAACGCGACGTGCAAGGGCGCGCGGCGGCCGATCGGATTACGGTTGAGCGGCCGACGAAATGACGAGGCGATGCTTGAGGAATTGGGAGATACCATCTGCCCGGTGGAGAATAGTGCGCTGGCGAAAGGCATCCGGATTATCCGGGGGCAGGCAAGGGTTTGGCCAGGCGTTATGCAGCGCATAATTGATGCGTCATGGAATGTCGAGCAGTGAGCCGGGTCCGGCCAAAAGCGGTCTTTGATATAGTGAAACGCCGCAATGTAAGGAAAGCGGAGAGAAATCCATAGAAATAACGGAGAAACTGCCATGCCTCAAGGTACTTGGTTGCCATTTTTAAAGCTCGCTGTTGCCTTAATGTTTGTGCCGCTGTTGACAGGATGCGGCACTCAAATCCAACGTGTGAGCGACCAGTCTCTAGGCGAAAAGCACGTGTTCGCCAAGAACTACAAAGTAGGAGAACAAAAGACAGTGCCCGTGGGAGATCAGATGGTCCGCGTGGAAGATTACTATGTAGAAGAGTTCGCATCTCAGGTTGTCACGCCATCAAAATCGACTACATTGACTGGTGGATTGGTAACCACATCGCTGGTTGCCGGCAAGCAGTACAAATTGCGAGGTCACCTGACGGTTGCGAATGTGACATATGCCGTCGCGGATTCCGAAAGTTCTCACGCAGTTCTGATTAAACCAGATGGCACTCTGCATAACCGGGTAGTCGCCGAAATTACCCCGGGCAGAGGAGATTACATTTTGGTTGTCTACACCATGGATATCTCAGATCCAAGCGTCATCATTACGCGCGAATCAACGACTAAGACCAATCAGAAAAAAGGCTACGAGAATTACGAGATTCTCTATTCCGGTAAGAGTGCCAACAGTTTGAATCTAACCTACAGGGAGTACACGCCTGACGGCATGGCGCGCGCGGCCTTTCAACAGCCGGTAACCTATGAGTCAGAAGCTAGGACTATTGCCTTTAAGAAATTTCGAATCGCTATCCACAAGGCGACATCAAATGACATCACCTTCACGGTGATTGAGGATGGCTACAAGCAATAGGGCTAGACAACATCTGCTGTGGGTCGAACTGAGACATAGCCAGTTCATGGCTAGAGCAAGGCATTTGAGGAAAATGCATACGGGGTCACCCATTAACCGTCTCCGTCAATAGGGGCGAACAAAAACCTGCGCGCCCCGCGCATTTTTTCCTGCTGACGCCTTTCGCTTGCAACAACTTTGCGCACTTGGTTCTCGATAATTGGTTGCGCACACGGCGCACCAGTCACCCATCAGGATCAAGGCCGGCGCGGTGTCCTGCGTGACCCCTGGCGGCATTCACCGCCCCAGAAAACCTTTTGTTCCCCACCGCGTCCAAAGGCTGCAAGCCGTACTGCTGAAGGCTCGCACAGATCTGTGGCTGACGCTTCTGGCGTCTCCAACCCCTTGATGACTCGTGGCACGGGCGCTGTGTTACAAACTCGGGCGGGGTCTGCGCGGACGTTCAATCAGGTCTTTTGGTTTTACCAACCCCGTGTCGGACTACCCGCGCTGCCCCATTGCTCTTTAACTGAAGGCGCGTGTCACATCGAACACCTCGCCTGTTTTGAGGATGTGATAGCAGGCACGCGCCAGCTTGTGCGCCACGGCCTTGATCGCGACGACCTGCAAGGTCTTGGCTGCTTTTTTCTGATACCAGCGCTTGATCTGTTCGTCGTAACGCACCGCGAAATGCGCCGCCTCGACAAAAGCCCAAGCCAGATGTTTATTGCCACACTTGGCGTTGCCTTCGCCCTTCTTCTTGCCGTTCGATTCACGCCGAAAAGCAACAGACACGACCTGAGCGTTAATATCGTTCAAAATCAATTGGGAATGTGCCTGACTCATTTTTTCATGGCGACAGATCCCGCATAACTGAACTCAAAGGACAGACGCAAACGTATTGACAATGTGCATACACCTGAATACCCTAGGAACGGTCTATTCATTCCAAGGGCAACACTATGCGCGACATCGCCATCAATCTACGGGCACGCTCCGAACAGCGCGATCTGATTGACCGGGCGGCCAGCACGGTCGGCAAGAATCGTTCCGATTTCATGCTCGAAGCGGCCTGCGAAAAAGCCCAATCCATTGTTCTGGACCGCACGTTTTTTGCGCTCGACGAAGCCGCTTTTGTGCGCTTCACGGCCTTGCTGGATGCGCCGATCAAAGCCAATCCAGCACTCGATCGCTTGCTGGCGCGGCGCCCGCAGTGGGCAAAATAAAGCGGCTGCAGGCACCGACCCTGCTTCTGCCGGAACACGACTTGACGTCGTTCAATTGCGGCGAGCCGGTCATGAATGACTGGCTGAAACGGCGCGCCTTGGGCAATCAGTCTTCCGGTGCATCGCGGACCTTCGTCGTAGCGGATGGCGCTCAGATCGTATGTGCTTACTACACCCTGGCCGCTGGCGCGGTTGACCACTCGATCGCGACAAACGCCATTCGACGCAACATGCCCGAACCGGTGCCCGTGATGGTGCTTGGTCGCCTGGCGGTTGATCTTGCCTCTCGCGGAAAAGGGCTCGGTGCCGACTTGCTGCAGGACGCGATCCTGCGCACCGTCCGCCTGGCCAAAGAAGTCGGGATTCGCGCCTTGATCGTGCATGCCTTGCATGACCAGGCCCGTAATTTCTATTTACATCACGGATTCAGCGAGTCGGCCATTGATCCGCTGGTGCTCATGCTGCGTATCCGCTTGCTCGCCTGAACAGTCGTGGCAAATGCGCGCACACGCGCGAATATCGCTTCCAAGCAGGACGGCACCAGGGCTTTATCGTAAAATCTGACGCATACACACTGACCGGGTTGCAATGATGATCTCACCGGAAACCCTGCAAGCCGCCATCGGCGCCGTTGCTGCCGACGGCAAAGCGAACCGCATCATGCTCTTCGGCTCCTACGCACGCGGCGATGCACGGGAAGATTCGGATATCGACCTGCTGGTCATTGAGGACGAAGTGCCGGATCGTGCGCACGAAATGGTGCGTCTGCGCCGCCTGCTTCGCCCCTTACGCGTGCCGGCCGACATCCTCGTTTACTCGGAAGACGAAGTGAGACGCTGGGGCAGTCAACCGGGGTCGGCGCTCTACTGGGCCTTACGCGAAGGCAAGGTGGTTCATGGCTGAAAACTCGGTTCCAAGGCTTTTGCTTGACTCTGCGCAGCAGGACGAAAAAGCCGTTGCGGCTTTAAGTCCCGTTCGTGACATTGGTGACGCCATCGTTGGCTTTCACGCGCAGCAGGCCGTCGAGAAGGCGCTCAAAGCGGTACTTTCGTCGGCCGGAATCGCTTTTCGCCGCACCCACGACATTGCCGAATTGCTGGACCTCCTTGCCGATTCAGGGCTGTCGGCGCCACCAGAAGCAGACACCCTGGATGAACTCAACCCCTATGCCGTGGAAGCACGCTACGGACTGGCCGACGTGTCCGGCCTTGATCGCCAAAAAATCGGCGTGACAATCGAGCGGGTTCTGGCTTGGGCCGAAGCGCATACCAAGTGACAGCCCGGCCCGGCTGACGCAGGGCGCAGCTTTGAGCGGCCAAGCATAAAATGCCCCCGACCCTGCCTTCTCCTGACCCACCACCCTTCAAGCCGCCTCCCGGTTACCGACACTGGCGGCGAGTGGCTTGGGCTCTGAGTCTCGCGCTACTCACGCTGCTCGTTTTACGCCTGCTGCCAAAGCCGCCACTCGGCGAACACATCCCGCGCTCGACGGCCATCTACGCCAGCGGCGGCGAATTGCTGCGCTTGACGCTGGCGAGCGACGAGCAATACCGCCACTGGCAGCCGCTTGAAAAAATCTCGCCGCGCCTGGTCGAGGCCGTGCTGCTTTACGAAGACCGCTGGTTTCGCTGGCATCCCGGCATCAACCCGGCCTCGCTGTTGCGCAGCGCTTTTGCCACCTATGGCGGCGAACGGCGACAGGGCGGCTCGACGCTGAGCATGCAGCTGGCGCGCCGGCTCTACGCCATCGACAGCCGCAGCCTCGCCGGCAAGCTGGCGCAGATCGGCCATGCGCTGTGGCTGGAAGCACGCTACAGCAAGGACGAAATCATCGAGGCCTATCTCAACCTCGCGCCTTACGGCGGCAACGTCGAGGGTGTCGGTGCGGCCAGCCTGATCCACTTTCACAAACGGGCTGCCGAACTGACGCTGCCCGAAGCATTGGCGCTTGCCGTCATCCCGCAGAACCCGCGCCGGCGCAGCACGCCGCGCCAGCCGCAACGCGCCGAGGCCGAACTGCAACTGGCGCGCGACCGGCTGTGGCAAAGCTGGCTGGCGCATCACCCGGAAGACCGCCGTTTCGCCGCCGACATGGCGCCACCCTTGAAGCTACGTGCCGCCAGCGAACTGCCTTTCCGCGCGCCACACTTTGCCGAAACGCTGCTGCGCGAAGCACGCAATGAAGCACGCAACAGCGCGGGCCAGACCGAAATCTGGAGCAGCCTGGACTGGACGCGCCAGGCCACGCTTGAACGTTTGCTGCAGCAGTACGTCGACCGCCAGCGCGGCCTCGGCATCCGCAACGCGGCGGCGCTGCTGATCGACACACAGGACATGCAGGTCAAGGCGCTGGTCGGCTCGGCCGATTTTCACGACAAGAACATCGACGGCCAGGTCAACGGCGTCTTCGCCAAACGCTCGCCCGGCTCGACGCTGAAGCCCTTCATCTATGCGCTGGCGCTCGACCAGGGCGTCCTCCACCCGGCGACCATGCTCAAGGACGCGCCGACCGCCTTCGGCCCGTTCAGCCCGGAAAACTTCGACGGTCGCTTTGTCGGCCCGATCAGCGCGCAGGACGCATTGATCCGCAGCCGCAACGTTCCCGCCGTATCGGTTGCCGCGCGGCTGGCCCGCCCCGGCCTCTACGACTTGCTGAAAAGCAGCGGCGTCGCCAGTCTGGCGCCGGAAAAACACTACGGACTGGCGCTCACCCTCGGCGGCGGCGAGGTGACGATGGAAGAGCTGGCGCGCCTCTACGCCGTACTCGCCAACCGCGGCGTGCTGCAGCCAATCGGCTGGCAACGGGGCAGCAAGCCGCCCGACGCCGGCCTGCGCCTGCTCAGCGAAGAGGCCGCCTTCGTCACGCTCGACATGCTGCAGCACAACCCGCGACCGGATACCGAGCGGCCGGCGCTGCCCGCCGTGGCATGGAAAACCGGTACCTCGTGGAGCTTCCGCGATGCGTGGTCGGCCGGCATCGTCGGGCGCTATGTGCTGGTCGTCTGGGTCGGCAACTTCGATGGCAGCAGCAACGCAGCCTTTGTCGGCGTCAGGGCCGCTGCGCCCTTGTTCTTCTCGATCGTCGATGGTCTGCGCGCGCAGGGACTGGACGGCAACGAGCCGGCACGGCAGCCGCCGGCGACGCTGTCACGCGTTGAAGTGTGCACCGCCAGCGGCGACCTGCCGAACGCAGAATGCCGCGAACGCTCGCGCACCTGGTTCATTCCCGGCAAGTCGCCAATCCGCGAAAGCCGCCTGCACCGCGCCGTCTTCATCGATACGCGCAGCGGCCAGGCGGTTTGCCATGAAGGCCCGCATACCCGGCGCGAGGTGTATGAGTATTGGCCATCGGACATGTTGCGGCTGTTCCGCGATGCCGGCATTCCGCGCCGCGAACCGCCGCGCGCGCCGGACTGCGAGCAACAGGACAGCAACGAACGCAGCGACGCACCGAAGATCGTTTCACCTTTGCGCGGCGTCGCCTACACCCTGCGCCTGGCGCAACCCGTCAGCATCGCCCTGCGCGCGCACAGCACCGGTAGCGCCGGCAAAATATTCTGGTTCGCCGACCAGGCGCTGATCGGCCAGACGCGCTCCGGCGAGGCGCTGGCCTGGAACCCGCCGGCAGCGGGCAACTTCACCCTGCGCGCGGTGGATGAGCAAGGCGGCACCGATACGCGGGAGTTGAAGGTGGAATTGCAGCCTTGAGATCGCCTCGTGTGCCACGCCATCGACCAAAGACAAATCGGGGATAATCCTGCCCATGGAAATCCTCATCGATGTCATTCTGAGAGCTGGCCGTTCGGCAGTCGAGCTTTCGCTCTTCATCCTCCTACCGGTGATGGTCGTCATGCTCTCACTGATGCGTCTGCTTGAAGCCAAAGGCGTTCTTGACTGGCTGGTGGCCAAACTGGCGCCTGCGCTCAAGCCATTCGGCCTGACCGGTCTTGGTGTCTTTGCCGCGTTACAGATCAACTTCGTGAGTTTTGCTGCGCCGGTGGCGACCTTGACCATGATGGATCAGCGCGGCGCCTCGGACCGGCACCTTGCGGCGACGCTGGCCATGGTAATGGCCATGGCACAGGCCAATGTAGTTTTCCCGATGACGGCAATGGGGCTGCAGTTTGCCAGCACGCTGCTCTTTTCACTGCTCGGCGGCCTGGTTGCGGCAGCAGCGACCTATTACGGTTTTGGTCGACGCTTATCGGCTGAAGAGAAGCTGGTCGACGAAACGCTGCATCACCCGCTCGCCGAGAACGCCAAAGGGGTGCTCGACGTGATCAACCGCGCGGGGGCAGAGGCCTTCAAGATCGCCGTCGGCGCCATCCCGATGCTGGTCCTGTCGCTCACCGTGATCATGGCGCTACGGGCCGGCGGCGCCATCGATGCCCTGACGCAGGCCCTGTCACCCCTGATGGCCTTACTCCAGCTCGACACGGCACTGATCCTGCCAACGCTCACGAAATTTCTTGCCGGCGGTACAGCAATGATGGGCGTGATGGATGAAATGCTGCGCAAGGGACAGATCAGCACGCTGCTGCTCAACCAGAGCGCCGGCTTTCTGATCAGTCCACTGGATATTCCGGGGATCGCCGTGCTGATTTCCGCCAGCCGCCGCGTGGCCGGCGTTTGGCGCCCGGCCGCGCTGGGCGCCTGCGCCGGAATTTTCATCCGGACGCTGGGGCATGCCGGCCTGAGCTAAGGCAAACGCGCTACAGGCCGGCCAGACTATCCGTCGTGGCGCGCAGTCTTTCCGAGAGCTTCAACGCCAACGACTGATAGAACCTGCTGGCAAGTCCGGGGACGGAAGCGAGCAAAGCAAATACCTCTGCTTTTTCCAGAATATCAACCTCGGACGCCTCCATCGCCACAACCGAAGCGCTAGCCAGATGGCTATCAACAAAAGACATTTCCCCGAAGACCTCCCCCGGCCCGAGCGCAGCAATCAGCATGTGCGGACTCTGCAGGCGCTTCTCAACCTTTACGCGCCCCGAACGCACGACAAATATACCGGGCGCTTCTTTCCCCTCGCTCAGAACGATTTCGCCGCTGGCATAGCTTATCCGCCGGGCTTTCTCGGCAAGCAGCCGCAGGTCATCGCTGGTCAAAAAATGAAAGATGTCGCTCATGGGAACAAAGTAAAGCAGATATCGTGCAAAATTGCCATCTTCGAGATGCGCTGGCCGACCGCCACAGGAACCGTAGCGGGCAGCCAATCATCCGTAACGCATCAGCGACCGAGGAGCATATCGTGCTAGCCAAAGACACCACGCCCAGCGTCATCGTCAGACATCTCGATCAGTATGTGATTGGGCAGGATGACGCGAAGAAAGTTTTGGCGGTCGCGGTCTATTCGCACTACAAGAAAATTTCCGGGGCGCTGAAAAACGCCGAAGGAATTGCCAAAAGCAACGTTCTGATCATCGGCCCTTCCGGCACCGGCAAAACCTTGCTCTGCGAGACGCTGTCGCGAATGCTCAAAGTTCCTTTCGTCACCGCTGACGCCACCTCGCTGGCGC
>JBIKLY010000021.1:0-36106 GCA_044359525.1 Rhodocyclaceae bacterium | reverse complement strand
GCTACAGCGCTGTCAGCACGTTGTTGCTGCTTGGTATTGCCGGGGTGCAGGCGTTATCACTTGATGTGACGCGCAATGCAGGGCGTGCCGTGTTGCTTTTGCTGATTGTCGAGCTGGGACTTGGGGCGCTGACGGTACTCAGCGGTTTCAGCCTGTGGCTGGCGGTCAGTCACGGGGTATGCGCAGCATGCCTGCTGGCGGCGGTGGTTTCTTTGCTCCGCAAATAAAAAAGAGCAGACGGCAATGCCGTCTGCTCCCTTATCTTCAGCAAGCCTTGCGCTGATCAGTGCTTGTGATTGTGCGCTGCTGGCGCCGTGGCCGTCAGGTCACGCACTTCAGCCTTGATATCGATGGTTTCTACCGTATTGTTTTTGCCTTCAACCCTGAGGGTGATCGGTACGATCTCACCTTTTTTAAGCGGCTGCTTGAGATCCATCAACATCACGTGATAGCCGCCGGGCGCTAGCTTGACGGGCTTGCCGGAAGGTAGATCAAGACGTGCAATGGCGCGCATCTTCATGACGCCACCATCCATTTTCATTTCATGGATTTCCGTGATGCCGGCAACCGGGCTGGCGGCGCCAACGAGCACCGCACCGGATTTACTGGTGACTTCCATGAAGGCGCCAGTCGCCTGCTGACCGCTGACCGTGCCTCTGACCCAGGGGGTCGTAACCTCGATATCCGCCGCCAATGCCGCACTGGAGGCGAGGGTGAGCAAGGTGATTGCAAGATGTCTGCGAATTGCTTTCAAGCTGTACTCCCTGATGATGTCAATGGGGCTGGATTATAAATGGGCTGTTGCGAGGCGGCGTGTGACAAAATGTCGCAGAGCAACGCGCTGTTACGCTTTTCCAGTCAGGGCTTCTTCGCCCAGTTTCCCTGAGCGTCCTCCATCCACCAGCCGGCGTGAAACTGATCCTTCCAGCGCTTTACCTGTGCCACCCGGGTTGCCGGTTGCGCCTCCTTACCGCCGTGTGCTTCGGCGATGGCAAAAATCAGCGAGTTGCGTTCGGGATTTTCCTGGTCAATCAACTTCTCGGCAATTTGTCGCTGGGTCAGCGTCAGCTTGCTGCCGTCGCGCATCTTGACCATACCGTCGTTGCCCAGGCCGATGATCCCTGCATCATAGAATCGCACCAGTCTTGAGAAGCGCTGTGCCAGCGTGTGCTTGGCAACCATGACGGGTGGCGTGCCGATATCGAGATTGATTTGTTCGGGAGTCGGTGCTGCGGTTGCCGGCGCAGCGAAAGAAGCGAGAAAGGCAAGCAGTACAAGCATGTGTTTCATGAGCGATATCCTGAAAAAATTATTTGCCGGCAAGCAGCAGCTTTAGATCGGCCGCGATGTTGGCAGGCGTCTCGCCGTGGCGAAAGAGCAGCCGGAGCCGGCCTTGGGGATCAAACCCGTAACTTCCGGTAGAGTGGTCGATGCTGTAGCTGCCAGGTGTTGTGCCTGGCTGCTTGGCATAAAAAACTTTGAAGTCCTTGGCCAGCGCAGCGATGCTTGCGTCGTCACCACGCAGGCCGATGAAGCTTGGGTGAAATTTCGGAACGTAATCGGCGAGTAACTGCGCTGTGTCGCGGGCCGGGTCGAGGGTGACGAAAAGTACCTGCACACGACCGGCATCCTGCCCGAGAAGGCCCAATGTGTCGCGCATGGCGCTGAGCGTGGTCGGGCAGACATCCGGGCATTGGGTGAAGCCGAAGAACAGGATGACCGCTTTGCCCTTGAAATCACTCAGGCGCCGCGCTTGACCGTTGTGGTCGGTCAGATTGAAGTCTTTGCCCCATTCAGCGCCGGAAATGTTGGTGGATTTGAAAGCGACGGGCTCTGCGCAGCCAGAAAGTATCAAGGTCATGCAGAGAATGAGAGCGGAGAAAAATTTCATGGGCAGCGAGGTCTTGGGTCAGGCGATTGATCAATGATCGCATTATACCCGCGCCGCGTTGATTGAATCGTCGGCTGGTGGCGTCATTCGTCCCGGTGTGTCGAAAAGGGCATGCGTCGGATATATCGGCGCCCGCATCGCAGGCGGTCCGTGTCGATGGCGGTATACTCGACACTCAATGCTCTGGAGAAGATTATGGCCGCATCCCCCGATACCGTCAGCATGGCGCTATTTTGCGACTTCGAAAACGTCGCACTCGGCGTGCGCGACGCAAAGTATGAGAAGTTTGACATCAAGCCAGTGCTTGAGCGCTTGCTGCTCAAGGGCAGTATTGTCGTCAAGAAAGCCTATTGCGATTGGGATCGTTATAAGGGTTTCAAGGCAACGATGCACGAAGCCAACTTCGAGTTGATCGAAATCCCACATGTCCGTCAGTCAGGCAAGAACTCGGCCGACATCCGGCTGGTGGTTGATGCGCTTGATCTTTGCTATACCAAATCGCACGTTGATACTTTTGTGATCATCAGCGGCGACTCTGACTTTTCCCCGCTGGTCTCCAAGTTGCGCGAGAACGCCAAGCATGTGATTGGTGTTGGTGTGAAGCAGTCGACCTCGGATTTGCTGATTGCCAATTGCGATGAGTTCATTTTTTACGATGATCTCGTGCGCGAGAGTCAGCGTGCGGCGGCGAAACGTGACACGCGTGGCGCACCGCCCCCGCCCAAGCGTCCGCCGGAAGAGGAGAAGCGTCGCAAGGATGAGCTGGAAGCGCGCAAGAGCGTGGCAATCGAGCTGGCTGTCGCGACTTTCGAGGCCCTGGTTGCCGAGCGAGGGGATAGTGGAAAAATATGGGCATCAATGTTGAAGGAGGCAATCAAGCGCCGCAAGCCGGACTTCAACGAGTCCTATTATGGTTTTCGGGCCTTTGGCAATCTGCTTGAGGAAGCGCAGGTGCGCGGTTTGCTCGAATGCGGCCGGGATGAGAAGTCGGGTGCCTACGTCTTTCGGGGAAGTGGTATAGGGCCCCGCAATGAAGCGGTCGTCGACCTGCCGGCTTTGCACGTTGACGCTGTGCCGGAGCTGGTGCTCGTTGAGCAGGCAGCTGCCAAGCCCGCGTCGCGTCGCAAAGGGCGGGGAAGTCGAAAGCCAGTTGAGGCAAAGGTGGAGATGCCCGATTTGACAGTGTTACCTGTCCCTGAGGTGGCAGGCAGCGCTTCGGAGCCGGTGTCTGGCCCGGCAGTCGCAAAGCCTGCCGCACGCAGCCGTCGTCCGCGCAAGCCAAAGGCGGTGCCGGATGCGGCCTGAGTGTGGCGAAAAATAGGCACAAAAAAGCCGCGACCCGGGTCGCGGCTTTTTTGTGCCTGCGTAGCAGATCAGGCGGCAGCTTGTGTTGGAATGGCGTGGCCCTTGCGGGCAATGCGGTTTTGCGAATCGACGTAGATCAGATCCGGCGCGTATTTGGCCAGCTCGACTTCGTTGTAAACGGCGAAGGTGGCAATGATCAGAATGTCGCCGGGCGCAGCGCGACGCGCGGCAGAGCCATTGACCGAGATGACGCCCGACCCGCGTTCTGCGCGAATCGCGTAGGTTGTAAAGCGTTCTCCGTTGTTTACGTTCCAGATGTCAATCTGTTCGTATTCACGGATATTGGCAGCATCGAGCAGATCCTCGTCAATCGCGCATGAACCTTCGTAATGAAGTTCAGCATGCGTGGTTGTTACGCGGTGCAGCTTCGACTTCAGCATCGTTCTCTGCATGGTTTCACCCGTGCGAGGAGTTGGGGGAAGGGCATTGTAGCGGCAAATTGTCGCGTGTCAACGAGCAAGTCATGATGCCTGAATTTCAATGTTATCAATGAGTCGCGTTGCACCCAGTCGACTGGCTACAAGCGTTACCAGTGCTTGTTCTCCGGGCTGCGGAAGTTGCAGGTCAGACTGTTGTCGCACTGCAACATAATCAGTTTTCCAGCCGTTATTGCCGAGTTCGACACGGGCTTCCTGTTCCAGTTCGGCAAAGTTGCTATTGCCGTGACGGATGGCGTCATGAATTCCTTGCAGGATGCGATAAAGGCGCGGGGCTTCCGCGCGTTCAGCTGAGGACAGATAGCCGTTGCGCGAGGAAAGTGCCAGGCCATCTTCTGCGCGAATTGTTTCGCCGCCAATGATCTCGATTGGCAGGGCAAGCTGGCGCGTCATGTTGCGCAGAACCATCAGCTGCTGATAATCCTTCTTGCCGAACAGTGCGGCCTGCGGCTGCACGATATTGAACAGCTTGAGCACGACCGTAGCCACGCCGCGGAAGTGCCCGGGGCGGAATTCCCCGTCAAGTTGATGCTGGATGTCAGGCGGATCAACCTGGTATTGCTGCGGCTCCGGGTAGAGGTCGGCTTCGGTCGGCGCGAACAGAACATCAACCCCTGCTGCTGCAAGCTTCTCGCAGTCGGCATTGAAGGTGCGCGGATACTTGTCGAAGTCCTCATTCGGCCCGAACTGCAGGCGGTTGACGAAGATGCTGGAAACCACGCAGTTGCCTTGCTCGTCGTGCGCCCGCGCTTGCTGCATCAGGCTGATGTGGCCCGCATGCAGATTGCCCATGGTCGGCACGAAAACGACGCGGCCCCTGTCTTTCAGGGCGGCGCGCAGGTCGGGGATGGTGGAATGGATTTGCACGGGTTAAACCTCTTTCAACACAGAGAGCACGGAGACACAGAGAACACAGAGCGTAGAGAAATATTGCTCTGCTTTTCTCCGTGATCTCTGTGTCTCCTTGTACTCCGTGTTGAAGGCGCTTGGGTTCATGTCAGTAGCAATGCTCCGGTGCCGGGAAGCTGCCATCCTTGACCGCTGCGACATAGGCTGCGATGGCGGCGGCGACGGATGCTTGTCCGGACATGAAATTTTTGACAAAACGCGCCTTCTTGCCGCCTGAAATGTCGAGCATGTCGTGCAGGACCAGCACCTGGCCTGAGCATTCCTTGCTGGCGCCGATGCCGATGGTCGGGATGTTGAGTTTTAGTGTGGCTTCAGCAGCAAGTGCTTCGGGTATCGCCTCAAACACGATGAGAGAAGCCCCGGCCTCCTGTTGTGAAAGGGCGTCGGCGATCAGCCTGGCTGCACCGGAATCATTCTTACCCTGCACGCGGTAACCGCCCAGTTGATGGACCGATTGCGGCGTGAGGCCGACGTGAGCGCACACCGGAATGCCGCGTGACGTGAGAAATCGGGTTGTCTCTGCCATGTCTACACCGCCCTCAAGCTTGACCATCTGGGCGCCGGCGGCCATCAGTGTCGCGGCGTGGCGGAAGGCGAGCTGCGGGCTTTCCTGGAAGCTGCCAAAGGGCATGTCGGCAATTACTAGGGGGCGCTGGCAGCCACGAGCCACCGCGCTGGTGTGATAGGCGATATCGGCGAGGCTGACGGGCAGTGTCGAGTCGTGGCCCTGCAGCACCATGCCGAGCGAATCGCCGATCAGCAGAACATCTACTCCCGCGCTGTCGCAGAGTCGCGCGAAGCTTGCGTCATAGCAGGTGAGGACGGCGATTTTTTCACCGGCAACACGCATCTTTTCGAGGTCGACGTGCGTCATTCGACGCGTAACAACGTGGGTGGACATGGCGCTACTCTCCCCGGTTGAAGTACTCGCGGTGTCCGCGCATCGATTCGATACGCTGGACAAGCAAATGGAAATCATCGTCGTTGTCGACGAAATTAAGATTTTCGGAGTTGACCACCATTACTGGCGCCGCAGCATAGTTGTGGAAAAAGCGGGTATAGCTTTCGGCAAGAACGGTCAGGTAGGCATCGCTTATCTTGCGTTCCATATCGATACCGCGTTTGCGTACGCGGGCGATCAATGTTTCCGGTCTTGCCTGTAGATAAATCACCAGATCCGGCGATGCCATTTGCGGTGAGATGTGGTCGTAAATTTTCCGGTACAGCGTGTACTCATCGTCGTTGAGCGTCAGCAGAGCGAAGAGCGGGTCTTTCTCAAGCAGGTAGTCGGCGACGACCGTCTGCGTAAAGAAATCAGGCTGTGAGAGCTCGCGTAACTGGTCAAGGCGTTGAAAAAGAAAGAATAGCTGTGTCTGCAAGGCAAAGCGGCGCTGATCCTGGTAGAAGCGGCTCAGGAATGGATTGAGTTCCGGTTGTTCCAGAAATGGTCTGGCTTCGAGATGCTCCGCCAGGCGTCGGGCAAGACTGGTCTTGCCGACGCCGATCGGGCCTTCAACAACAATGTGACGTGCCGCCGCGAGCGGGTTTTTCCTCATCGAAGCAGGTGCTTATTTTTGCGCGCACAGCACGGATGGGTCGTTTGCCCCGGCGGCGGCTATGCGGCTGAGGCAGGAAAGAGCTTCCATGCTGGCCTCTTCCATGCGCGTGAGTTGCTCTGCGCCGGCGCTGAAATCGCCACCGAGTAGCCGGGCAATAGCTTCGCGACCCAACTGATGCACCCGCTGGTGTGGTGCTTCCAACGCCTGGTAACCATCGAGCTTGGAGAAGCAGTTCCTGCCGTCGCCTTCGTAGTACCAGCGGCCCAAGCGGCTGTTCTTGTCGGTGGCGAAGTCATCGGCTTTCTTGTCGGAGATGCCCATGAAGACTTTGTAAACTTCGAATTTGTAAACGAGGTGGTCGATCTTGGCCAGCTCGGTAAAGCTTTGCAGTCCGGCACCGGCGATTGCCAGCTCCATTTTTTTCGACAGGCCGAGGATGCCGTCAATGTGTTCGGTTGCTGAAGTTCCCTGATGGCCGAAGTCATCGGCCTGGCTGGCGAGGTTGGACATGCTGTCCTTGGCCTGCAGTGTGTCGTGCTTGATCGTGCCGATCAGCGCAGAAATGTCGCTGGTGGCCTTGGTTGTGCGTTCGGCCAGTTTGCGTACTTCGTCGGCAACCACGGCAAAACCTCGCCCAGCTTCGCCGGCACGCGCCGCTTCGATTGCCGCATTGAGTGCAAGCAGGTTGGTCTGGTCGGCAATTTCCTTGATCAGATTGACAATGCCGCCAATTTTCTCGGCGCTGGTGCTCAATCCTTCAACCTGCGCCATGGTGCCATGCGAGTTGCCAGCCAGCAGACTCAGATTGTCACTGAGTTTGCGCATCAGGTCACGGCTGATGCTGGACATCTCCGCAGTCTTCGTGGCGGCGACGATTTCTTCTTTCATGGTCGTGGCCATTGCCGAGATACTCGATTGCGATTCGACCAAGCTGTTGCCGAAGTGGCCGAAGTTCTGCAGTAAATCCTCCCAGCCCTTGCTGACGGATGCCGCTGCGTTGTAGCGATCTTCGATCGACTTGCGCTCCGCTTCGAGCGAGGTGAGTTGCTGTTTCAAATTGACAACTTCACTTTGCGCGGCTTCGAGTTGCTGACGCAGCTCTGTTTCACGCGAGGAATTCCCGAATAGCCCCATGACACACCTCCCCGATTATTTACGAACGAAATACAAAATACACAGCGCCTAGGATACACAGAGCTGCCCATAGATAGTCAAGCTTGAGCGGTTGTTGCATATAAAAAACGACAAAAGGGACAAAAAGCGTCAGCGTAATTACTTCCTGCAGGATCTTTAACTGGGCGAGCGACAGTTCGGTGTGGCCGATGCGGTTGGCCGGCACCTGCAGCAGATATTCAAAAAGCGCAATGCCCCACGAAATCAGCGCAGCGAGCCACCACGGGCGATCGTTCAGGTGCTTGAGGTGCGCGTACCAGGCGAAGGTCATGAAGACATTCGAGGCTGTCAGCAGCAGCACGGTTTGCCAGAGGACAGGGATTTTCAGCATGTCGGGACCGGGGCGATGCGTTCAATGTGCTGCATGCTCACTGCAGCGAGCCAGGCGGCGGCGCTGCCGCGTCCGGGAATCAGACAGCCGGGAGCGATCTCCAGTAGCGGTGCGAGGACAAAGGCGCGCAGGTGCATGCGCGGGTGCGGCAGACAGAGCTGTTCGCTGACGATTGTTTGTTCGTCAAAAAGCAGCAGGTCGAGATCCAGCGTGCGTGGCGCGTGGTGAAAATCACGACGGCGGCCGAAGTGCGCTTCGACCGCGAACAGGGCGGTGAGCAATTCGTGCGGCGCAAGCTGCGTTTCAAGCGCGGCAACAGCGTTGATGAAATCCGGCTGACCGTGGATGCCGACCGGTGTTGTGCGGTAGAGCGAGGAGATGCGCAGGAGTTTTGACTGCGGCAGTTCGGCCAGTGCTTCGCCGGCGGCACGCACTTGGGCAACCGGGTCATCCAGATTGGCGCCGAGTGCGACAAAGGCGAGTGCCGGAGGTTGGGGCGAAATAGACATGCGCCTGACTTTCGAGCGTCCTGGTGCGTTATTCCGGGCTGCCTGGTTCGGGTGCACCACCGCCTGCCGGCTTGCGCTTGCGACGCCGGCGTTTTTTCGCTTCGCCCGGTTGTTGCGGCAACAGCATGGCGGCGCGGGCGTCGTCGTTGGCGTCGAGAAAGTCGGTCCACCATTCGCTGATTTCGCTGTCGATTTCGCCGGATTCGCCGCGCAGCAGCAGGAAGTCGTAGCCGGCCTTGAAGCGCGGTTGTTCAAGCACGCCGTAGGGGCGCTTGCCCGAGCGTTGCTCGAAGCGCGGTTGCAGCGCCCAGATGTCCTTGATGTCACCGGCGATACGGCGCGTGATGGCGAGCTTTTCAGCTTGCACATCGAGCACTTCGTCCATCGCCAGAAACAGCGCCGGAATGCCGCGTTCGCCGCGCGCCTGGATCGCTGCCCACTTGGCCAGCACTTCGTGCCAGAGCAGCGTGGCAAAGAGGAAGCCGGGCGAAATTGGTTTGTTTTCGTGCACGCGCCGGTCGGTGCTTTCCAGCGCCAGCATGACGAAACGTTCACCGAGCGGCTGTTCGAGAATGACGTCGAGCAGCGGCAGCAGGCCGTGATGCAGGCCCTCGGCGCGCAACTGGGTAACGCACTTGACGGCGTAGCCCGAGGTCAGCAGTTTGAGCATCTCGTCAAAGAGGCGCGACGGCGGCACGTTGCCGATCAGCTCGGACATTTCGCGAATCGGCCGGGCAGTTGCCGGCTCGATGGTCAGGCCGAGTTTGGCCGAGAGGCGCACGGCGCGCAGCATGCGCACCGGGTCTTCACGGTAGCGCGTCGGCGGGTCGCCGATCATGCGCAGGGTTTTCGCCTTGATGTCGGCGACGCCGTGGTGATAGTCGATGATCGTTTCGGAGACCGGGTCGTAGTACAGCGCATTGACCGTGAAATCGCGGCGCGCCGCGTCTTCCATCTGGTTGCCGAAGACGTTGTCGCGCAGCACGCGGCCTTGCGCATCGGTATGCGCCTTGCTGTTGTGGTGGGTGGTGTTCTTGGCGAGGCTCTTGTCCGCTTCGCTGTGGTGCCCGCGGAAGGTGGTGACCTCGATGGTTTCTGACCCCATCAGCACATGGACAATCTGGAAGCGCCGGCCAATGATGCGCGAGCGGCGGAAGCAATGGCGTACCTGCTCCGGCGTGGCATTGGTCGCCACGTCGTAGTCCTTGGGTGTGAAGCCGGCCAGCAGATCGCGCACCGCGCCACCGACGACGTAGGCCAGGTAACCATGCTCCTGCAATGTTTCCACCGTACGCCGGCTACCGCTGCTGATGCTGTCACGGCGCACGCCGTGTTTGCCAACCGGGAGGACAGCCGGCTCGCCATGGGCGCCGGGCGGCTTGCGTCCAAGGACGCGGGAGATAAATTTACGAATCATCGCTCGTTTCTTGTTGATGGTGCGGTACGGCAAAAGAACGCCATGATAGCGGATGTTTTGCTGGAAATCAGGCGCTTACCTGACGAGAGTGTTTGAAAAAAACTCACCGCAGAGTCGCAGAGACGCAGAGGTAACGCAGAGAAGAGCGAAAACATCGAAAGCTCTTGTTTTTCTCTGCGTTACCTCTGCGGTAGATTTAAATGCCGCTTCCATCAACCGCGCAGGCTCAGGATCGGCCAGCCGGCGGCGGTGGCGTGGGCGTGGAGTTTTTCGTCGGGATCGACCGCCACCGGGTCGCTGACCTTGCCCATCAGCGGCAGGTCGTTGTGTGAGTCGCTGTAGAACCAGCTGCGTTCGAAGCTGCTCCACCACAGGCCCATTGCTTCGAGCCAGTCTTCAACGCGGCTGATTTTGCCTTCGCGGAACGATGGCGTGCCACGCGGCTGGCCGGTGAATTGGCCGTCCTTTTGTGCAGGAATGGTGGCGATCAGGTGCGGGATACCGAATTCGCGGGCAATCGGTGCGGTGACGAAGCTATTGGTCGCAGTGACGACCGCGCACAGTGCGCCGCTGTCCAGATGGCTGCGTACCAGCGCACGCGCCTTGTTGCCGGCAATTGGCAGGATGCGTGTCATCATGAACTCGCGATGCCAGGCATCGAGCTCGGTGCGCGTGTGGCGTGCCAGCGGTTGCAGCTGGAAGTCGAGAAAAGCGTGAATGTCGAGCGTGCCGGCCTTGTAGTCGTCAAAGAAGCCGCGGTTCTTCGCTTCATGCAGCTCGCGGTCGAGAACATCCTTGGCGATCAGGAATTGCGCCCATTCGAAGTCGCTATCGCCGGCGAGCAGGGTGTTGTCGAGGTCAAAGAGGACAAGTTGCATTTCAGATTCCCAGTGGGGTTTGTAGCACTTCACGCAACAGAGGTAGCGTGATCGGGCGCTTGTGCTCCAGCGAATAACGATCAAGTGCAACCATGAAAGCGGTCAGGCTGCGCATGTCGCGCGGTGCGCGGGCAAACAGGTAATTGAGCGCGTCGACCGGCAGGCGCAGGCCGCGTGCGGTGGCTTGCGCCCTGATTGCATCGAGTTTTTCCGCATCGGTCAGCGGTTGCAGGCGATAAACGAGGCCGGAGCCAAGGCGCGTGCGCAGATCCTCGCGCAGCTTGAGCTGCAGCGGCGGTACGGCGGCGGCAACGAGCAAACGACCGCCCGCCGCGCGCAGCCGGTTGAACAGATTGAACAGCGCGATTTGTCCGCTTTCGCCGAGCGCCTCGATGCCGTCGATTGCGTAAAAATCCAGCGCCTCGCCGATACCGCCCAGTTCGGGGTCGCCCATCGCGTCGATGTAGCGGGCTTCGCTGGCGCGCAGCAGATGCGTCTTCCCCGCCCCGGCTTCGCCCCACAGAAAGAGCAAGGGTTCGCGGTTCTCCGGCACGAGCCAGGCGGCAAGCCCGGCCAGCGCTTCGAGATTGCTGCCGGCGACAAAATTGTCGAGGCTGGGCGCGGCTTCCGGCAGCAGGTCGAGGATCAGTTGGCGCATTGAAGGGGGTGTTTCTGACGAAAGGCTTGTGCTGCGAGCAGCGCGCGCGGCGGCCATTTCAGATAAAATTCCGGTTTTTGCAAGCGAAGTCGATCATTTTAGCACTTCGCAGCACTCGCCAGCCTTGCTCGGGACAACCACCAAAATGACTCAGGACTCCCTCTCTTATCGTGACGCCGGTGTCGATATGGACGCCGGTGACGAACTCGTCGAACGCATCAAACCGCTCGCCAGAAAGACCATGCGCGAAGGTGTTCTCGCAGGTATTGGCGGCTTTGGCGCAATGTTCGAGGTGCCCAAGCGCTACCAGGAGCCGGTGCTGGTCTCCGGCACCGACGGCGTTGGCACCAAGCTCAAGCTGGCTTTCGAGCTCAAACGGCACGCCACGGTGGGCATCGATCTGGTGGCGATGAGCGTTAACGACATTCTGGTACAGGGTGCCGAGCCGCTGTTCTTTCTCGACTACTTTGCCTGCGGCAAGCTCGACGTCGATACTGCCGCAGATGTCGTCAAAGGCATCGCGCAGGGTTGCGAGTATTCGGGTTGCGCCCTCATCGGCGGCGAAACGGCTGAAATGCCCGGCATGTACCCGGATGGCGAATATGATCTGGCCGGTTTTGCCGTTGGCGTCGTCGAGAAGTCGAAAATCATCAGCGGTTCGACCATCGTTGCGGGTGACGTGGTGCTTGGTCTGCCGTCTTCCGGCGCCCACTCCAACGGTTATTCGCTGGTGCGCAAGATCATTGCGCGCGCAAAACCGGATCTTGATGCTGCTTTCGATGGCGAGGGTACGCAAACACGGACACTGGCCGACGCGATCATGGCGCCGACGCGTATCTACGTGAAGCCGCTGCTTGCGCTGATGGCCGTGTTGCCGGTCAAAGGGATGGCGCACATCACGGGTGGCGGCCTGACTGAAAACGTGCCGCGCGTCCTGCCGGAGGGCGTCAAGGCGGTCATCGATCAGTCGAAATGGCAACGTCCCAAGCTGTTCGACTGGCTGCAGCGCGAAGGCAACGTGGCCGAGGATGAAATGCACCGCGTGTTCAACTGCGGCATTGGCATGGTGGTGGTCGTGGCGCGTGAAAACGTTGCACAGGCGCTGCAACTGCTGCACGTCGCCGGTGAAAAAGCTGTCGAAATCGGCAGCATTCAGCCACGCGCTGAGGGTGAGGCGCAGACCATCGTCGTTTAAGCTGTTTGCCCTGCCGCGTCCCGTTTTCGAGTGCTGACGTAGGTCAGACTTTCAGACGGATTCCCGACGTCCCTGTTTTCCGGCGGGAAACATGTGTCAGGCGCGTGTCAAGCAGGGTGGGGTTTTTTCCACCTCGCCGTTCACCCCTGCGACGTTCCCGTCCTGGCTTGCCGCTTCCCTGTGCAAGCGGTGCCGGCTCCTGACGAGGTGCGTCAGCAAGCTCATTGTTCGTTTGCGCCGGCGATGCATGCCAACGCTCGTAACCGGCCGCGCTCGCGTTGCTCACGGGTTCTGCTTTGTCCGGTTCACTTGTCTTGCCCACAGCGTTTTCTACATGGGGAATGGCTGCCGTCGGGATCCTCATTTTTCTACCTCGTTGAAAATTGCGCTACCCCCTCCTGCGGCTATTAACGGATGTTTTCAATGAAACTTGAGCAGCATAAGTGGCAATGCCTGAGCGCGCTCTGGCAAGTGCTAAGGCGCTGTATGCTGCGACAAATGGAATCGGCGCAAAGGCCCATGAACAAGAACCTTGTGAGTGTGCTTCGGTCATAAACAGCTTGCGGCAAAGACACACAAATTTCCCCCAATTAATGTAAACTTGCAAATTAATGACTGTTTGGTCATTAATTTGCAATGCGACTGTCTCTGAACTGGATGCCCATGCCAAGCAATAAACGCCGTCTCTGGATTGTCCTACTGGCTTTTGCCGGTCTATCCGGCCTTGCCTATTTTGCTTACGAAGCCAATCGTTCTTTGCCCGTTGCGCCAATGGCGGTAGCGAACAAGCCGGCTGGTGCCGTGCCCGCCGGCCCGCCCGGCGGTTTCGCCTTGCCGGTTGAAACAGACAAAGTGGTCGCCGTTGATCTGGCGCTCGATGCGACGGCGGTCGGTTCGCTGCGCTCGAACGAATCGGTTGTTTTGCGCCCGGAAACGGCCGGCCGGATCTCGGCGATCAATTTCAAGGATGGTGTTGCGGTGAGCAAAGGCGCGCTGCTGGTCGGCCTCGACGCGGCCATGCAGTCGGCTGAGTTCGAGCAGGCGAGAGCCAATTTCGGGCTGGCGCAGTCGAATCAGAAGCGCAATCAGGAGTTGTTCGAGAAAAAATTCATCAGCCAGCAATCGCTCGACAACACGGGGGCTGCGCTCAAGGTGCAGGAAGCGGCTGTCGCGCTGGCGCAGGCCAAGCTCGACAAGACGCGCATCAAGGCGCCGTTTGCCGGCGTCGTTGGTATTCGTAACGTCAGCGTCGGCGATTACGTCAAGGAAGGTCAGGAGCTGATCAACCTTGAGGACATCAGCACACTGAAGATTGATTTCCGGCTGCCTGAGTCGTATCTCGGCCAGCTCAAGCCGGGGCAGAGCATCGAGATTTCGACCGACGCGCTACCCGGCCAGCGTTTTGAGGCCGTGCTCGATGCCATTAACCCACTGGTCGATACCAACGGCCGTGCCATTTCGTGCCGGGCACTGCTGTCGAATGCCGAAGCCAAGCTGCGCCCCGGCATGTTCGTACGTGTGCGCCTGATTCTCGAGAAGCGCAGCAATGTACTGCTGATCCCGGAACAGGCGCTGATTCCCGATGCCAAGGCGCCTTATGTGTTTCGCGTGAGCGATGGCAAAGCCGTGCGCGTCGTGGTCAAGCCCGGCCTGCGGCGAAATGCGCAAGTCGAAATTATCGAGGGATTGAATGCCGGTGACGAAATTGTCACGGCCGGCCAGCTCAAGTTGCGTGACGGCGCGCCGGTGCGTGCCATCGGTGAAGCGGCGCCTGCTGCGCCGGCGGCGAAGCCCGCCGTTCCTGCCGGGTCAGGCAAATGAAAATATCGGATCTGTGCATCCGTCGCCCGGTTTTTGCGACGGTGCTCTCGCTGGCGGTGATGCTGATCGGCCTCGTCTCCTACACCCGCTTGCCGGTTCGCGAGTACCCGAAAATCGACGAGCCGGTGGTGACGGTCGAAACGGTTTATCGCGGGGCCTCGGCTGAGATTATCGAATCGCAGATCACCAAACCGCTGGAGGATTCGCTCGCCGGCATCGAAGGGGTTGATGTTATTACCTCGATCTCGCGGCAGGAAAACAGCCAGATCTCGGTGCGTTTCAAGCTCGAACGTAACCCCGATTCGGCGGCCTCCGACGTACGCGACCGTGTTTCGCGCGTACGCAACAAGCTGCCGACGGCGATCGACGAGCCGGTGATCGCCAAGGTTGAAGCCGATGCCAACCCGATCATCTGGATCGCTTTTTCTTCGGACAAACACTCCGCGCTGGAAGTCACCGACGTCGCCAACCGGATCGTCAAGCCGCGTCTACAAACCATGCCCGGCGCCGCCGACGTGCGCATTTTTGGTGAGCGCAAGTTCGCCATGCGCATCTGGCTGGATCGCGACCGGCTGGCGGCCTTTAACCTGACACCGCAGGATGTTGAAGATGCACTGCGCCGGCAAAACGTTGAAGTGCCGGCCGGGCGCATTGAAAGCCAGACCCGTGAATTCTCGGTGGTGGCGCGCACCGATCTGACCGAACCGGCGCAGTTCGCCGACATCATCGTCAAGCAGGCGGCCGATGCGAAGGGCAGCTACGCGGTGCGCATCGGCGATCTTGGCCGTGTCGAGATTGGTGCGGCTTCCGAGCGCAGCACGGTGCGTTTCAACGGCAAGGCAGCCGTTGCCCTGGGGGTGATCAAGCAGGCTACGGCCAATCCGCTGGAGCTGTCGAAAGCGCTGCGCGCCGAGTTGCCGAAAATCGTCAGCGAACTGCCGCCGGGCATGAACGCCAATGTTGCCTACGACTCGTCGATCTTCATCGACCGTTCGATTGACTCGGTGTTTACGACGATCGGCGAAGCGATCATTCTCGTGCTGCTGATCATCTTTTTCTTCCTGCGCAATTTCCGCGCGACGCTGATTCCGCTGGTGACGATCCCGATCTCGCTGATCGGCACCTTCGCGTTGATGTTCATGCTCGGCTTCACCATCAATACCTTGACACTGCTTGCGCTGGTACTGGCCATCGGTCTGGTCGTCGATGACTCGATTGTCGTTCTGGAAAATATCTATCGCCACATCGAAGAGGGCATGCCGCGCCGCGAGGCGGCGTTCAAGGGCGCGCAGGAGATCGGCTTTGCCGTGGTGGCGATGACCATCACGCTGGCTGCGGTCTATGCACCGGTTGCCTTCATGACCGGGCGGACCGGCAAGCTCTTTGTCGAATTCGCCCTGACGCTGGCCGGCGCCGTGCTGGTCTCCGGTTTTGTCGCGCTGACGCTGTCGCCGATGATGTGCTCGATCCTGTTGAAGCATGAAGAAAAGCACGGCAAAGCCTACGTACTGGTTGAGCAGTTTTTGAACTGGATGACGCAAGGCTACCGTCGTGTGTTGACGGCTTCGCTGAACAGGCGCTGGATCGTCATGCTGGCCTTTGCGCTGGTCGCTGTGTCCAGTGTCTTTCTGCTCAAGGCGCTGAAGTCCGAGCTGGCACCGGTTGAAGATCGCGGCGTCATTCTCGGCGTATTCCTCGGGCCGGAGGGTGCGACGCTCGATTACACCGACAAGTATGCGAAGCAACTGGAAAATATTTATGGCAAGACGCCCGACGTCGAGCGCTTTTTCGTCGTGGCCGGCAATCCGACCGTCAGTCAAGGCATCTCCTTCATTGGTCTGACCGACTGGAACGAGCGCAAGCGCAGCGCGGCGGAGGTGGTGAAAGAGCTGTTCCCGAAGTTCATGGGTATCCCCGGCGTGCTCGCCTTCCCGGTCATGCCGCCTTCGCTCGGGCAGAGCCCGCGCGAACGGCCGGTCAATTTTGTCGTTGTCACCTCGGCTTCGTATCAGGAGCTGCAACAGATAACCAGCAAGATTCTCGGCGAAGTGGCGAAGAATCCGGGTTTCACCAACGTTGATACCGATCTCAAGCTGAACAAGCCGGAACTCTCGGTCGCGGTCAATCGCGACAAGTCGTCCGATACCGGTGTGCAGATCGAAACGGTCGGCCGCACGCTGGAAACCATGCTCGGGGGGCGGCAGGTGACGCGCTTCAAACGTGATGGCGAACAGTACGACGTCATCGTGCAGGTGGATAACGCAGATCGCACGACGCCTTCCGATATCCGCGATATTTTTGTGCGTGCCAAGGATGGCAGCATGATTCCGCTCGGCAATCTGGTCACCGTCGATGAGACGGTCAGCCCGCGCGAACTCAATCATTTCGGCCAGCGTCGCGCCGTCACGATCACCGCCAACCTGACGCCCGGCTACACCATGGGCGAAGCGCTGAAGTTCTTGGAAGACGTCGCCGGCAAGTCGCTGCCGCCCGGCTACGCCATTGACTACGCCGGCCAGTCGCGCGAATTCAAGACTTCCAGCGCCTCGCTGGCGCTCACCTTCATGCTGGCGCTGGCCTTCATCTATCTCGTGCTTGCCGCACAGTTCGAGAGCTTCCGCGATCCTTTCATCATCATGCTTACTGTGCCCTTGTCGATGACCGGTGCGCTGCTCGCGTTGCTGCTCTCGGGCGGCACGCTCAACGTTTATAGTCAGATCGGTCTGGTCACGCTGGTTGGTTTGATCACCAAGCACGGCATCCTGATCGTCGAGTTTGCCAATCAATTACAGGAGCAAGGGCACGATATCCGGCAGGCCGTGATTGACGCCGCCGAACGGCGCCTGCGCCCCATCCTGATGACTACCGGCGCCATGGTCCTTGGCGCTATTCCGCTGGCGCTGGCGACCGGCGCGGGCGCTGAAAGCCGCCAGCAGATCGGCTGGGTGATCGTCGGCGGTTTGCTGCTCGGGACCTTCTTTACGCTGTTTGTCGTGCCGACGGTTTATAGCTTGCTGGCACGGCGGCGGGTGGTCGATGAAGGCGTGGCGGCATAGATTTTTTCTTATCGACCTGCAGGCCGCGCCAGATGGCGGTCTACGATTTTAGATTGCTGCAAAGCCAATAAATACGCCACTCTTCGGGTTTTTTTCTAGTTCGCCCGGTCTTGCATCGAAAAGGGATTGATCAAGCCAACGCCGGTTGGCTCGAAGTGCGCGGTATTACGCGTAACCACTGTTAGTCCATAAGTCAGCGCGGTCGCGGCAATCAGCAGGTCGGCACCTTCGTGTCCAAGTTGCGCCGACAAACGCCCCCAGCGCCGCGCCACGCTCGGCGTCACCGGGATAATCCGGTCTGCATAAAGGCGCGTCAAGCTCTCAAGCCATACGGTCAGTGCATCGGCAAACGCCGGGTCACCCTTGCGGCGTTTTTCTATCCCCCGCTCGATTTCACCCAGCGTAACGACACTGAGATGCAGCTGATCCCCCGATTGCGCGGAGACCCAAGCAACCACGCCCACATCCGGCTGCCGCTTGCGTAACTCGGAAACGATGACGGTGTCGAGAAGAAACATCAGAGTTCCACATCGCGAAGCACGACACGGCGAGTTTCGTCATCAGGCGCATCGCTTTTTGGAATGGCCAAAAGGTGTGCGACGAAACTTGGCGCACTGGCACGCGCGCCTTCACGCAAGGCGCGATAGTTAGCCTCGGACAGAACGACCACCGCCTCCCGACCTCTGCGTGTAACGTGCTGCGGCTCCCCCTGCAAGGCCGCCTCAACCACCTGGCTGAACTGAGTTTTTGCGTCTTGCAAACGCCAGTGCGAGCTATGCATCGCTATTACCTCACCGTTTGGATCGATCTGGTCAGATTATCTGGTCAGATAAAACCGGTGTCAAGCGGCAGGAAGCAGCGGATTGCAGGGCGAGCTTGATGCTACAAAGCTCGTCCTGCGGCACGGCCTTGCCCGGAACATTTTTCGCTGAATTCGTGTCGTAGTAACCAGCTCTCCATGCGGATCCTGCCACTGAATTTTGTACGATGATCCGGCGCAGAAGCTCAGCGTTGGATTGTTGCCTCTTTCGATCAGCCCGACTTGATTGCGCCTATGACTCGTCCTTTTGCATACTTTCTTTCGTGTTGCGTGCTCCTGCTGGCCACGCTACTCGCCCCCAAGGCCCACGCAGCGCTCGGCGACAGCCAATTGTGGCAGGCGGTGGCGCAGGGTGGACATGTGCTGCTGATGCGCCACGCAAGGGCTCCGGGGGGCGGTGACCCCGCTGGTTTTCGGCTTGAGGAATGTGCGACTCAGCGCAACCTCAACAGCGAGGGGCAGGACCAGGCGCGACGGATCGGTGACGCTTTTCGCCGGGCAGGTGTCACGCGGGCGCAAGTCTTCAGCAGTCGCTGGTGCCGTTGCCTTGAGACGGGGCGATTACTGGCGCTGGGTGAGGTGACACCGCTGCCAGCACTCGATTCCTTCTTTTCAGAATCCGAACGCGAACGCGAGCAGTCAAGTGAGATCCTTGCCTGGATCAAGGCCGCTGATCTTTCGACCCCGCTTGTCCTGGTGACGCATCAGGTGAATATCACCGCGCTCACCGGCGTATTCCCCGAGTCAGGAGAGATCATCGTGACGCGCAGCATGCCTGACGGCAAACTGCGCGTGGTGGGGCGCCTGAGCCATGATTAGCGGGGAGCTCATGCGGCGTATCAGGGCATTGGGGGCCACGGTTTTTGGGTTTCTTATTGAACAGCAAGAATTTTAGGCAGACCGCTTTTTGTGCCAAAGTCCGGGAAGCTAGGCGAGATTGACGCTGCCCAGTGGCACAACATACTGCTGGAGATGCTGGGCTAGCAGCCTGTCGGACTTGACCAGGTCGGCTGCAAAAAGTGGGAAGACGGTTCATTTTTCACCGGCTTTCTGCGCGAATAGAATGACTATTCGCTTGAAACCCGGCAAAAACTGCCCTCGTCTCCCGCTTTTTTCGCTTCGACCCATCAAGTCCGACAGGCTGCTAGCGCCCGCATCGCTAATCTTCTCCAGAAAACAATCGTGGTCCCCGATTGTTCGTTGGTAAAAGTACGTCCGCAAGCTCAATTCAACCCGCCACCTATTGACTGATTGACTGTGATGACCGGTGCGATGGTGCCCGGCGGGGAGTGCCGGAAGATGGTGCGGTGACGAGGTGAGTCCGGCTATGCTGCTTTCCGGAGACTCTCCTGAGCCCGGGCCTTGGCCTCGCGCTTTTTGGCGAGACGGTGGTCAACATAGATTCCGGCAAAGACGCCAAGGAAGCCAATGACGGCGATGATGATGGGGAAGTACGGTGCGATATCCATGTCCCATTCTATCGCGAATCGTGATTTCACCGGTTTCTGCGTTGTGCCGGTCAGCTGCTGAATGATAAAAAATTTAAAAAATATCGGTTTCTGCTGAACTTTTTGCTCCCTATTTGTCCTAGACAATGCAGCCTGTTAAATTAAATAAAGTTATAAAATCGTTTTTAACTTATTTTTGTCCATGACAAGGAGTAATAAAATGAAATCAACCCTCTCGCTGAAACTGCTCGTTGCGGTAATTGCAGCCACCCCGCTGACGGTAATGGCTTATGCGACGGACAGCAAGGATCCCTCCGGCTACACGCTGACCGAAAATCTGGCCAAAAACACGCCCGAGACGCGCAACCTCATTCAAATGGCAAAGGTCAATGGCAACTTCAAAACCTTCCTTGCTGCGGTAGACGCAGCCGGCCTCGCCGATGCGCTAAGCAGTGCTTCTGGCAAAAAGACCATCTACGTGCCATCCGACACCGCCTTTGCGAAGATTCCACCGGATGCGCTGCAGGCACTGCTCAAAGACAAGGAGCAGCTGACCAAGCTGCTGACCTACCACGTCGTGGGTGAAGAGTTACTGACGTCGAAACAAAAGGCGGGAATGGTTGCCTCGCTGGAGGGCGGCAAGCTGACCCTTAGCAACAAGAATGGCTGGCATGTGAATGGCGTGAAAATCAAAGGTAGCGACATCATCGCGTCTAACGGCGTGATTCACGTGATCGATACCGTACTGACCCTGCCGAAGTAAAGATCATGGCTGGTGCTGCGCGGCAGATCAGGCAGCAATTGCCTAGTCAGCCGCGCCGCGTTGTTTTTGCTTGATGCCGCCCGAATTGGCCTGATCAACGGCAGGCCGCAACTGGGCGTTTTGACGACGGCTTCCGGAAAATCCCGGGTGCCGGTGAAAGGCGCTTGGTGATCACGTCCGCGGCGCTCTACGTCGGGCACGTTGATGAGTATCTGCTGCGAGGCGGCTTCCCGCAGACCGCCCAGGTAGAGAGCATCACACAGGCCCAGCGCCTGCTGCGCGAAGACATCATCAACAAAATGTTGAAACTGGATACGACCGCCCTGTTCGGCGTACGGCGGGTGCTCGATCTGGAGCACACCTTCCTGTACCTGTGCATGCACGACGGCGGGCTGCTCGACATGTCCGACCTGTGCGCCAATCTTGAGGTCAAGCGGCCGACGGCGCAGAACTTCATCGAGCTGTTGCAGACCGCGCACCTGATCTACCGCCTGCCGCCCTACGGCTACCCGCATCACGCGCATCCCGGCACCGCTGCTTTGCTACTGGATGGGGGCGTCGGAACTGGGGCTGGGGAATGAGTAGGGTTGGCGATTCCTGTGTGATTGTTGGATGTGAAGGGGCCGATGGCTCATCCTGCCAACAAATTTTTGCGCGCTATCGCCATCAACGCATCAAGTGTGATCGTCTGTGGCTCGGCCGACTGACGATTCTGCAGGCGCTCGGGCAGCTTGCGGTAATCCCATTCGTAGCCCTCGAAACCATCGGCTGGGACAACGTCGAATACCAAGTAAAAATCTTTCGGCTGGTCGCTCGGATAACCCAAATCGAGCATCGCTTTTTTGGAAAGAACGCGTGGGCCCGTCTTGTAGACTTTGAACAGCATCGACGTGGCGCCCTTGTAGCTATGCAACAACAAATACTGCGCGCCTGACACGTCCGGCTTCAAGTGCAACGAACCTCGCTCGACGTCCATTCGAAAGTTGTAACGTCTTTTCTCGCGTATCCATTCAAGATGAGCTTCATTCTTGTACCAGCCAATCAGCACGTGTGTTTCAGCCAGTGGCGGCGTACGCCGCTCGCTGCCAGCCACCTTCTCTGGCAATTTGCGCAGCACGGCGTGGCTGGCCGGTGCTTCCTGCGCCTTATAGACGTGGTAGCTTTGGCGCTCGCGCGCCGTCGCGCGGTCGCACGTATGGGTAACAATATCGCGGATGAAATTGGTCAGCGCCTCTGTACCCGTCCCCGGTTTGATCGGGAAGGCGCCCAGCCCGGGCAAAATTTCGTGGTAGCCCTGCCACTGTTGAGACAATTCCCCCGGATAGAGCACATAGGCTCCATGTGTACGGCGGATGGCGTCGCGGTAGGCGTGCATTTTTAAGAGGTCGGCACGCTTGTAGCGGCCCAGCTTCTGTTCCTGCTTCTCGTCGTTCAGGTCCGCAGCCGCTGTCGCCGCATCCATTTCGGTATCGTCACGGCCGAATAGTTGCTCGATGCTGTCGATGCGGTATTTTGCATCGAAGTGAACATGCACCATCAGTTCCTGAGCCTCTGCCTCGTCCGCATTGAAATCGGCCGGCCATAGACTCACGGTGTAATCCGGTCGCATCCGCTCGGTCCAGGAACCGGCTGCGTTACGGTTGTTATTTTGGGTAAAGCTGCGGTTGTAGCTGAACCGCGCGCGCAGCGGCCGAGCACCTGTAAATGTTATTCCGTCGAAACCCAATTGTTCGCCAGACTTCAGCTTGAGCCCGAAACCATCAGCTGTTTTCTCCATCAGCTCGTCGGCGGCAGGTTTTTCCAGTTGAAAAATCCCGGTCACAATGTCGAGCAGCTTGAAGAAAACCCAATACTCGTAGAGCGTCGCAATGTCGCGCTGGCCAGCACCATACACATCCTCGCCGCCTCGCCACACTAAGCGCGCCGCCATGTCGAACTTGAGCCAAGCTTGATAGACCTCGCGATAGCCTTCCTTGCGCTGGAGCACCGGGCTGCCCAACGGGAGCATGTCGGGTGGCGACACCCCCCGGAATACGTCAGCGCCTAGCGCGCCATCCAGTTGACCAATGAGTAGCGCAATCTCATGACGCAGGCGCGCATCGTTTGCGCCAGTGGCGTCGAGACGCTGCCGCATCAACACCAGAAAGCCCGAAAACATTTGCAGCGCAAATTTTACAAAGCGGTTTTCTGGCGTGTCCTCGGTTTGCACGTTGCGGTAGAGCGAAACCCTTTCCGGCAAGGACGGTACGGTTGTCGCCAGTGGGTGCGACGCAGGCAATGGCACGCGGCGCGGCGCGCGTGCCAATTGGCGCAAGGCGCGCGCATCCGGGCGAAAACCCCGGTGCGTATCCAGCATGGTTTCTTCCGGCTCCCAGCGCTGATGTGGGTGGCTGGAAATTCGACGCAGCGCGTTTTGAAATGACGGCGACCCCAACAGGGCTTTCAAGAAGGCAAAGCGTTGCACCATGGTGCGCGGCGTATGTCCGGGGTCGGGCGCAGCACGCAGCGCGGTGGGTGCCCGCAACTCCATCAGCAAGTCAATGCAGCGCTCGGTGATGTCCTCCAGCATCAGTCGGTAATCGGCGCGATAGCCGATCTTGCGCGAGCGCACCTCCACGGCGGCGCAACCGATGTGCTCGCCGTTTTCGTCGCGGGCCACCAGTGCAAGCCGGCCGGTGTTGAGCCCTGTTGACAAAAAGCCGCTGTGGGCGCGTCCGTCGAGACGGCTGGTCTCGATCAAACGTCCCGGTTCGCCATCGGCTGCATCTAGCCGGATGCGCGCGTCCTCAAATGTGTACTCGTAGCGAGCGCACTCGATTAGTTGCAAAGCCTCCTCGCCCTGTGCGTGCGCGACGGCCGGGTCGAGCCGGATTAGGTTGGGCGGGCTGCATGTCCTCGCGCTGGCATCGAGCGCAAATAGCTTGAGTCGCGCCACGCAAACGCCGCGGGCATCGGTGAAATCCAAGGTCTCAATGGACGGCACGAAGCGCTACGCCTCGGCAAAGCTCGTGAAGCCGTCTTTCAGACGGTCCTGCATGCGCCGGATCTTTTCCTGGCTGGCATTGCAGTTATGCGCGGTGCAAAACGCTTCTAGCACCTTTAACACAGGCCCCAGCCGGCGTTCCGAGCCGTGCAGTTTCGGTAACAGCTTCTGGAGAACCTGTGCATCCAGTGCATCGCTAAATTGCCAACCCGGCCCGGTGAGGGTGGCGTGGAATGCTACGAAGCGTGAAATCTCGAATGCCGTGCGAAAACCGAATTCCGCACCGATCGGCACTAGCGCAGTGAACGTCTCTACCAGCCGCGCCTTGAGATCGGCGGCGCATTGCGCGCCATTGGTGTGAATCGATACAGGTAGTTCCGCCAGTTGTGGCGCGGCACCCGATGCCGCTGTCACGAAAGCTGCACCATATCCGGTGCCTTTATGAGCCAGCGCGTCCATTCGAATTGGCTGCGGATCGCTCAAAAACGTGGCGATCTGCTCGGCCGTAGCGCGAAATTCAATCACGTTGGCGCGGTCCAGCACCTTTGGTGAAAACATGTAGGTCGTCTCGTCCACGTTCACCGTGCCGATGATAAACAGGTTTTTCGGCAGGGTCAGGCGGGGCGGTACATGCAGTGTGTCGCCATTGCCACCCGGCAGATTGTCTGTGGCGGAATGCAGAGCAATCGGTTCGCACGATTCGATGGCTGATAGCATGTCGGCGAAATAGCGCTCGACATGCGATAGGTTCATTTCATCGAGAATCAGGAAATATGGCCGGTCCGCGTCGCCGAGCGCCCGCAGCAGCAAATCCAGTGCGCGATTCGTGGGTTTGCGGTAAATCTCCGGGCGTAGTGCATCCTGATAGCCAAGCAGATTTTCATTGGTGGTCCAGTCTGCACCTACCGCGACGACGCGGTACTGCGCTTCCGATTCCGAAATCCATGCCGCGAAGGCATGCGCTACCTTCGTCTTGCCGGAGCCTGACAGCCCAGTGAGTATGAGAAAGCGCTTGGTAAGCAGTGCCGCAGCAAAACGTCCCAACAGACCTGCTTGAAGTTTCAATCCGGCCGCTTCGATGTCTTTTTGACCATTGAAAACCAGCGTCTTCAAATCTGTTTCGGGCGTCGGTAAGGTCGGGGGATTGCCTCCTCCGGTTCGTGGAGCTTGAAGGTAGTCGTCAATCACTTTAAGAAATGCGTCGGTAATCGCCTCGTGGTCGCCAAGTTGCCCATTGGAGAACAGCCGAAGCTCAAACGATTCATCGAAATTTTGATGGCCAAAATGTCTGAGTCCGGCCACCAATTTTTCTGGCCATTCTCTCGGCCAAAGCCCTTCCGCTGCTTGAGCTGTCGCGCTAACTCCGTAACAAACACTCAATGTATTTGTATCTCGGCGATACAACAGGACCGGGTAAACACCTTTCTTGCTTGCTGCCTGCCCCGGCAGAAAACAAGCTAGCCAGGGGGTTATTGCTGGAGCGCCTTGACCGAAAGAGGTCTTGAATCTCACTCCAAGCGGATTCACAGCCGCTTGGAGTTCAGCCGGAATTTGCACTTGAGTAAGCGCCGGCGTATCGGCCTTCACACGTTCCAGAAATTCCCGAAGATACGGGATGAATGCTGCCGCAATTTGCTGTCTGTTTTCTATCATCGTCTGCTCGCTATCGTTTGGCCCGGAGAGTCGCAATAAAACGCCCCGGATCGCATAAAGCGAAAATTATGACACATGGTGAGCCGTCCAACTTTTTCAGGGTTTTGGAGAATCGTCGAGGCGCACACCGCGTGTTCTTGCTACGGGGCATGCTAAAGGCTGCTCTACAGTGACGTAGATCGCCAATCCATGCGGTCTGCACGGCACTTTATTTGTGAAGCTTGCTCGCGTGGCGCCCGAAGGCTTTTTGCAGTGCGGCGTTGGGTTCGCCGGGTGCGCCCAGCACGCTGAGGAATGCCTGAAAATCAGCGGGTTTCAAGGTGATCGATTTGTGCGCCAGCACAAGTTGTTCGGCCGCAGCCACGGCATGCGAGAGCGCAAATTCCGAGATGCTGACGTGCGCATAGGCGGCCGCACGGTCGAGCAGCGCGCGCGTGTGCGTGTCGCAGCGGATGCTGATGCGGTGTTTCTTGGTGGCGGCGGTCATGGCAGTTCCGGTCTGCGACACCACAATCAAAGCCCTTCCTGTCATGCCTGTCGTTCAGTGGTAGAACCTGCATTGTTCTTTATCCTCTGATAACGGGCCTGCGCTTCAAGGAATTTCGCATTGCGCGGTGGCGGATTTTCAATCAGTGCCAGCAGTCTCAGCGATTCTCTGCGAGTCAGTACCGTCGTCGATTCGCTTTCAATGACTTTATCCGCTTTTTCCAGAGCCGCTTGTACGACAAACTGGTTCAGCGTTGCGCCCACGATATCTGCCGCCGCTTGCAGTTTTTCCTGCACGTGGCCAGTGATTCTCGTGGTGAGGCGTTTTCCCTTATGAGCAAGCATGGCAACCTCCTTATTCGGCAATGCTTCAACGCTTCGAGTATAGATAGATGGCGTCGCTTTTTCACCATCGCTTACGGCTCAAATGAGTACTGGTTCAAAGCCCATTACTGGCAGGAGGACTACGCACCCAGCAGCCTTTTCGCCAACACTGACCGCATATCTCGGCGCCCGTCAGCAATCAGATAGATGATGACTTGGCTGCCTGTGACACGGTAGATCACGCGGTACGGCTTGAAGAAAGTCTGGCGGTACTCTTTGATGCCGAGGCCGACCAACTCCTTCGGGTAACTGCCGCGCTCCGGGAATTTCGACAAGCTATCCACAACCTCGATCAACTCATCCAGCACGTGGTTGGCGTTGGCCACACAGTCGAACTCGGAGATGTAGTCGTGGATGGACTCCAAGTCCTGCTCCGCACCCTCGGTGAGCAGAATTTCGAACTTGGCTGGTGTGCCAGCCATCAGACAGCGGTTCGCTTGGCGCGCAGGCGGCCAACGACATCGGCTACAGGCTTGAGCTTGCCAGCGGCTACATCCTGGTTGCCTAGCGCGAGGATTTTCAGCAAGGCCAGTGTTTCTTGAGTCTCTTCGAACGAGGCCACGTCCTGCAGGACGGCCTTGGCTTCACCGTTTTGGGTGATGACCATAGGCTGACGCTGCTCAGCGAGGTGTTTCAGAACCTCGGCCGCGTTGGCTTTGAGGTAGCTGATCGGCTTGACTTGAGATGAGTAGCGCACGGGCGTGCTCCTGATTAGGTAAGGACTGAATGTAGTTCTTTTATGGTCTTGCGTGCAAGTTCAGACGCTTTCGCCGAGAAAACCGGCGACCCGTTCGCCAACCTGCGCTTCAACATCCAGCGCCAGACAGTCAAAAATCTCCGGCTTCAGCGTGTTTGTCATCCACGTGATCTGCCGTTTGGCCAGCTGGCGCGTGGCGTAGATGCCGCGGTCGCGCATCTCGCTGCGCGGGGCGAGGCCGTCCTGCACTTCCCAGATCTGCCGGTAGCCGACGCAGCGCATCGACGGCAGGTTGAGGCTCAGCCGGTATTTGGCGCGCAGCATGTCGACTTCGCCTTCGAGCCCGGCTTTGAGCATGGCGTCGTAGCGCTGCGCGATGCGCTCGTGCAGGACGCTGCGCTCGGTGGGGAGCAGACCGAGCGAGAGGAATTCGTAAGGCGGCAACTGGCTTTTGCCTGCGGCGAGCAGCGCCGACATCGGCCGGCCGCTCAGGCGGAAGACTTCGAGTGCGCGCTGGATGCGCTGCGCGTCGGTCGGGTGCAGGCGGGCGGCGGTTGCCGGGTCGATCTCCGCAAGTGCCGCGTGGACCGCCGGCCAGCCCTGGGCGATGGCCTGCGAGTCAATATCGGCGCGGGTCTCCGGGCATGCTTGCGGCAGGTCGGCGAGCCCTTCGAGCAGTGCCCTGAAGTAGAGCATGGTGCCGCCGACCAGTAACGGGATTTTGCCGCGTGCGCTGATCTCGCCCATTGCGGCCAGCGCGTCGGTGCAGAATCGGGCGGCCGAGTAGGCTTCCTCGGGGCTGATCAGGTCGATCAGGTGGTGCGGGAATTCCTTGAGCGTCGCGGCGTCGGGCTTTGCGGTGCCGATGTCCATGTCGCGAAAGACCTGCGCCGAGTCGACGCTGATCAGCTCGACGGGAAAGCGCCGCGTCAGTTCCATCGCCACGGCGGTTTTGCCGCTGGCGGTCGGGCCCATCAAGAGGATGGCTGGCGGGAGGGAGCGTGCTTCTTCAATCATGACGTTCGCGCATGGAGCTTCAAGCCACGTGCGTGGGCAATATAGGCAGGATCGTCGCCTGCTTCTTCCAGGCAGGCATCGAGGTAGGCCGCCATATCCTCATCGGTTTTGAGGAATTCAGCGGTGTCGTGCCGGGTGAATATTTCAGCCATGATTTACTCCTTCCAATTCCAGCGCATCACGATCGAGTTATCAAGCACGAAGCGCATCAGTCTCGTCCGTCTCCGATCAGTGCCTTGATGTCGAAGTTTTCGACCGCTGAGTGGTTTCTGACAAAGCGCAGCATGCGCTCGGCAGCTTGCGCGCCGCTCTGCCTGTCGGCGCTGCCGGGCAGCACCAGATCGGCAACATGCTCGCCGCGGTTGGTGATCCGGAACGCGCTGCCCGCCTTCACTTTGCGCAGGAGTTCGGGAAAGTGGGTTTTTGCTTCGTAGGCGCCAATATTGGTGTAGGTAATCATTTGCCCGCTCCACTGAAAATCGCAGTTGGTTCAAATACGCCGTCGACGGACGACAAAACGATCCGAGCATCCTGAAGCGCTTGGCCCTCACCCCGGCCCTCTCCCGCAGGAGAGGGAGAAAAGCGGGGGCTTCCGCCACGGGCGGCTGCACATCTCAGCCCTCTCCTGCGGGAGAGGGCGCGCGGCAGCGCGGTGAGGGCGGGCTCCTATTTGCCGCGCAAAAACAACCGGTCGAGTTCGGCCATCGATACTTGCGTCCACGTCGGCCGGCCGTGGTTGCACTGGTCTGCGCGTTCGGTCTCTTCCATCTGGCGTAGCAGGGCGTTCATTTCGGGGATGGACAGCAGGCGCCGGGCGCGCACTGCGCCGTGGCAGGCCATGGTGGCGAGCAGTTCGTTACGTCGTGCAGCCATCAGTTGTGTGATGCCGTGTTCGCGTAGTTCGCCGAGCAGGGCGCGGGCAAGCGCAGCGGGGTCGGCGGCTTGCAGCAGCGCCGGTACGCCGCGCACAGCGAGTTGGGTGGGGCCCATCGGCGCGATGTCGAAGCCGAGTTGGTGCAGGGCTTCGGCGTGTTCTTCGGCGGCGGCGACATCGAGCGCATCGGCGTTAAATACGGCGGGAATGAGCAGCGCTTGCGTGGACACCTGACGGCCGTCGAGTGCGGTTTTTAGTTTTTCGTAGAGGATGCGTTCGTGCGCCGCGTGCATGTCGACGACGATCATCCCCTGCGCATTCTGCGCGAGGATGTAGACGCCGTGTAGTTGCGCGAGTGCATAGCCAAGCGGCGGCGCTTCGCCGTGTGCCGGGGCGGCTGCGGTTTGTTCGGGTTGGGCCGATTGCGCCGATTGGGCAAAGGCAAGGTAGGACGCGACCGCTGGCTCGCTGACGCGCAGCGATTCCTGCCGTGGCGCCCAGTTGCCGAAGGATGGCCGTGACGCGCTGGCAAACGTTTGTTGCCCCGGCAATGCGCCAGTAAAGGCCGTGCTGCCGGCGTTGGCGTTCGGCATGCCTTGTTCGCTGGAAAGTGAGCTGGAAAGCGTGCGTTGCACGGCGTGGAAAACGAACTGATGCACGGCGCGCCCGTCGCGGAAACGTACTTCGGTTTTTGCCGGGTGGACGTTGACGTCGACCGTCGACGGATCGATTTCGAGGAACACGCAGTAGGCCGGGAAGCGGCTGCCGTGCAGCATGTCCTGATAGGCCTCGCGCAGCGCGTGGCTGAGCAGCTTGTCGCGCACGAAGCGGCCGTTCACATAGCAGTACTGGGCGTCGCTGCGCGCGCGTGAGTGGGCGGGCAGGGCGCATTGGCCGAAAACACGGATGCCGGGCCCAATGCCGGTGTCGAGCGTGCGTGATTCGGCGAGAAAGTCGTCGCCGAGAATCGCGCCGGCGCGGCCGCGCGCATCGCTTTTTGCCAGATGCAGGCTGACCCGGCCGTTGTGCGTCAACGTAAAAGCAACCGCGGGGTGCGCTAGTGCGACTCGTTTGACGGCTTCGGCGCAATGCGCGAATTCGGTGCCTTCGGACTTGAGGAATTTACGCCGGGCCGGCGTGTTGTAGTAGAGATCGCGCATTTCGACGACGGTACCGGCGAGCAGCGCGGCTGGTTCCGGTGCTGCATTGGCAGTTGAGTTCAATTCGCCGTTTAGCCGCCAGGCGTGTGCTGAGTTCTTTTGCCGGCTGGTCAGCGTGACGCGCGCCACCGAGGCCACCGAAGCCAGCGCTTCACCACGAAAGCCGAGCGTGGCAACGCGTTCGAGGTCGTCGAGCGAGGCGATCTTCGAGGTCGCGTGGCGGGTGAGCGCCAGCGCGAGTTCATCTTTGGCGATACCGCAGCCATCGTCGGTAACGCGGATCAGCTTGACGCCGCCTTCCTCAAGCTGGACCTGAATTGCACTGCTGCCGGCATCGAGGGCGTTTTCAAGGAGTTCCTTGAGCACCGAGGACGGGCGTTCAACCACCTCGCCCGCCGCGATCTGGCTGATCAGCAGGTCGGGCAGGAGGTGGATTGTTGGAAAATTCGCAGGGGTGGGGAGGCGGGTTTCGGGCATCGCGCAATTATACCGGTGCGGCTTCCGGTAGAATCCTTGCCTTTGCCACCTGCCGGGCAATTGCATTGGCTTTAAAACCCAACGCAGAGGCGCAGAGACGCAGAGGAAACGTGCCGCGAAGCAAATCCCGCGGGACAGAGAAAAGCAAAATTCAGGTAAGAATTTGACTTTCTCTGCGTCATCTCTGCGCCTCTGCGCCTCTGCGATGGATTCAAGGTTTTTAAATGCGATTGCCTTGCCCATTTGCCCATTTAGCCGCCCATGGAATATCTCGCCAGCTTTATCGATATCGTCCTGCATCTGGACAAGCACCTCACCTTGCTGGTGCAGCAATACGGGCCGTGGATTTACGCCATTCTCTTTGTCATCATCTTCAGCGAAACGGGGTTTGTGGTGACGCCATTCCTGCCCGGCGATTCGCTGCTCTTTGTGGCGGGTGCCATCGCTGCGCTGGGGGGTATGAATATCGGCATCTTGATAGCCGTGCTGACTGCCGCTGCCGTGCTGGGCAATATGCTCAATTATCAGATTGGCCGGTTTCTCGGACCCAAGGTTTTTCACTGGGAAAACTCGCGTTTCTTCAACAAGGCCGCGCTTGAAAAAACGCATGCTTTTTACGAGAAGCACGGCGGCAAGACGCTGATCATTTCGCGCTTTCTGCCGCTGTTTCGCACCTTTGCGCCGTTTGTCGCCGGTATCGGCGCCATGAACTATGCCCGTTTTTCGATGTTCAATCTGGTCGGCGCGGTGAGCTGGATCGGCTCGCTGACACTGGCCGGCTACTTGTTTGGCAATCTCCCGTGGGTGCAGAAGAACCTGACGCTGGTAATCGTGGGAATCATCGTGATTTCGCTCGTGCCGGTGTTCGTGGGCTGGTTGCAGCACCGCCGGGAGGCGTGAGTTATCATTCAGCATGGCTTTCAAACCGACCGCAATTCTGCACCTTGCCTTGACGGGGATTTTGCTTGGCGCCTGCTCATCGGGGATAGGGCCGCACGGGCAGAAGACGGATCATTTTGATCCACGTTTTCTTGCCAAGTCGGATATTGACCGCGTCGTCGATACCAACCGTGCCGAGATCATGGCCAGCCTGCGGCGCGTTGCCGAAAAGCTTTACAAGCGCAATCCGAAAGAATGGAAAAAATCCGGTCAGCCGGGCATTGATGCGGCGCTGAAAAGATTGTTTGCCGGGCGGGTCGATTTTCCGGAGCTCGAAGGTAAACGTGAAGGAGCGGCCGTACTCTTTGCTTTCAACGCCAGCTATCAGGGCGACCGCGTTCTGGCGGTGATGGCCGGCCTGCTCGGCATGACTTATGCGGCGTTCGAAAACAAGGACGATTTTTACATGCTGGATAGTCTGGACGAGCAGAAACTCTACAACTGCGCGCGCAATATCGAGATCGCCATCTGGAAGCTTTCGTCGTCAAAGGCGCTTAACAGCGATGGCGTCAATGAACTGGTACTGCTTTCCAACGAGATTGATCCGAATGCGCCCAACCTGAGTTTCGAGCGTGAGTTCGGGCGGGTCATCGGCTTGCTCGACTTCCTTTCAAAAATCGTTGCCGACAAACACGGGCGAACGATCACACGCTTTACGCAAAGTGTGGCGACAGCCGTTTTCTTTCCCATTGGCGCATTAAAGTTCTGATGAAATCCATCGTCATTCTCATCTCGGGTCGTGGCAGCAATATGGAGGCGCTGCTTGCTGCGGTGGCCTCCGGTACGCTGCCGGTGCGCATTGCCGGCGTGCTCGCCAACCGGCCGGACGCGCAAGGGCTGGAGACGGCTGCTGCGCAGGGTGTGCCAACGTGTGTGGTCGACCATAAACAGTTTGCTGATCGCGCGGCTTTCGATGCGGCGATGGCCGAAGCGATTGATCGCTTTGCGCCTGATCTGGTGGTGCTTGCCGGTTTCATGCGCATCCTGACCGACGGCTTTGTGCGCCGCTATGCGGGGCGGCTGGTGAATATTCACCCCTCGTTGCTGCCGTCTTTTCCTGGCCTGCACACGCATCGCCGGGCGCTTGAAGAAGGCGTGCGGATTCACGGCTGTACCGTGCATTTCGTTACGCCAGCGCTTGATCACGGGCCGGTTATCGTGCAGGCGGCGGTGCCGGTGCTTGACGACGATGATGAGGCGAGTCTTGCTGCACGGGTGCTGGCACAGGAGCATCAGGTCTATCCGCTGGCGGTGCGCTGGTTTGCCGAAGGGCGCCTGCGTCTGGTCGATGGGCGTGTGCTGTTCGACGCCCGGCAGGACGATTGCGGTGCCCTGGTCGCCCCGCTTGCGCGTTAAGCGCTCTATGCCCTTTGCGCTGATCATCGCTTTTGCTGCATCGCTTGGCGTGCATACGCTGGCTTTGTTCGGCACCGATGTTGATTTGTCGACGACGCCCGAGCCGCCAGTCATCATTGCCGAGTTGCTTCCCCCGCCGCGACCGATGCCGCCGGTGCAGCAGACGGTAAGCGAGCAGCCGGTCGCCAAGCCGAAACCGCCACGTCCGAAAGTGGCGCCCGTGGCGAGCGCATCGCCGGTGCTGGCCATGCCGGAGTCGCCGGCGGCCACAACCGTCGTTCCGGCTGCAGCTGCAGAGCCGGCAGCCCCGCCCGCAGTTGAACCGGCGCCGGCCGTGCCACGCTTGCCGGCGCAAGGGATGATCCGTTATCGCGTTGATCGCGGCGATCAGGCGTTTGTCGTCGGCGATTCGACGCATGACTGGGAGATCGTCGATGGCGCCTATCGCATCACTTCGGTCAGCGAAACCAGTGGTTTGGCTGCTTTGTTCAAGCCGGTGCGCATTGAGCTGGAGAGCCGTGGACGATTGACTGCCGAAGGGCTGCAGCCCGAGCACTTCGTGATTCGACGCGGTGGGCGCGAGACCAAGGAGAAGGCCGAGTTTGACTGGGTACAGATGCAGGTGCAGGTGGGGAATTCAGCCGCGCAGCCGCTGGGCAGTGGTGCGCAGGACCTGCTTTCTTTTTATTATCAGCTGGGTTTTTTGCCGCATCCGGAAGCGGGCGGTACGCTGCCGATTGCCACCGGCAAGAAATATATGTCTTATCACTTTGAACCGCTGGGCGATGAGGTCATCGAGACGCCCGCGGGTTCTTTACGCACTTTGCACCTGCGCGTGAAGGGCGATACGACGACCGAACTCTGGTTGGCCTACGACTATTTGCTGCTGCCGGTTAAAATCCGGCATCTTGACCGTAAAGGCGATAGCTTCGTCCAGGTCGCCACTGAAATCCAATTGAGTAAAGAATAATGCGTTTTACCCCCGCCCTGTTTGCCCATACTGAAGCCGCGCTGTCCGAGTTGCTGCGCTCGACTTTTCCTGCCGATCTGGTGATTTCCCGCTATTTTCGTCAGCATCGCGAGCTTGGTCATGCGGATCGTGGTTTCGTTGCGGAAACGGTATTCACCGTGCTGCGCCGCAAGCGTTCGTTGTCGGCGCGCTGTGGCGATGACGTCACTTCGCGGCGCTTGCTGCTCGCCACGCTGGCCTGTATCCAGGGGCTGAACCGGCGGGAACTGGATGTCGTGCTGAACGAGGTTGAGGGCAAGTGGTTGTCGCATGCCAAGGCAGTCAAGCTGGAGGATCTGCCGCCGGCGGTACGCTGCGATCTGCCGGACTGGCTCTATGAGGCACTGGTGGCGCAGTTTGGTGCGGCCGAAGTGGAGCCGCTGGCGGTCGGGCTTAATCAGTCGGCACCGCTCGATCTGCGCGTCAATCTGCTCAAAGCCGAGCGCAAGGATGTGCTGGCGCGTCTGCAGGCTGACGGTCTGGCGGCTGAGGCGTGCCCCTATTCGCCGATCGGCATCCGCCTGGTTGGCAAGCCGGCGCTCTCCAAATACCCGTTATTCATTGACGGCCGCATCGAGGTGCAGGATGAAGGCAGCCAGTTGCTCGGCTTCCTGCTACAGCCGAAGCGCGGCGAGATGGTCGCCGATTTTTGTGCCGGAGCCGGTGGCAAGACGCTGCTGCTCGGCGCCCTGATGCGCTCGCAGGGTCGGCTTTACGCCTTCGACGTGGCCGAGAAGCGTCTCGCCAAGCTGAAGCCGCGTCTGGCGCGCTCGGGCTTGTCGAACGTGCATCCGGTGCGTATCGAGTCCGAGAACGATATCAAGATCAAGCGGTTGGCCGGCAAGCTCGATCGCGTGCTGGTCGATGCGCCGTGTTCCGGTCTCGGTACCCTGCGCCGCAACCCCGATCTGAAATGGCGGCAAACCCCCGAGGCGGTGGCCGAGCTGACGGTCAAGCAAGGCGCCATCCTGCATGCGGCGTCCGGGCTGGTCAAAAAAGGCGGGCGTCTGGTTTATGCGACCTGCAGCCTGCTCGATGCGGAAAATGAAACAGTGGTTTCCGCTTTTCTGGCAAAACATCCGGAGTTTGTTTCGCTCTCGGCTGAAGAGGTGTTGCGCAAGCAGGAGATTGAAATTTCGTGCGGCGAGCGTCTGCGATTGCTGCCGCATCAGCACGGGACCGATGGCTTTTTTGCGGCGGTGATGGAGCGTCAATGAACGAGAAGCAGATGTTCGCGCTGCTCAATGAGCTGTGGCGGGATTTCCAGCAGCCCGGTTTTCTCTGGCAGGCGCTGGCCCTCTGCCTGAGTCTGGGGCTGGGCTGGTGGCTGTCACGGCGTCTGCGTCAGCATAGCAAGGCGCTTCCTGGTGTTGATCGCAGTGCGCTGCAGACCTTCGGTACCGATAGCCTGAAGCGTCTCGCTTTCCCGCTGCTGTCGCTGGTTTTTGTGCTGATTCTGCGCAAAACGCTGAAGCTCGGGCATTGGAGCCCGGTCAGCCTGCTTGATCTCGCCGTACCTTTGCTCTTGTCTCTGGCGCTGGTGCGCGCAACCTTGTATATCTTGCGTCGCGCCTTTTCGCCAAGCGGCTGGCTGGCGGCCTCCGAGCGTTTTATCGCGCTTATCATCTGGTTTTGTCTGGCGCTCTATATCACCGGTTTTTCCGATCCATTGATCGAGACGCTGGAGCAGGTTGATTTTCACGTTGGCAAACAGAAGCTTGATCTGTGGTTGTTGTTGAACGGGGTGGTGACTGTTTTTGCCACGGTGCTCGTCGCCCTTTGGTTTGCCGGCCTGATCGAGGGCCGGTTGACGGCTGCCGAGCAACTTGATTCGAGCGTGCGTGTGGTCGTCGGGCGACTGGCCAAGGCCATTCTTTCGGTGATCGCCCTGTTGCTCAGCCTGTCGATGGTCGGTATCGACATTACGGCGCTGTCTGTTTTTGGCGGTGCGCTGGCCGTTGGTCTCGGTTTTGGTTTGCAGAAAATCGCCAGCAATTACGTCAGCGGCTTCATCATATTGCTTGATCGTTCGATTCGTATCGGCAATGTGGTCTCGGTTGATCCGGTGACTTCCGGTGTGGTCATGCAGATTACAACGCGCTACACCGTTTTGCGCACCATCGCCGGTACCGATGTAATCATCCCCAACGAATATCTGGTCTCCAACATCGTGCGCAACCAGTCGTTCGCCGATACGCAGGTACGCATCGTGCTGCCGGTGCAGGTCGCCTACAGCACCGATCTCGATCAAGCGATGCGTCTGATGGAGGAGGTCGCGCTGAGCCAGCCCAGAGTGCTCTCCGATCCGGCACCTAAAACCCTGTTGCTGGCCTTTGCCGACAACGGCATCAACCTCGAACTCGGTTTCTGGATTGCCGACCCGCAAGAAGGTACAGGCATCGTTCGATCCGAGATCAATCTGGCGATCTGGCGCGTGTTCCGCGAGCACGGCATCGCCATACCCTTCCCGCAGCGCGAGGTGCGGCTGATTTCCGAGGGTGCTCCGACAGCGTAGTTTCCGGTATATTTCGGACGAAAAAAATCCCGCACCGGTTAGGGAGCGGGATTTAAAGCCCACCGTTAGAGATGGGTATCAGGGAGGGTCAAACATTGCTAGCGGGGGAACGCTGAGGCAACAACTGCAGTTTAGGCCTCGTAAAAATGTTTGTCTGTTGTGCGTCTGCACCGTTTGAGTGACGGTATGTAACCGTCCTTTTCAGAGTGTGGCGTTTGAACCGACTGCGTTCATCCTAAAAACCGCAGAGAACACGGAGAAAAACACAGAGAAAACAGAGAAAACGCTTGAAATGACGACTCACCCAGTTGGTGAGTTAAAGCTTT
>JBIKLY010000173.1:0-2927 GCA_044359525.1 Rhodocyclaceae bacterium | reverse complement strand
CAGTGCCAAGATGCGGCTTGGTGTCTGCGATACCTCAAAAGCGCTCGATTGCGCGCGTGCGCTGGAAGCCGGCGGTATCGTCTCGCTGGTTGTTCACGCCCGTACCAAGGCCGACGGCTACAAGCCGCCGGCACACTGGGAGTGGGTGGCGCGGATTCGCGATGTGGTGCGCTTGCCGGTGACGGCCAATGGCGAAGTGTGGACGACGGATGATTACGCGCGCTGCCGTGCGGTGAGTGGTAGTGCCGATGTGATGATCGGGCGCGGCGCGGTGACCGATCCCTTTCTTGCCCGGCGTATTCGAGCCGTCTCGAATGGCGAGGTGCTTGAACAAACGCGTGCTGACGACTGGGCCGAACTCCTGCCGCTGCTCATCGATTTCTGGGTTCAGGTGCGGGCGCGAGTCGAGCCGCGCCATGCGCCGGGCCGGCTGAAACTGTGGCTGTCGTCCCTGCGCCGCACGTTCGTTGAAGCCGAGGCGTTGTACATGGCGGTGCGCACCCTGCGTGGCGTCGATGAAACAACGCGTATGCTTGAACAGCACGGGGACCCGGCCTGGCGTGCGGCGGCTTGAGCGTTTGTGAAAAATAAAAACTTACCGCAGAGGCGCAGAGACGCAGAGGAAACGCAGAGAAAATCCAAAAAACAAACGGTTTTCTCTGCGTTTCCTCTGTATTTTCTCTGCGCCTCTGGGGTAGGGATAGTTTTTTGCTGAGCAATGCAAGCCACTTCCCGCGTGCCGACGAGTGCGCAGACCGGTATCCATGAGCATCTGGCGAGGCTGCTCGATCGTCACGCCGGTTCGCCTTTCCGCAAGCCTTACGCCGACTACAACCGCGCCGCCTTTGACGCCAGCCTTGAGCGTCGTGAACGAGTGGCGCCGCATGCGCCGTTGATTCTCGATTCGTGCTGCGGGGTCGGCGAGAGCAGCATCGCGTTGGCCAGGGCGTTTCCAGCGCATTACGTGATTGCTGTCGATCAGTCGGAGTCGCGCTTGTTGCGTGGCAAGCCGGGTGGCCTGCCGCCCAATCTCGATCTGGTACGCGCCGATCTGGTCGACTACTGGCGCTTGCTGCACGATGCCGGGATTCGTCTTGACCGGCATTACCTGCTGTACCCCAATCCGTGGCCGAAGATCGGCCATCTGTCGCGCCGCTGGCATGGCCACCCGGTTTTTCCGACCCTGCTTGATCTTGGCGGCGTGCTCGAGTGCCGCAGCAACTGGCGAATCTACGTCGAGGAGTTTTGCTTCGCCACGCAGCGTCTGACTCAATGTCCGGCGGCCTGCGAGCCCTATGTGCCGGAAGCCGCGCTGACGCCCTTTGAGCGCAAGTACGCCAACTCTGGCCACGCGTTATTTCGTACGATCGTCAATCTTTCGTCGGTGACTCCCTGAGATGGCCGATGCCTGCCTTTCATGCGGCGCCTGCTGCGCGGTCTTCCGGGTCGATTTCCACTGTGCAGACCTCGCTTCGTCGCCCGGCGGCTGCGTGCCGGTGGCGCTCACCTTGCCGCTTACGGCAACGCTGGTGCGCATGCGCGGTACCGACGAAGCGCCGCCACGTTGTGTGGCACTCGAGGGCGAGGTTGGCCAGTCGGTGCGCTGTACGATTTATGAGCAACGCCCAGGGCCGTGCCGTGATTTCGCGCCCTACGCGCCGCTCGGCATCGGCGATGACGCCTGTGACCGTGCCCGGCGGCGCTATGGTTTGCCACCGCTGGCATTTGGCTAAATGGATCGATGCGGCGAGCGGTCCGGCGAATCTGCGACAATGACGGCTTTTGACAACCACGTTTTACAGAGAAATTTCCATGGCCATTATTCTCCCCGTTCGCGGTGACTACATTCAGCTTGATCAGGCGCTCAAGGCCACGGGTTTGTGCTCGTCTGGCGGCGTTGCGCATCTGGAGATCGAGGCCGGCAAAGTCACTGTCGATGGCGCGGTTGAAACACGCAAACGCGCCAAACTGCGGCCCGGACAGCGAATTTGCTACGGTGAAGAGGCCGTTGAACTGGTTGCCGAAGCGGCATCCTGAGCGATCTTCAGTTGGCTGAACGGTTTTTCTTCCGGTTGTCGAAACAGCCCGAAACAGCATCAGGATTGCTTCACAGAATGCTTGTATCTTATAATATATATAAGACTTGATCAGGAGGCTTCCGAGAAACGGTTTTTAGCTGGCTGCGTGCTGCTGAAATCGTTTTTAATTTGAGACGCCACTCCCGTCCCGGCTTTGCAATACAATGTTTCGCTTGTTAGTTGGCTTGTGAGTAATTTCGATTTTGTGCAATCTTTGAAAGGACGTCGCCGTGCTTGAATCCTATCGTGCCCACGTCGCCGAGCGCGCTGCGCTTGGCATCCCGCCGCTGCCACTGACTGCCCAGCAGACCGAGCAACTGATCGGCCTGCTGAAAAACCCGCCAAAAGGCGAAGAGCAGGCACTGGTCGAGCTGATCACCTACCGTGTTCCCGCCGGTGTGGATGACGCCGCCAAGGTCAAGGCCGAATTCCTCGCCAAGGTCGCCAAGGGCGCCGAATCCTGCGCGCTGATCTCCAAGTCGAAGGCCACCGAACTGCTCGGCACCATGCTCGGCGGTTACAACGTCAAGCCGCTGATCGACGTGCTCGGCGATGCCGAAGTCGGCGCCGTCGCTGCCGAAGCGCTGAAGAAAACCCTGCTCGTGTTCGACTTCTTCCACGACGTGAAGGAACTCGCCGACAAGGGCAACGCCAACGCCAAGTCCGTGCTGCAATCGTGGGCCGACGGCGAGTGGTTCACCTCGCGTCCGGAAGTCCTCGCTTCGCAGAAGCTGACCGTCTTCAAGGTCACCGGCGAAACCAACACCGACGACCTCTCGCCGGCACCGGACGCCTGGTCGCGCCCCGACATCCCGCTGCACGCGCTGGCCATGCTGAAGAACGCCCGTC
>JBIKLY010000172.1:0-2940 GCA_044359525.1 Rhodocyclaceae bacterium | reverse complement strand
GAACAGATCAATCGCGGATCGCAGGCTCAGACCGAAGAGTCGAACGCGGCTGCGGCGGCGATCGAAGAAATCACCGTGTCCATCGGCCATGTGGCGGACAACGCGGGAGAGGCGACGCAACTCGCCCAGTCGGCATCGGCGGCCGCCGTGGATGGCAAGACCCGGGTCGAATGCGTATCGAGCGACATCAATGCGGCAGCAGCGACAAGTCGCAGCTCGGCGGAACTCGTAGAACGCCTCACCGAGCGTACACATCAGATCGGATCGATCGTGAGCGTGATTCGTGACGTGGCAGATCAGACCAATCTGCTCGCGCTGAATGCGGCCATCGAAGCCGCACGAGCCGGCGAACAGGGACGCGGATTCGCCGTGGTGGCCGACGAAGTACGCAAACTTTCTGACCTCTCGGGCAAGACCGGTCGGAGCATCAGTGAAAAAGTGGAGACCGCACATCAGGCCATGGCCGACGCGCTGAGCGCCGCCGACCGGATGTCGCAAAGCGATCAGGCACTGGTCAGCAACTCCGAAGCGGCCATCGGCCGTGTGCTGGAGGGTTTTAACAGCGCTGCACTGGGCATGGTCGATTCCTCGCGCAGTCTGGAAGAAGACGGCGCCGTCGTGCAACGCCGCGTCGAAGAGGTGATCGTTCATTTGCAGTTCCAGGACCGGGTGAGCCAGATCCTCGCTGCAGTGGGCGCTGACATGGCGCGCCTGATCGCGCGCATTGCCGACGACGACCAGCTGACAAAAAACGGCAATACGCCATCGCCGATCGACGTCGCGAGCTGGATCAGCGAACTCGAAAAAACCTATACCACGCTCGAACAGCATGCCAATGCGTCGGCTTCCGCCGGCACGACGGACAGCACCGAAATCACCTTCTTTTAGCAAAGGAAACAAGCCATGGCAAAAACCATTCTGATTGTTGACGACTCCGCCTCATTGCGTCAAGTCGTAAGCATGACGCTAAAGGGCGCCGGTTACGACGTGATCGAAGCGTGCGATGGCCAGGACGCGCTGGGCAAGCTGACCGGTCAGAAAGTGCATCTGATCATCTCGGATGTAAACATGCCGGTAATGGACGGCATCACCTTCGTGCGCGAAGTGAAGAAGAACGCGAGTTACAAATTCACGCCGGTGATCATGCTCACCACCGAAGCGACCGAAGAGAAAAAACGCATGGGTCAGGACGCCGGCGCCAAAGCGTGGGTGGTCAAACCCTTCCAGCCGCAGCAGATGCTCGCGGCAGTCGGCAAACTGGTGATGTAGGGGGCGGCCATGGGAATTATCAGCGTTAACGATGATGAGGGCGACGGCATTTGCCGCATCGTGCTCGACGGCGAAGTGACCATCTACACCGTGGGCGAGATCAAGGCGGGCCTGGCAATAGCCATCCTGGAGCACGACGAGACCGAGATCGACCTCGGCGCAGTCGACGAGATGGATACGGCCGGGCTGCAGTTGATGCTGATGGCCAAGCGCTGCGAAGGCAAGAAGGTGCGCTTCGTCAACCACTCAGCATCGGTGCTGCGCCTGCTGGAACTGGCCAACCTCGGCAGCCAGATGGGCGACCCGCTGCTTTTTTCGTCGCAAGATTCAGCCCAGCACTAGGTCGGATCATGGACCTTTCCCAGGCACTGGCGACCTTTCTCGATGAAAGCCGTGATCTGCTGGCGCAGATGGAAGACATCCTGCTGCGTGCCGAGAGCGGTTCCGTCGTCGATGACGACATGCACGCGCTGTTCCGCTGCGCGCACACTATCAAGGGATCGGCCGGGTTGTTCGGCCTCGATGCGGTGGTGCGTTTCACGCATGTCGTCGAGAACGTTCTCGACAAGTTGCGCAATCTCGAACTGGCGTTTTCCGGCACGCTGGTCAGCCTGCTGCTCGAATGCCAGGACCACATTGCCGGGCTGATTGCTGCGGTGGCAGCCGGCGACACGGCCAACGAAACGGCCGACAAAGCGCGTGACGAACAGCTGCTGGCACGCCTGCTCGACGTTCTCGGCACCCCTTGCACAAGCGCTGAAAACACAGCGAGCACCGCACTGAAAACAGCGCCGGCCGCGGAAGCTACGCTCGAAAGCAGCGGTGGCGGGCGTCTTGGCAACGATCACTGGCACCTGTCGCTGCGCTTTGGCCAGGGCGTGCTGAAAAACGGCATGGACCCGCTGACCTTCATCCACTACCTCACCAGCTTCGGCGAAATCGTGCATCTGGAAACCCTCACCGACCAGTTGCCCGATCTGCACAGCGGTGACCCGGAACTGTGTTACCTGGGCTTCGAGGTCGCGCTGCGCAGCGCCGCGAGCAAGGAGGATCTGGAGGCCGTGTTCGAATTCGTGCACGACGACGCCAGGATCGTCATCCTGCCGCCGCATAGCCGGATCGAAGCGTTCATCGACCTGATCGACGCGCTCGGCGAGGAAAACAATCGTCTCGGCGACATCCTGGTTGCCTGCGGCACGGTAACGCGCAAGGAGCTTGACGCCGCACTGGCCAGGCAAGGCGCCGCCAGCGATGGCGGAATAAAGCGGCTGGGCGAAATTCTGATCGACAACGGCGTGGTGCAACCGGCTGTCGTCGAGGCTGCGCTGGTCAAGCAAAAGCGCAGCGAAGACAAGCGGAACGCTGAGGCGAAGAGCGTCAAGGTGCCGGCCGATCGGCTCGATGCGCTGATCGACCAGGTCGGCGAGCTGGTGATTGCCGGGGCGGCCACCCAGTTGCAGGCGCGCAAGGCGCGCAACCGCGAACTGCAGGAAACCGCATCGAATCTGCTGCGTCTGGTTGAAGACATCCGCGATACCGCACTGCGCCTGCGCATGACGCCGATCGGCGAGGTCTTCAGCCGTTTCCCGCGCGTCGTTCGCGATGTTTCGCTGGAGCTGGGCAAGGACATCGACCTGAAGATCAGCGGTGCGGACGCCGAACTTGACAAAT
>JBIKLY010000171.1:0-2953 GCA_044359525.1 Rhodocyclaceae bacterium | reverse complement strand
CATCATCCTGCCGCTCTTTCTGCTGGCGAAGAATCTGATGCTCAGCCCCGAGTATTTCCAGATCGGCTCCAGCATGACGCTCGGGCTGTTCCGGATGGCTTTTCTGGTGATGCTCGAACGGACGCTGAACACCTTCATGAAGGGCGCCTTTCAGGTCACCATCCTGACCAACCCGCGACTGAACAAGGCAATCAAGCTGCTCGGTCTGCTCATGGTTTTCGAGAGCCTGATGCCGCATCAGGCAGCAAACGGGGTCGCCCTGCTGCTCGCCTCACTGCTGATCGGTCGTTTCTTCTTCTGGAAACCGAATCTGGCGCTGCAACGGCTCGACGTCGGCATCATGTATCTCGGCTATCTGGCGATCGTCGCCCAGTTACTGATCGGCATCGTATCCCCGCTGATACACCCGGCATGGGTCGGCTCGGTATCCGTCCACGTATTCACCTTCGGCGCCATGGGATTGATCATTCCGGCCATGCTGATCCGCATCTCGAACGGCCACACCGGCAGAAAAGTGGCTTTCGACACCTATGACAAAACGGTGCTGCGCATCATGATTTTCGGCTTTGTGGTGCGCATCATCGCGCCGCAGTTTTTCCCGGCCGGCTACCTGCACTGCGTCGCGCTGGCAGCCGCCTGCTGGTTTGTCTGCTTTGCCATGCTCGCCTGGCGTTACATCCCGTATCTCGTCAAGGCGCGTGTTGATGGCAAGGAACACTGACAACCAGGAGATTCAGCCCAACCGGACCCGTAGTCAGTCACGTTGAAAAGCAATGAAAAAAACTTCACCACCAAGGCACCAAGAACACAAAGTTTCACCAAGAAAACATGGTATTAACTTTGTGTATCTTGGTGAGCTCTGCACTTCCTCCGGTCGACTTGGTGCCTTGGTGGTTCGCACTTTTTCGTTGACTGACTACTAAATCACACTGCGCCGCGTCAGAACATCCTTGACCCGACTGCGCTCGCGCCGCCCGGCGTAGAGGCTCTTCCAGATGCGTGTTTCAAGATCGGCATGCTCTCCGGTCAGCTTGTCCGGGGCGTAGCGCACCAGCAGCACCTTGCCAATCAGAAACTTCGGTGACTCGCCGACAATCTCCGCCATCTCGGTGGCCAGTGCGTCGTCTGTCGTGAAGGCGGCGATGCAGCGCGCCAGATGGACAGCCTGCTTGTGCTCCTGAAGATTGAGCGAAGGGATGTTCTCGGCGCCGGCAGCAGTGACCGGATCGGTCGATACGCGCATGGCATCAACAATCAAGCGGGTGATGCGCTGAAGTTCGGTGTTGTCTTCCATATTTTTCCTGAATGATCTTCAATAAATTCGGCAAACAGGCAAAGCTTTTTGCCTGTTGCAGCGAGGACGCCAGTTTAGCGACCAATACCGTATTTGTCCGACCAGATTGGGCGGTGCATTACCGTGGCCGGGACGATAGTCGCCATCATTGATCCCGGAAGCCGACCGCTCAAAACGCCCGGTTCTGCTGATTGGCAAACCATTCGGCAAGAAATGCGGTCATCGCCTGCACCTTGGCCGACAGATGCCGGCGCGTTGGATAGACGACATGAATCGGCAAGCGCCGGGTGCGCCAGTCGGGCAGCAGGCGCACCAGTTTGCCCTGCTCGATCAGCGGCTGCAGGATGAAACACGGGCCGTAAACAATGCCGCTGCCGGCCACCGCCATCTCGGCGAGAAAGAGGCCGCTATTGGCCTTGATCGAGCCACCGATACGCACGCTGAGCGGTTCGCCAGCGGCGTCTTCAAGCTCCCAAAAATTGCCGGTGGACGAAAATGCGTAGGTAAAGCACGCATGCCGGGTCAGTTCATCCGGCGTCAGCGGCGTACCGGCGCGCGCCAGATAGGCGGGCGCGGCAGCGATCAGCAGCGCTGTTTCACCGATGTGCCGGGCAACGACGTTTTCACTGCCGACGCGACCGACACGAATCGCCAGATCAAGCCCCTCCTCGGTAAAGTCAGCGACGTTATCGGAGAGCACGATATCAAGCGTGATCTCCGGATAGGCCAGTGAAAATGCCGCGAAGGCTGGCGCCAGACGCAGCACCGAGAGTGTGATCGGCGCGGTCAGCCGCAAGCGTCCGCGCGGGCGGCGCGCTTCACCGGAGACGCTGGCCTCGGTCTCATCAAGATCGGCGAGCAACTGGGTGCAACGCTCAAAGTAGGCAAACCCCTCGTCGGTCGGGCTCATCCGCCGCGTTGTGCGGTTGAGCAGACGCACATTGAGATGCGCCTCCAGCTGCGCGACGTGGCGCGATACGGCCGAGGTAGAGATACCCATCTGATCGGCCGCAGCAGCAAAACCACCGGCCTCGATCACCGAGCAGAAAACACGCATGGCCTCGAATCTGTCCAATTGATTATCCCGATTTTTGCAATACAGATTCAATTATAGCGAGGTTTATTCTTTTATCCGGGACGCCTACAGTGCACCTCAACGCGAGACCACGGCCTCGCGTCTCACCAGTCCATCAGGGCAATCGTACTTTACTTAAAACCTACCGCAGAGGCGCAGAGACGCAGAGGAAACGCAGAGAAAACCAAAATCCGGTATTGAATTTGACTTTATCTGCGTCATCTCTGCGTCTCTGCGCCTCTGCGGTAGGGTTCGATGTTTGAATGCGATGGCCCTCACCAGTCCATTTCAAGGAGCCACAAAATGAAACTCTACATCGCCCCCGGAACCTGCTCGCTCTCACCCCACATCGCGTTGCGTGAAGCCGGTATTGACGTTGAACTCGTTCGCGTCGATATCAAGAAGCACGTACTCGTCGCCGATGGCAGCGATTTCGCCCTGATCAACCCGAAGGGCTACGTGCCGGTTCTTGAACTCGACAACGGCGTTCGCCTGAGCGAAGGCCCGGCGATCGTTCAATACATCGCCGATCTCAAGCCCGAATCCGGCCTCGCGCCGAAAAACGGGACGCTGGAACGCTACCA
>JBIKLY010000102.1:0-10931 GCA_044359525.1 Rhodocyclaceae bacterium | reverse complement strand
CCAAAGCCGCTGCTGCAACGAAGAAAAAATAAGCTTTCCCGCAGCGTATTGAAAAAGGCCACGGCTTGCGTCGTGGCCTTTTTTTGTGTCAATGTTTTGTCAAGAATTTCGCCTGTAGAACTATGAACGCCTCGCCACCGGCAAATTGAGCAGCAGATTCTGCGGCTTGAGCTTGAATCGCTCCTGCTCATCCATGGCCATCGCCAGATAAACCGGCCGGCCGGCGACTTCGGACAGCATCTCGCCGGGATCTTCGAACTCCAGCCGGAACAGACACAGCAGACGACGCATTCGTGCTTCGTCAACCTCATTTCCAGCATAGAGGTCATTGAGTATGCTGCTGGCCTGCGCGTCCAGCCCGACATGCCAGACCCAGTGCGCATCGACGATTTCGCGATCGCTCCGGATCCGTACGCCGACCCCCAGAAAGTGGGCTATCCATTTCTCCAGAACCCGGCAAAGCGCCTCAAGTGCCGGCTGATCACGATTCAGGCTGACTACCAGATCGTACTGCTCGCTGCGCGACCAGTATGCCTCGGCATGCTCAGCACCAAGAACATCCAGTTCGGCGCTACGCAGAGGAATACCGCCCCGCTTCAACAACTCGCCGAGCGCCCCGAAGCCACCCGAGGCCGCCTGCCGGGCAACCGTCTCATCGTCGGCGGCCATCACCGCGCCAGTCTCCTGAATCGATATCTTCTGGGTACGGAACAGCATCTCAGCGGCGCGCGCCTCCATCGCACTCGCCTCCTCCCCGAGGACATGGCGCACCAGGACCTGAGTGAGCTGCTGCACCAGCACCGGCGGCACATCCACACTGCCCTCCTGAAACAGTGAGGAATAGGCGGCCTCGAGTGTCGGCGCAGCCAGCAGGCGTGCCCTGAAGCGAAGCCATATAGCATAGTTCTCAGCCGCATCGGGGTCGCGGAGCTGCGCCAGCACCTCCGGCCTTATCTCTTGACGTGGCGCCTGCAGCAGCAGTGCACGCAGCTCAATTTCAGCGACGCACGATGAGTCGATTGGCGCAAGCTCGGGCCGCATCAACAGATCGCGCAAGAAATCGTCGGTCAGCACAAGCTGGCCGCTGGCATCACATGCCAGCAGCCGATAGCCTGAGGGCTGCCAGTAGTCGGGGGTAGAAAGATGCATTTTTTATCCTGTCACCGGTGAGAAAAAGCCAGAAACCCAGCTAAGTACGCCACTGCCATGCGATGCCACGGCGTTCAATTTCGAGGCGGATTTCTTCCAGCGCCTGTCCAACCAGCGCTGACGCCCCTTCAACACCAAGTTCAAGATGCCGCCGCTGCCCGTCATCACCGACCGAGGGCAGACTGAACAGGCGCAAGGCCGGATAGTCGGCGACGATACGCTCCATCAGATCGAGCAGCGCACTTTCATAGGCATTCGGGCCGGTGAGCAGAAAAGCCTTGTCGACCACAGGATTGCGGTTGAACAGATCGGCATAGAAGGTATCGAGCGCCCATTCGGCCATCGGGTGCGCCATCTGCGGAAAACCTGGCAAGAAATGATGGTCGCGTACCCGAAAGCCGGGAATACGGTTGAACGGATTGGGAACGATGTCGACGCCGCGCGGGAAGGTGCCGAGTAGCAGACGTGTCGGATTGGTATCGTCGCCAAAACGGCCGCGAATCTCGCGTTCGGCATCGGGGTGCAGCACGAGATCGACGCCGAGCGCTTCGGCAGTGGCTTGTCGCGTCTGATCGTCCGGCGTGTTACCGATACCGCCAAAACTGAAGACGATATCGCCGGCAGCGAAACTGCGCTTGAGCGTCGCCGCAATACGCGGACGCTCATCACCCAGATACTCGGCCCACGACAGACGTAAACCGCGCGCCGCGAGCAGCTCGGTGATTTTGGCGAAATGCTTGTCGACGCGTTTGCCCGACAGGATTTCATCGCCAAGAATGATCGCGCCAAATTGCATGCTCACCCCTCCAGCCTTTCCCTTGTGCTGCTGCCTTCAATGATCGTCACAATCGCGCCTTGCCGGATTTTGCGCAGCGCCTCAAGCCCATAATGCACATAGGCCAGTGCCGCCAGCGTCGGCGCCAACAAGCCAATCAAAGGAATATGCGCAACAAGTGCCAGCGTAATGCCCAGCATCAGCAGTGGCGGACTGTGCCGGCGACGCAATTCGCGCCATTCTTCGTCGGTCGCATGCACGGCCAGCGCGTCGTAGGCAAAGGTACGGCGGTTCAGCCAGGCCATCCAGAACAGCGGCAGGATCAGTCCGAGGCCGGGAATCAGCCACAACGGCAAGGTCACGACCCAGCCGACGATAAACAACAATACCGCTGAAATACTGTTCCAGGTCGACGCCGTCACGCTGTCCTTGCCCATGCGCGCCAACTCCGGATAGTCGTTGGCGGCGACATGATTCAGCAGCAGCGGCAGGACAAAAATTGCGGCAAGCAGCATTGACGTCACGTAGGCTGCCGCAAGGATCAGCAACCAGCCGCCGAGTACGGCGAACAGCTTGGCCAGCCACACCGCGCCCCAACCGGCCAGCCAGCTCATCGGCGGCAGCTCGATGAAACCAGCAATCAGGCCTTCAAGCAGAAAGATCGTCAGAACAATCCAGACGATCAGCGCCACCAGCGCCGGGCCGACCATCAGCAGCCAGACGCGCGGCCGGCCCAGCGTCGCCAGCGAGCGGATTAGCGCAAGCGCAACGTCACCCATTTACATTCCCTCCCACATTTTCTGCAAACGCTTGCTCGACACCGGTGCCGGCGTGCGCAACTCCTGCGCGAACAGCTGCACGCGCAATTCTTCGAGCATCCAGCGGAACTGCTCGACCTGCGGATCGACCACGCCCTGCTTGGCGAGCACGATGGCACGCCGCTCGTAATTCGTCCACAGCGGCGCATATTCGGCCATCAGGCGCGCATCGCGCAGATGGTCGGCTTTCAGCTTGTCGAGACGCAACGAGATGGCCTTGAGATAGCGCGGGTAGTGCTGCAGGCGCTCGAACGGCGTTTCGCTGATGAAGCGCTTGCCGATCATGCGGCCCAACTGTTTTTCGATATCCTGATACGCCGCCGCGTAGGTTTTGAAGGCGATCAGCTTTTTCTGCAGCGCCTGCCAGTCGGTCAGGATCTGTCCGACCAGCCGGCAGATTTCCTGCGCCAGCAGGCCGAGGCGCGATTTCGCTTCGGCGCAGCGCGCCTTGAAACTCGCCGCGTCGGTCGGCCACGGCTCGACCAGGCAGGCACGCGCAAAGGCCAGGCCGATCAGCTGCTTGCGCAGGTCATCGAGCGAGCCGAGCGGCATGAACTGCATGCCCATCTGCGTCAGCCCCGGCAGGTTCTTTTCGAAATACTTCACCTGCTCACGGAACTGCAGCAGGTATAAACGCAGCAAGCCTTCGGCATGCGCCTCGCGCGCCTCCTCGGGCGAATCGAAAATGCACAGCGAAACGCTGTCGCCGTCGTCGGACAGGCCGGGGTAGCCGAGTACCATCTGCCCGCCCCCAACATCAACCTCCATCAGCTCGGGCAGCTCGCCGAACGTCCAGTCGGTCATTCCCGCATATTCGCTCGGCGTTTCATGCAGCTCGGCGAACTCCTGCTTGGCCTTGCCGCCCCACTCGCCGCGCAACTCGGTCAGGCTGCGGCTCATGCCGAGCTGCCGCTCGTCTTCATCGACCAGCTTGAAGTTGAAACTGAAATGCGCCGGCAGCGCGTCGGGACGGAAGGCGTCCGGCGTGATTTCCCAGCCGCGCGCGTTGAGCCCGCGCGACTGCAGAATGAAATGGATCAGCGCCGGCACCAGCGGTTTGTCCGACGGCGGCACGGCGGCGACGAATTCGGCGGCGAACTCGGGCACCGGCACCAGCTTGGAGCGAATCTTCTGCGGCAGCGTCTTGACGAGCTGGATGACCTTTTCCTTGAGCAGGCCCGGCACCAGCCATTCGCAGCGCGCCGCCGGAATCTGGTTGAGCTGTGCCAGCGGCACTGTCATCGTCACGCCGTCGCGCGGCGTTCCCGGTTCGAAGTGGTAAGTCAGCGCGAAATCGACGCCGCCGAGCTTGAGGTGATGCGGGAAGGCCTCGGTGGTGATGCCCGCCGCCTCGTGGCGCATCAGGTCTTCGCGCTTCAGATAAAGCAGTTTCGGATTGTCGCGCTCGGCGTCGCGCCGCCATTTGTCGAACTCGGCGCCGCCGGTGATGCCCTCCGGGATGATCTGATCGTAGAAGGCGAAAATCAGCTCGTCGTCGACCAGCACGTCGGGCCGCCGCGACTTGTGTTCGAGCGTTTCGATGTCGAGCATCAACTGGTGGTTGTGCGTGTAGAAGGCCCAGCGCCGCTCGTACTCGTCGGCGACTTCAGCGCCGACCAGCCCCTGGCGGATGAAAATCTCGCGCGACTCCTGCGGGTTCATCGGCCCGAAATTGACCCGTTTGCGCGGATTGACGACGATGCCGTAGAGCGTCGACCGCTCGAAGGCGACGACCTGCATCGCCTTCTTCTCCCAATGCGGATCGAACCAGCTGCGCTTGATCAGGTGCGCACCGACCTGCTCCAGCCACTCGGGTTCGATGCGCGCGACGCAGCGCGCGAAGAGCTTGGTTGTCTCGGTGATCTCGGCGGCAGCGATCCACTTGCCGGCCTTCTTCTGCAGCGCCGACCCCGGATGGATCAGGAACTTCATGCCGCGCGCGCCGAGGTAGTGGGCGGAGTCCTCGGACTTGCAGCCGATGTTGCCGAGCAGGCCGGCGAGCAGCGCGCGGTGGATAGACTCGTAACTCGCCGGCAGCTGGTTTTCCTTCCACTCGTGCTCGGCGGCGAGGCCGTGCAGCTGGCTATGCACGTCGCGCCATTCGCGCATGCGCAGCGCCGAGAGGAAGTTCTCGTGGCAGGCCTGCACCAGCTTGCGCTGCGATTTCTTGTGCTCGACCTCGGCTTCGTACCAGTTCCACAGCTTGAGCCAGGAGAGGAATTCGGACTTCTCGTCGTCGAACTTCTTGTGCGCCATGTCGGCCGAACCCTGGCGGTCCTGCGGCCGTTCGCGCGGGTCCTGCGCGGTCAGCGCGGCGGCGATGATCAGCACCTCGCGCAGACAGCCCTCGTCGCGCGCGGCGACGATCATCCGGCCGACGCGCGGGTCGAGCGGCATCTTCGCCAGCTCCTGGCCGACCGGCGTCAGCGCGTTATCTTCGGTCACCGCGCCGAGTTCGAGCAGCAGCTGGTAGCCGTCGCTGATCGCCTTCGGCGGCGGCGCCTCGATGAAGGGAAAATCCTCGACGTCGCCGATGCGCAGCGCCTTCATGCGCAGGATCACGCCGGCCAGCGACGAGCGCAGGATTTCGGGATCGGCGAACGGCGGGCGCAGGCTGAACTCCTGCTCGTCGTACAAACGGATGCAGACGCCGGCCGCGACCCGGCCGCAGCGCCCGGCACGCTGGTTGGCCGAGGCCTGCGCGATCTTTTCGACCTGCAGCTGTTCGACCTTGTTGCGGTAGGAATAGCGCTTGACGCGCGCCAGCCCGGAGTCGACGACGTAACGGATTCCCGGCACGGTGAGCGAGGTTTCGGCGACGTTGGTCGCCAGCACGATGCGCCGCCCGACGTGGTCCTTGAAGATGCGCGACTGCTCTTCGGCCGACAGGCGGGCGAACAACGGCAGGATTTCGGTGTGCGGCGGATGGCGTTTTCTTAAAGCCTCGGCGGCCTCCTTGATCTCGCGCTCGCCGGGCAGGAAGACCAGCACGTCGCCCGGCCCGACATGGGCCAGCTCGTCGCAGGCATCGACGATGGCGTCGTAAAGATCGCGTTCGCCTTCCTTCTCGGCTTCCTCTTTTTCGACCGGCCGGTAGCGCAGCTCGACCGGATACATGCGCCCGGAGACCTCGATCACCGGCGCACCGTCAAAATGTTTTGAAAAGCGCTCGGCGTCGATCGTCGCCGAAGTGACGATCAGCTTGAAGTCGGGGCGCTTCGGCAGCAGCTGCTTGAGGTAGCCGAGCAGGAAGTCGATGTTCAGGCTGCGCTCGTGCGCTTCATCGAGGATCAGCGTGTCGTAGCGCCCCAGCCACGGGTCGCCCTGCGTCTCGGCGAGCAGGATGCCGTCGGTCATCAGCTTGATATAGGACTGCGGCGACGTGCGGTCGGTGAAGCGGATCTTGTAGCCGACGATGCTGCCCAGCTCGCTATGCAACTCCTGCGCGATGCGCGCCGCCGTCGAGCGCGCGGCGATGCGGCGCGGCTGCGTGTGGCCGATCAGCCCGGTCGTACCGCGCCCGAGCTCAAGGCAGATCTTCGGAATCTGCGTCGTCTTGCCCGAACCCGTTTCGCCGCAAACGATCACCACCTGATGCTTGTCGATCAGCTCGGCGATCTCGGCGCGCCGCGCATTGACCGGCAGATCGTCGGCAAACTCCGGCTTCGGCAGCCGCGCCCGCCGGCCGGCCACCACCGCCCGCGACGATTCCGCCAGTTTGTCGTGCTCGGCCAGCAACGCGTCGCGTTTCGCGCCGAACGCGTGGCGCATGTCACGCGAGAGCGAACGCAGGCGACGCTGATCAACAGCAAGACAATCGGCATAAACACCGGCAGTACGGGGGGTGGCACGACTCATCGGAAAGCATTCAGACAACAGGGGGAGGTGCAGCAGTTTAAATGATAGGAGGGAGAAGCCCTATCGTGGGGGGTTAGATCATTTTTTAGCCACGCCCTTGCATAACACGCCACTTGGCTATCTAGAACAGCGCCTGCGCGGAGACGCCCGTATTTCCTTGCTCACCAGCAAATCAAACTCGTAGACCGCCATTCCATGCGCCCTGCAAGCGAAGACGCAACCCAAAAAGAGGAATTTTCGCGCCGGCTAAGCGCCCTTTGTATCTGCCCGGCAGCTTAAGGCCAGACCTTATGCACGCCGACGGTCAGAAAACCGAGCCAGGTCATCGCCAGCGAACCGAAAAGATGCAGACCGATCGCCGAGAAAGCCCAGGCGTACTGCTGCGCCAGGAAGCGTTCCATGACCTCGCCGGAGAAGCTTGAGAAGGTCGTCAGCCCGCCGAGGAAGCCGGTGATGATGAACAGCTTCAGTTCCGGGGCGAGGTGCGTGTATTGGTGGAAAACGCCAAGCGCAACACCGACCAGATAACCGCCGACCAGATTGGCCGCCAGCGTGCCGAGCGGGATGGCAATGAATAGCGGATTGAGCAGCAGGCCAAGCCCCCAGCGCGACCAGGCGCCAAGGGCAGCACCGCCACCAATCGCGAAAAATGCGGCCAGATTCATTTCTCTGCCTCTTCACGCTGCGGCGTCATTGAGCACCTTGCCTTCCTTTTTAGCCCAGTAGGGAACAGTGCCCGGCACCTGGCTGCGGCGCTGGAATTCAGACTCGGTGCACAGCAACAGGTCGACGCCGACACCCAGACGACCAATCGCTTCTTTAAGACGCAGATACTCACCCGCCTTGTCGTCGAATGCCGACTCGAGCACCATCAAATCAACATCTGAAGCGGCATCGGCGTCGCCTCGGGCATAGGAGCCGAAAAGGATTACCCTCGCCGGTCGCGAAGCACAGGCTGTCAGCCGGCGTGCCGCCGATTGCAGCGTTTCCATTGTGAGCATGCAAACTCCTTTCTGTTCCGAGCAAACCGAGCCGTTCAACATCACATGAATTTTAACGGTTTTGCGACGTTGGCCGTTAAAATACAAGGCTTCTGGAACCAAGGATCATGCCGTGAGCAACGCCCCTAAAGAACCGTCAGCCGCAGCCCCCATAATCAACTTCATCCGCAACATCATCGACGCCGACCTGGCCGCCGGCAAGCACGCCGCGCGCAAGTGGTCTGGCCAACCTGGCCCGGCGGCGCAGCAGTTGGCCGGCGCGCCTGATCCGGCGAAGATTCGCACGCGCTTCCCGCCCGAGCCGAACGGCTACCTGCACTTCGGCCACGCCAAGTCGATCTGCCTGAATTTCGGTCTGGCGCGCGATTATGACGGCCAGTGCCACCTGCGCTTCGATGACACCAACCCGGAGAAGGAAGAGCAGGAGTACGTTGATTCGATCATAGATTCGGTGAAGTGGCTTGGTTTCTCGTGGGAGGGGAACGGCGAGAACAATCTCTACTACGCCTCGAACTACTTCGACTGGATGGTGCAATTCGCCGAGTACCTGCTGGCCAGCGGCCATGCCTACGTCGACAGCCAGAGCGCCGACGAAATGCGCGCCGCACGCGGCACGCTGACCGAGGCCGGCAAGGATTCGCCGTATCGCAGCCGCAGCGTCGAAGACAACCTCGATCTCTTCAAGCGCATGCAGGCCGGCGAGTTCGCCGACGGCGCGCACATTGTGCGCGCCAGGATCGACATGGCCGCACCGAACATCAACCTGCGCGACCCGGCGATCTACCGCATCCGCCACGCGACGCACCACAACACCGGCGACAGGTGGTGCGTCTATCCGATGTACACCTTCGCGCACCCGATCGAGGACGCGCTCGAGAACATTACGCACTCGATCTGCACGCTCGAATTCGCCGACCAGCGCCCGTTCTACGACTGGCTGCTCGAACGCCTCGCCGAGGGCGGCCTGCTGCAGCGTCCGCTGCCGCAGCAGATCGAATTCTCGCGCCTGAACCTGACCTACGTCGTGCTCTCGAAGCGCAAACTCATTCAGCTGGTCGAAGAAAAGCACGTCGCCGGCTGGGACGACCCGCGTCTGCCGACGCTGGTCGGCGCGCGTCGCCGTGGCTACACGCCGGAGGGCTTCCGCCTGTTCGCCGAGCGCGTCGGCGTTTCCAAATCCGATTCGCTGATCGAATACACGCTGCTCGAAGAAGCGATGCGCGAAGTGCTCAACGTTGCCGCCGAGCGCCGCGTCGCCATGCTCGACCCGCTGAAACTGATCATCGACAACTACCCAGAAGGCCAGAGCGAAGAGTGCTTCGCACCGAACCACCCGCTGAAGCCCGAACTCGGCAAGCGCATGATGCCGTTTTCGCGCGAGCTATGGATCGAGCGCGAAGACTTCATGGAAGAACCGAGCAAGGGCTACCACCGTCTTTATCCCGGCAACATGGCGCGCCTCAAGTACGGCTATATCGTGAAGTGCATCGGCTGCGACAAGGACGAAAACGGCAAGGTGATCGCCGTGCATTGCGAATACCTGCCGGAAACCAAATCCGGCACGCCGGGCGCCGACAGCGTCAAGGTCAAGGGCAACCTGCACTGGGTTTCGCTGGCGCACGGTTATGAAGCCGAAGTGCGCCTCTACGACCGCCTGTTCGCCTGCCCGGCACCGGGCAGCCGCCGCGAAGGTGACGCTGAAGGACTGGAGCGCGACTTCCTCGACGACATCAACCCGAACAGTGTGCAGGTCATCCGCGCCTGGCTCGAACCGTCGCTGAAGAGCGCCCGGGCCGAAGACCGCTTCCAGTTCGAGCGCCACGGCTACTTCGTCGCCGACCGCATCGACTCGCAGGACGGCACGCCGGTGTTCAACCGCACGGTGACGCTCAAGGACTCCTGGACCACGAAGCCAACCAAATAGCCATGTTTTATCTCGACCTCTTCCGCGCGCTCAACGACCATCAGGTTCGCTACCTGCTCGTCGGCGGGCTGGCCATGAACCTGCACGGCGTTCCACGCATGACGATGGACGTCGACCTTATTCTGGCCATGGACGAAAACAATCTGGATCGCTTCATCGGCTGCGCAGAGGCAATCAGGCTGACACCGCTAGCGCCGGTCTCGCTGGCGGCATTGAAAGATGTCGAGCAACGCCGCCAATGGGTAGAACAAAAACACATGGTCGCTTTTGCATTGCTGCCAGCATCGCCCGGCGCGCCAACGGTAGATATATTGATCGCCCCGGCCATCGACATCGCCAGCGCCCTCGAACGCGGCCTGTGCCGTCACCTCAACGAGGTTCCTGTGTCGCTCGCGGCCATCGAGGACATGATCGCCCTGAAGACTGCCGCCGGACGAAGGCAGGATCATGACGACATCGAACACCTGGAGCGCCTTCGTGATCGATAAACCCCGACTTGGCGGTTTCGGCTACTACGTCTCCGACGAACAACTCGCATCCTTTGCTCAACTAACCCCACTGCAACGACTTGAATGGGTCGATGCAGCAAGGCAATTCACCCTACTCGGACAAACGCCTGAAACGCGCCAGCGCCAAGAGCGGCTACGCCGTGGCGAAGCCATCGTTTAAGGATAACTTCATGACCTTCACCCAATCCCTCGCTGCCACCTGGGCGAAAAACAACAGCCTGCTCTGCGTCGGCCTCGACCCCGATCCGGCGAAATTCCCCGCCCATCTGCAAGGCAAGCCGGATGCCATCTTTGAATTCTGCAAAGGCATTGTTGACGCCACCGCCGATCTCGTTTGCTGCTTCAAGCCGCAGATCGCCTACTTTGCCGCACGGCGCGCTGAAGACCAGCTCGAAGCGCTGATCGCGCACATCCACGAGCAGCACCCCGGCGTGCCGGTGATCCTCGACGCCAAGCGCGGCGACATCGGCAGCACGGCCGAGCAATACGCCATTGAAGCCTTCGAGCGCTATCAGGCCGACGCGATTACGGTGAACCCTTACATGGGTCGCGACTCGATCGACCCTTATCTCGCCTACCCGGACAAGGGCGTCATCCTGCTCTGCCGCACCTCCAACCCCGGCGGCAGCGACCTGCAGTTTCTCGATGTTGGCGGCGTCAAACTTTATGAGCGCGTCGCCCGACTGGTCGCTGCCGAGTGGAATCGCAACGGCCAGTGTGCGCTCGTCGTCGGCGCCACCTTCCCCGCCGAGATCGCCCGTGTACGCGCCCTCACCGGCGATATGCCCTTGCTCGTTCCCGGCATCGGCGCGCAAGGCGGCGACATCGAAGCCACCGTCCATGCGGGGCGCACCCGTAACGGCACGGGGCTGATGATCAATTCCTCGCGCGCCATTC
>JBIKLY010000170.1:0-3006 GCA_044359525.1 Rhodocyclaceae bacterium | reverse complement strand
CGGCAAAGAAACAAGGCTCTCGATTGATTCCGCGCTGAACGATGTGCTGCGGCATTCCGGCTAATTTAATGCGTGGGCGACGTGGCATGGCTGCTCCAAAAAGAATGCGATGCTGACCCCTTTAGTTCATTTTAAGACCAAGCGAACGCGCTGCTTCGTGCAGCGTGGCGATGGTGTATGGCGGCGGATACTGCTGCGCGATCAGTGTGGCGTCGAACGGCAAACGATAGAAGCCGCTGAGGCTGCCAAGAAGCCATAAGACTTCGTGCTGCCCCACCTCCCTTAGTGGTGACATTGTTTTTTTGTATGAAGCTTATTGTTGTGCGGCGGCGAGTATCAGTACATTTTTGTTTTCTGTCTATATGCCTTTTGTATTGGCTGGAACATCATTAAATGCTTGTATTACAAATATTGTTTAAAAAACGATAATTGTGTAACAGGTTGCGCAGCGCCACGCCGTTCTGCTACACACCTCTTGTTGCAACTCAATGATTTGACCATTCAATACGCAACGGGAACCGGATCGAGACTGCGCCACAGATACCACGTCGCCACCGAACGCCAGGGCCGCCAGCGCTCGCCGTATTCGGTGAGCGCTTTGCGTGGCGGGCGCTCACCAGCGAAATAATGCAGGGCAACCGCCTTCTGCAGGCCAATATCGTCGAGCGGAAAAACGTCGGGGCGCAACTGGTTGAAGATCAGGAACATCTCGGCTGTCCACACGCCGATACCGCGTACGGCGGTCAGCTCGGCGATGATCTGCGCGTCGCTCATTGCCGACCAGCGATCGATGTGAATCTGCCCCGCCATGAAATGGCGCGCAAGGTCGCCGAGATACTCGGCTTTGCGCGCTGAAAGCCCGCAGCCACGAAGCGCTTCGTTGCTGGTGGCCAGCACCTGCTCCGGTGCAATCGCCGGCAAGGCCGCAGTGAAACGCGCCCAGACGCTGTCGGCCGCCTTCACCGAAATCTGCTGGCCGACGATCGACCGCGCGAGGGTCACGAAGGGGTCGCCACGCGACACCAGCGAGCTGCCGGAAAATTGCTCGACCAAGCCGGCCATCACAGGGTCGGCGCTTGCCAGTTCGGCGGAGGCTTGCTGCCAGTAGTGGGGAATCATGCAGGCATTCTAGCGGCGAACGCCGGGTGCTCAGTCAGGATTGCGAATCGCCGCTTGTTTTCGTCTTTGCTTTCCGAACGAACGCGATCTCCAACCCGAAAATCTCGCCGACCTTGTTCAAGGTTTCGACCTTGGGCTGACTTTTTCCTGATTCGAGCTGTTTTAGGGTGACGAGGCTGATGCCTCGATGTTTGGCAAACTCGATTTGCGTCAGACGACTGAGCCGCCTCATCGCCTTTACCGCGCGGGCGATTGAGAAATTATGGCTGGCAATATCTTCGTAGAAGGCGTCCCGCAGGGCGCGCTCAGCCTCGATGTCAATTTTTTTACGGCGTCGGTCCATGGGAAACTTTCGGGGCAATCGGATTATTGTGAGCTCCAATGTGCTGGAGCCTGGCCGCTTGAGCTTCAATGTTTGGCTTCCATTGTTAGCTAGCTGAAGTATTCCAGATATAGGAAATTATTTCACTACTGTCCGGTTAAAAATCGAATAGATTCAGCTGGTTGCGTAGTGACCCATCGATATTTTTGCAGTCGTCGCCAGGAAACGCTTGCTGCAAGGGCATCTTCTCGAAAAGAGTGACCGACAATATCTGTAACAAAGTGTAGAGCGACGCGTCCAGATTCAGGCGCTTCTTGACGATAGCCACGAGGACATAGACCGACACGGCGATCCAGATTTGCGACTTCACCGCATTCTCTGAATTGCCGTAGAACTTCTTGATACGCAAATGCTGCTTGATCCACTTGAAGAACAATTCCACCTGCCAGCGTGCCTTGTAAAGCGCGCAGATGGTGGCTGCCGTCACCGTAAAGTTGTTGGTGAGAAATACCAGCGTCTTGCCGGTCTCGGGGTCTTTGAATCGGATGCGGCGCAGATGCACCGGATAGTCCTTGCGGCTGGTCGTGCCAGTAAGCGCAATAGTCTGATCGCAGATGATGCCCGTGCTGCGATCTACCGGCGCCGAATAGACCCGCCGAAATTGAGTATTCGATTTGGTGCGCGTGACGAAGAAAGCCAACGCTTGGTGCATCGCGTAAAGCCGCCCGAAGTCCAGATAGCCGCGATCCATGATGTAGAACGCGCCGGGCTCCAACACCAGGATGTCGAGCACCTTCACGTCTCCCATCTTGCCGTCCGAGATGTGAATGAAACTGGGGATGTTGCCTCTCAAATCGAGCAGCGTATGCATCTTCACCGCCGACTTGGTGGTGCGAAACAACGCCCACGGAAAGAGCGACAGGCACAGATCGATGGTCGTCGAATCCAACGCGTACGCCGTATTCTCCAATTCGATACCAAAGCTGTCGCCGATGTAGAGTTTGCGCGCCTGAACGATCAGACACTGAGCGAATTCGGCATGAATGCGCCAGTCCCGATTTTCGTTGGCATCGGCCAGCGTCGAGCGTTTGATTTCGTGCCGGAAGCCCATGTGGTAAAGCTTGGCGCCCTGCGCCGACAGGCAGACTTCGATATCGCGCAGACTCTCGCGGTAGGTCAGTTGCGCAAAGGCCATTACCCGAAACTGTTCGGTGCAGGCAAACGATTTGGCGTAGCGGTCGCCGCCATGTTGATCGACGAGTCGGGTGAAGGTCGTCCACGGCAGAAAATCCATCAGTTGGGCGAACAGCGTCTTGCCGGTGTTCATGAGCGGCTCCGGGGGTGGTTGCCCCGGAATTTTTTCGGATCTTCATTTTGACGTTCAAATCGACACCAAACTTTTTCGCGCTGAATCGGCCGTCATTCAAGGCTTCCAGCGATTCGCCTTCTCGTTTAACCGGACAGTAGTGAAATTATTTTAATATTTAGGTAGCTATAGCATCCCGAATATAACTTTACCTGATCTCGTTTCGCGATATCTCCAACCAACACTTTCAAACACACCC
>JBIKLY010000168.1:0-3041 GCA_044359525.1 Rhodocyclaceae bacterium | reverse complement strand
CCCCGGTTGGCTCAGTGAGAACTGAGTGACCGGGGCGTTTTGTCTTTTGGCGGCGCATCTTATCCTCTGTTTCCGTACTGTCGCGCTTGCCCCGTCAGCGCCGTATAAAATCAAACTACTTTGATAAGTTATCAAAGTATCGATATAATCAGTTCCATGAAAACGCTCCGTTTCATCGGCTCCAGTATCGACGATCTGCGCGACTTTCCGATGGAAGCGCGGCGTGAGGCGGGCTTTGAGCTGGACGCCGTGCAGCGCGGTTTGATGCCGTCGGATTTCAAGCCCATGCTCAACGTGGGGGCCGGCGCTTACGAGATTCGCCTGCATGTGCTGGGTGAGTGGCGCGTGATCTATGTCGCCAAGTTCGACAACGCGGTGTATGTGCTGCACGCTTTTCACAAAAAGACGCAGAAGACCCGCAAGGAAGACGTCGAACTGGCGGCTCGTCGTTATCGACAGGTTGGAGGCTGAGTCATGAAAAAGGAACCCGTGATCGAGAGCAGCGGCAATGTTTTTGCCGACCTTGGTTTTTCGCCAGAGGAGGCGACGATTCTGGCGATGCGTGCCGAGCTGATGGCACGCATCCGCGAAACCATCATGGACAAGGGCTGGACGCAGGCCGAAGCAGCCGCGCAGTTGGGCATCGGCCAGTCACGCGTTTCCGACCTGGTGCGCGGCAAACGCGACAAGTTCAGCCTCGATATGCTGGTAACACTGGCCACGCGTGCCGGGCGGCATGTTGAACTGGCATTAAGCTGAGTGTTCAGCACAGCAATTCCGGGTTTAACCTAGCCTGCAGACCAATGAATACGCCACTCTCAGTAAGTTTGTCGTATTTCCTTGTTGGCGTACTATCGGGTTCTGCTTCGCATTGATTTTCTTATGGAGTTAATGCGAATCTAGCACCTTTGAGTTACGTGATTTCCGGCGTTTGAGGGCATACGGTGATGGTCTGAACGTCGCCGTTGGATGAAGCAAAAACGCCCCGGTTGGGAAGCTGACCGGGGCGTTTATCATTCAAGTCTTTTTATCTACCGGCGTGCCAGAGGGAAACCGCCGACTGGAGCTGGAGAAGGTGACATGGGTGCCGAAACCAATTAACCAGCCTTGCTAACCTTGGCGGCCTTGGCAATCACGGCGTGGGCAGGAGCCACCTTGATCGCAGCTTGCTGCGTCGTCACGGCAACGTTCGGCGACTGGCTGTGGCTGGTCCAGGCCAGGCCGCCGGAAACCGGCACGCCGGATTCGCGAAGCGTGGCCTCGTAACCGCCGCTGTCACGGGTCGTGTGGATCCGGGGCTCGGCAGAAAAAGCCGGAGCGGCGAGGATGAGTGCAGCGATGCAAAAAATTGACTTGGTCATGATTGCAAACTCCTACGAGAAAATATGGCGCAAAATGAAGCCCGAAAACCCAAGCCGGTCTGCTTTAAACAAGCCACTTGCTGAGTCAGTGGTGCCACGATAACGAAGCTGACGCAGTGCAACAAACGATCATTTTTAAGCCAACGCATCAATAAAATTCATCCATGACCCATCGACTTCCTCCCTTGAATTCGTTGCGCGCATTCGAAGCTGCCGCACGGCTCCTGAGCTTCAAGAAGGCGGCCGACGAATTGGCGGTAACGCCGACCGCAGTGAGCCATCAGATCAAGTTGCTGGAGGAGTTCCTCGACCTGCGCCTGTTTCGCCGCCTGACGCGGGCGCTGGAACTCACCACCGAAGGCGCCGCCATGCTGCCCCAGGTACAGGAAGGTTTTACTTGCCTGGCCGCAGCGATCGAGGCGACGCGACGCAAGGAAACCGGCGGCATCGTCACCGTTTGCGCGCCACCTTCCTTCGCCGCCCGCTGGCTGGTTCCCCGCCTGGGCAGTTTTTCCCGGGCTCACCCCGACATTGACCTGCGGCTCGCGAGCAGCGTGGCAACCATCGACAGCCGGGATAAAACCTCAGCAGCAGAGGGCAATTCCGCTACGGCACCGGAGCACGACCTGATGATCCGCTTCGGGCGCGGCCAGTATCCTGGCGGCACGGTCGACCGGCTGTTCTCTCCGGTCTATGTCACCGTCTGCAATCCGGCGCTCCTTGCCGGCGAACATCCGCTACGCGAACCGCGTGACCTTCTCTGGCATACCCTGATCCACGACGCCACGGTTCCCGATCTGGACGACCGACCGGGATGGGCGCAGTGGCTCGATCTGGCCGGCATTGCCGAGATCGAGAGTCAGTTGCGTGGTTCGTATTTCGAAGATGCGGCGCTTGCCGTCGCGGCGGCCATGGCCGGCCACGGCGTTGTGCTGGCCGCACGCCCCCTGGTTAGCGCAGACCTTGCCGAGGGTCGCCTGGTGATCCCGTTTCCCCATTCGATCCCTTCCCGCTACGCCTATTACGTCACGACCCCCGACGCCAGGGCTGAGCGGCCGACGGTAGTCGCCCTGCGCACCTGGCTGGTACGGGAAGCCGCCCGGGAAAGGGCATTGGAAGCCGGCGTATAGGCTTCGCCAAAGCCGCGGGCTCGGTGAAAGCGCAGGGTTAGGTCCGGGCAAACTTGAATTTGACACGCTGTGGCAAAATGCAAGATTCATGACGATTGCGCACGGAACCCCGATGAAGCAACCCACCCGCAGCGAGGCTCAGCAGCGAGCCGATGAAATCCGCGTCTTCCAGCGCGAGTGCGAACGTCTGCGGCACGAAGGTGTTCTCGAGCTCTCCGCCGCGCAGGCATGCGCCGTCAGCGAGCACCATGCTGGTTTGCTGGCCCGCTACGCCGAAACCTTCGACATCGACGCCAGTGTCAAGGCCAAACAACTCTCGCTCGGCATGCGCGTCGCGTCGTTTCTCGGCGCACTGGCACTGGCGGCGAGCGTCCTCTTTTTGTTCTACCAGTTCTGGGGCGGTTTCGGTACCGTTGCCCAGGTCGGGCTGTTGATCTGTGCCGCACTGGCCTCATTCGCGGCGACGCTGTGGATACAGGGCAAGGATCACTCCGGCTATTTCACCAAGCTGGCGGCCATGCTCGCTTTCGTCTGCTTCGTACTGAACATT
>JBIKLY010000101.1:0-11121 GCA_044359525.1 Rhodocyclaceae bacterium | reverse complement strand
GCCGATCTCGGCGCCCTTGGCCAGCGCGGCGTCGCGTTCGGCAGCGCTCATCGCCGGCTCGGTCAGATAGTTGCGCGTGCCGGGCGCGATCTTGGCGTTGATCAAGGTATCGCGTGTGCCGAAATCATGCGCCACGCCGGCATCGATAATCTTCAGTTGCATGCCGTTCTGGCGGGCGAAAACGTTGATCGCCGCGCCGCCAGCAAGGAAGTTTTCGACCATCTGCCAGGTCACGTCCTGCGGATAGGCCGAGACACCGGCTTTTGCCGCGCCGTGGTCGCCGGCAAAGACCAGCAGATGCGGCTGGTCAAGGCTCGGGGTCAGTGTTTTCTGGATCAGCCCGATCTGCAGCGCCAGTTGCTCCAGCTGGCCGAGTGCGCCGAGTGGCTTGGTCTTGTTGTCGATTTTGGCTTGCAGCGATGCGGTGAGCGTGGTGTCGAGCGCAGGAATGGAAAATTGCATGACGATCCGGGGCGGGTGAAAGCGCGAATTATACGCCGCAGCATCGGCGCAAACGCACCGTGCTAAGCTTTGCTTCATGCGAGAACTGATCATTGGCGGCGCCCGTTCGGGCAAGAGTCTGCTGGCCGAGCAACGGGCGGCGGAGAGCGGTTTACGTGTGGTTTACGTGGCGACCGCGCAGGCGCTGGACGGTGAAATGTCGCAGCGTATCGCGCACCACCGGGCGCGACGCCCGGCGCACTGGGGTCTCGTTGAATCACCGCTCGAACTGGCTGCCACCTTGCGCCGGCACGCCGCGCCGGATGTTTGCCTGCTGGTCGATTGTCTGACGCTGTGGCTATCGAACTTGCTCTTTGCCGGGGATGCCGCACGACAGGCGGAGGCTGGGTTAACCGTGGTCTGTCCCCGGTTTTTTGGCGAACTGCAAGCCTTGATCGATACCTTGCCGCAACTGCCCGGCCATATCATCATTGTTTCGAATGAAGTCGGCTGGGGCGTGGTGCCGATGGCGGCGGTTTCAAGGCTGTTCGCTGACGAGCAGGGGCGGCTGAACCAGCGGGTTGCGGCGCTGTCCGAAAAAGTCACTCTGGTGGCCGCTGGCTTGCCGCTGGTTCTCAAATAGCGGTGGGTATTTGCACCCTGTGCAATGAGTGGTATTGTTCAGGTTGTCTGACAACTTTTTGAATCAGGAGCAAAAAATGTACAAGCGAATCATGGTGGCAGTTGATGAGAGCTTCATGACCAACAAGGTGTTGCGCACTGCGATAGATCTGGCCAAAGCCAGCGGCGCGCAGTTGGTGATTTGTCACGGCGTTGATGAAACGATTTTTGCCCATCGCCAGATGGAAATGATGTTGCCGAACAGCGTTGGCAAGGCGGAATACAAGATGCGGCTTGGCGCCCAGGGCTTTCTTGGCAAGGCCGCGGATACCGCACGTGCCGCCGGCGTTGAGGCAGAAACGATGCTGATCGAATCGGAAGAGAAGCACGTCTCCGACATGCTGGCTACTGCGGCAGCCGAATGGAAAGCCGACCTGCTTGTCGTCGGCACGCATGGCAGTCGTGGTATGGAGCGTTTCTTCGTCGGCAGCGTCGCCGAGCGTCTGGTGCGCAAGGCGCAAACCTCGCTGCTGCTGGTGCGCGGCGAGTAATTTCTCCGCTCAACAGGTAAGAGCCTGCGCCGGCAATGTCGGGAACCACTCGGCAAGCGGGCGCAGGTCCATGTTTTCTTCTACTGCATCAGCCAGCCGGTTGAGATCACGTTCGCGTCGCTCATGCGGATCGAAGTGCAGCGTCGGTTGATGTCCGGCCCAGGTCAGTAAGGCCGACAAAGCTTCCGGTTGGTCAAACAATCCGTGGCAGTAAGTCGCCAGAATCTGTCCGTCGTCTGATCGTGCGCCGTCCGGCTTGCCGTCGAGCAAGGCCGCCGGTCTGTCCAGCGCGGCGCCCTGCGTTACCCCCATGTGAATCCTGTAACCGGCCACTGGCGCATCCGCCAGCGACAGTGTGCCGCTGACGTTCTGCAGCGTCTTTTCGGCGGCCAGCGTCGTTTCGTAATCCAGCCAGCCAAGGCCATCGACACTGCTTGGTGCGCCTTCCAGCCCAAGCGGATCGTGCAGTGATTTTCCGAGCATCTGCAAGCCGCCGCAGATACCGATCACCTTGCCGCCGTAACGCAGATGGCGGCGGATCGCCTCTTCCCAGCCCTGCGCGCGCAGCCACGCGAGATCAGCCTGCACGGCTTTTGAACCGGGCAGGACGATCAGGTCACACGGTGGCGGGGTGTCGTTCGGGCCGATGAAACGGAAGTCGACCTCCGGGTGGAAACGCAGCGGGTCGAGGTCGTTGTGGTTCGAGATGCGCGGGTAGACCGGCGAAATAACGCGTAATTTTGGCGCGTCTTTTTTCTCGGCGCCGCGCGGCAGAGCATCCTCGGCATCGAGGTAGAGGCCGTGCAGATAAGGCAGCACGCCGAGTACCGGTTTGCCGGTGCGTTTTTCCAGCCAGCGCAGCCCCGATTCAAGCAGGCCGATGTCGCCACGAAAGCGGTTGATGACGAAGCCTTTGACGCGCGCCTGTTCGCTCGCCGAGAGCAGGTCGAGCGTGCCGACCAGATGCGCAAAAACGCCGCCACGGTCAATGTCGGCGATCAGGATGACCGGGCAGTCAACCGCTTCGGCAAAGCCCATATTGGCAATGTCGCGGTCGCGCAGGTTGATCTCGGCCGGGCTGCCGGCGCCTTCGACCAGCACGCACTCGTACTGCGCGCACAGGCGGCTGTAGGATTCGAGTACGGCCTTCATCGCGCGTGGCTTGTACTCGTGGTAATCGCGGGCGTCCAGATCGGTCAGTACCTTGCCGTGGATGATCACCTGCGCGCGTTTGTCGGTCGCTGGTTTGAGCAGCACGGGGTTGAAGTCGCTGTGCGCTTCGAGCCCGGCCGCCAGCGCCTGCAGCGCTTGTGCGCGGCCGATCTCGCCACCATCAATAGTGACCGCCGAATTGAGCGCCATGTTCTGCGGCTTGAACGGCGCAACGCGTACACCGCGCCGATGCAGGATGCGGCACAGCGCGGCGACCAGCGTCGTCTTGCCGGCATCGGAGGTACAGCCCTGAATCATCAGGGTGGGGGGCACGGGGGAGTGATCGGGTGTCGAGGGTGCGTTATTCATCGTAAAATCCGGGCTTCGTTGCCCTGATTTTCTCATGCCCGTTCCCTTTTCCCTCCAACTCTTCTCGGCCAGCGTTCCGGTTTCGCTATGGTTGCCACTGGCAGCGATTGCCGGCGCCGGCCTCGATCGCCTGCTCGGCGAAGCGAAACGTTGGCATCCACTGGTCGGTTTTGGCGCACTGGCCAATGCCATCGAGCGTGTCTTCAATCGTGGCGCATGGCGACGAGCGAGCGGGCTGCTGGCTTGGGCACTGATCGTTCTGCCCTGCGTGGCACTAGCTTTATGGGCAACGCCGCACAACGTTCTGGGCTGGTCTGTTGATGTTTTCCTGCTCTATCTTGCCCTGGGCGGGCGCAGTCTGGCCGAGCACGCGCTACGTGTCGCTGCTGATCTGGTGGCCGGCGATCTCGCCGCTGCGCGCCAGCACGTTGGCTGGATGGTCTCGCGCGACACCCGCGAACTTGACGAATCCGGCGTTGCCAAGGCCTGTGTCGAATCAACGCTGGAAAACGGCAACGACGCCGTGTTTGGCGCGTTGTTCTGGTTTGCGCTTTTCGGTGGTCCGGGTGCCGTCCTTTTCCGCCTGGCCAACACGCTCGACGCGATGTGGGGCTACAAGAACGAACGCTTTCTACAATTTGGCTGGGCAGCGGCGCGCATCGACGATGTGCTGAATTACGTGCCGGCGCGCCTGACTGCGCTCTCCTACGCGCTGTTCGGCAAGACCCGCAGCGCGCTGGCCAGTTGGCGCGCGCAAGCGCCAAGTTGGGAAAGCCCGAATGCCGGGCCGGTGATGGCGGCGGGGGCAGGCAGTCTCGGCCTCGTGCTCGGCGGTTCGGCGATCTATCACGGGCAGCTTGAAGCGCGGCCAACGCTGGGCGAAGGCCGCCCGGCATCCGGCGCCGATATTGCGCGCGTGCTGCAACTGGTGCGGCGCAGTCTCGTGCTGTGGCTCGGGCTGTTCCTTTGCTGGGGGCTGGCGCGTGCTTGAACACGGCGGCCGGCTGCGCGCCGCTGCGCGACAGTATGAAATTCCACTGGCAGATTGGCTCGATCTGTCGACCGGTATCAACCCGAACGGCTATCCGGTGCCGCCACTCGATCCGGCATGCTGGCAGCGCCTGCCGGAAGACGACGATGGCCTTGAAGCGGCGGCTGCCGCCTATTACGGCAACCCGCGCCTGCTTGCCCTGCCAGGCTCGCAGGCCGCCATCCAGATTCTGCCGACTCTTTTTTTACCAGCTGCCATCGCGTGCCTCTCGCCAATCTACGAAGAACATCCACAAGCGTGGGCACGTGCCGGGCATCGACTGCGCCGCCTCCCTTCGCTGCCGCGCGCGCTGGCCGCGGCGACGCCGAATATCGTGCTCTGCAATCCGAACAATCCGACGGCGCTGACATTGCCGCGCGAGGCGCTGCTCGATGCCGCCGCCCAGCTGCAGTGCCGGGGCGGCTGGCTGATCGTCGATGAAGCCTTTGCCGACGCCGATGCCGACAACTGCGTTGCACCACTGGCGGGCAGCGAAGACGCGCCCAATCTCATCGTGCTGCGCTCGCTTGGCAAGTTCTTCGGGCTGGCTGGGGCGCGCGTCGGTTTCATTTTCGGCGCGACGGACAAGCTTGATCGCCTGCGTGAAGCCATCGGCCCGTGGGCGATTTCCGGTCCGGCGCGCGCCGTGGCCACGGGTGCGCTGGCCGATACTGCCTGGCAAGCACAGGCACGCGTCGAACTGGCGGCCGCAGGTCGACGTCTTGCCGCGCTGCTGGTGCCGCTCGGCGAGCTCAGCAGCACCGCGCTTTTTTCTACTGTAGCAACGCCGGATGTTTCTGCACTGTGCGAACACTTCGCCCGCCGCGCCATCCTGATCCGTTGTTTCGAAACAGCGGGATTGCTGCGTTTCGGCCTGCCCGGCAACGAAACCGAATGGCAGCGCCTTGCCTCGGCAATCAACGAATGGAAGCCCCCATGCTGAAACGTCATCTTGCGATTGCTTTATTTGCCGCCGCCAATTTTGCCCACGCTGATGTTTCGGTGGTCGATGATGCGGGCGCGACGGTGCGCCTCGCGCAGCCAGCCAAGCGCATCGTCAGTCTGGCGCCGCACATCACCGAGACACTGTTCGCGGCGGGTGCCGGTGAGCGAATCGTCGGTACCGTCGATTACAGCGACTATCCCGAGGCGGCGAAAAAGCTGCCGCGCGTCGGCGGTTATTCGCGTTTCGACCTCGAAGCGGTCGCTGCACTGAAGCCCGATTTAATTGTCTCTTTCCATAGCGGAAACGCTCCGGCGCACATTGAAAAGCTGCGGGGCCTCGGCTTCCCGGTCTATATCTCGCAGCCCAACCGGATCGCCGATGTGGCCAGCGAGATCGAACGCCTTGGCGTGCTGGCCGGTACCAGTGCCGTCGGCAACGCCGCCGCCGGACAGTTTCGCGAGCGTCTCGCCGGCTTGCACAAGCGCTACGCCGGCCTCCCCGCAGTGCGCACCTTCTACCAGATATGGAAACAGCCGCTGATGACCATCGGCGGCAAGCAGATCATCTCCGACGTCGTACGTCTGTGCGGCGGCGAGAACGTCTTTGCCGCGCTGCCAACAATGGCGCCGACGGTCACCGTTGAGGCGGTGATTGCCGCCAACCCCGAAGCGATCATCGCCAGCGGCATGGGCGAATCGCGCCCCGAGTGGCTTGACGACTGGAAACGCTGGGCGTCGATCACTGCCGTGGCGCGCGACAACCTTTTCTTCGTGCAGCCCGAGCTGATCCAGCGCCACACGCCGCGTCTGCTCGACGGCGCCGCTCGCCTCTGCGAGCATCTGGAAACGACGCGCAGCCGGCGCCCGGCAAAATGAGCCGTCTGCCGCAATACATCGCCTGACTGAGTCCCGGGTTGTGCCGAGACCGGGCGGGCAAAGAATTCAGCTGCGGGTTCCGGCGGACCGTCTGACCTGGTGCGATTGCACCACCGCTGGCAACTCTGCGGCAGGTAAGGGAGGGCTGAACAGGAAACCCTGCATCAGATCGCAGCCGGCACCACGCAAAAAATCACGCTGCTGGGGTGTTTCCACCCCTTCGCCCACCGTCTGCAAGCGCAGGTTGCGCGCCAGCCCGATGATGCTGTGTACGATCGACGCGCTTTCGGCGCCCAGCGTGATGTCTTTCACAAAGGAACGGTCAATCTTCAACTGATCAATCGGGAAGCGCTGCAAGTAGGCCAGCGATGAATAGCCGGTGCCAAAGTCATCCACTGAAATGCCCAGACCCAGGGCCTTGAGTTCTGTCAGGATGCGCACCGCCTGTTCGGCATCATCCATCACGGCACCCTCGGTGATTTCCAGCTTCAGCAGGCGCGCCGGCAGGCCGCTCTCGGCCAGTGCGTCGCGCACGATCTGCACCAGCTTGTCGTCTCTGAACTGGCGCGTCGAGAGATTCACCGCGACGCGCAATTCCAGCCCCTGATCGAGCCACTGGCGGGTCTGTTGGCAGGCAGTGCGCAGCACCCATTGGCCAATCGGCACGATCAGCCCGGTTTCCTCCGCCAGCGGGATGAAGTCCAGTGGCGAAATCAGCGTGCCATCACCGGCCTGCCAGCGGATCAGCGCCTCGACATCGGTGACTTCATTGGTAATCAGACTCAGCAGCGGCTGGTAGTGCAGCCGTAACTCGTTGCGTTCCACGACATGGCGCAGGCGCGCTTCCATTTCAAGCTTGTGCAGGGCCTGCGCGTTCATGTCGGCCGTATAAAACCTGAACGTGTTGCGTCCGGCGTCCTTGGCGCGGTACATGGCCGCGTCGGCATTGCGCAGCAGGGTGTCGTAGTCATTCCCGTCCTGCGGGTACAGGCTCACGCCCATGCTGGCCGAGAGGCTGATTTCGCGGTCCTGTAGCGGGATCGGCAGGGCAATCTGGTGCAGGATTTTGTCCGCCAGCAGCGGCACGTCCTGCGGGCTGGCCAGGTCTGACAGCACCACCACAAAATCGTCGCCACCAATACGCGCCAAGGTGTCGCGCTCGCGCATGCTGGCACTCAGCCGGTCCGCCACGGCCTTCAGAATGGCGTCCCCAAAGGTGTGCCCCAGGCTGTCGTTGATGCGCTTGAATTGATCGAGATCGAAGAACAGGAGCGCCACCGTGCGATGCTGTCGCGCTGCAAACGCAATTGCCAGATCGGTGCGCTCCTTGAGCAGGTTTCGGCTGGCCAGGCCAGTCAGGGCGTCCTGGTTGTTCTGGTGCTCGAGTTGCTCCTCGTACTGCTTGCGCTCGGTGATGTCGTTGATGATGCCGACAAAATGTGTGGTTTCCCCCGCCGCGTTGCGCACCGGGGCAATCGACAGCTCGTTCCAGAACAGGGCGCCATCCTTGCGGTAGTTCCTGAGAACAGCGCTACCCTCACGGCAATCGCGCACTGCGGCGCCAATCTCCTGCGAGCCGAGCTGCGCCGTGTCAGTGCCCATCAGGAAGCGCGCATTGCGTCCATGTACTTCCGCTGCGCTGTAGCCGGTGATGCGCTCGAAGGCCGGGTTGGCATAAATGATGGGAACATCGGCGCCCCGTAGCTCGCTGATCATGATGCCGTTGGCCGACGCCTCTACCGCGCGGCTGTTGAGGCGGCATGCCTCTTCACTGGCGCGCAGTTGTTCCAGCGCTTGCTGGCGTTGCGCCTCCTTCTCGAAATTCGACAGGGCAAACGCGACGTCCGACACCATCTCGGTCACCAGCTCGCGCAACTCGCGGTCGAAGAAGTCCTTCTCGCATGCAAACAGGGACACACTGCCCAGCAGGCGTTCGCCGACCGACAAAGGGAAGCTGGCCGCCGACTGAAATCCGTGTTGCAGCAAATCGTCGGCAATCAGCGCCAGCGCGGGGTCGGTTTGCAAGTCATTGTTCAGATAAAGCTGTCCTTGCGCCAAGGCCAGCTCCGCCGGGATGCGTGGCGGCACTGACTGCCCGAATGGTGCGAGACGCGCAAACCAGGCCGGCTCGGCACCGCTGCGCGCCACCGGCACCAGTTCCCGCGTGGCCGGATCAATCCAGCCGACCCAGGCCAATGCGAAACCGCCGCGCTGCACCGCGATGCGGCACAACTCGTCAAACAGGTGCTCCTTGTGCGGAGAATGCACAATCGCCTGGTTGGTTTCGCTCAGGGCGGCATAGAGCCGGTTCAGGCGCAGCACTTGCGCCTGCGTTTTTTGCAGCGCTGCCACATGCTGTTCCAGCTGGGCACTGCGCTTTTCCAGCTTGCTCACCAGCACCTCGTTGTAGACCTTGTAGCTGGCCTGTTCGCTGATCACCGGTTTGCAAACGTGCGGCTTACGTTGCGACGCGGCGTACAAAACATCATCCACGCGGCGCATAAAGGCATCGGGCTCGGCAGGTTTGACAAGGAAGGCGTCAGCGCCCATGTCCAGCGCCAGCCGCTCATCCTTGGCCTGGGTGTAGGTGGCGGTGTATACCATGAAGGGGATGTGCTTGAGCCGGTCGTCGGCCTTCCATTGGCGCAACAAGGTGTAGCCATCCATCACCGGCATCAGCAAATCGCTGATCACCAGATCGGGCGCCTGCGTGCGTGCCATGGCCATGGCTTGCGTGCCGTGTTCCGCTTCCTCCACCGCAAAGCCGTGCCCCTGCATCAAGGCGCGCAGCAGGTAGCGGTTGTCTTCGCGGTCATCCACAATCAGGACGTGTTTCATGAGGCCTCCTGCACAAAACTCTCCACCTCGATGGCAAACGTGCCGGGATCGATCGGCTTCTCGATGTAGCCGTCGCAGCCCGCCGCCAGGCAGCGCTCCCGGTCGCCGGGCATGGCGTAGGAGGTGACGGCAATGATCGGGACCGCAGCCAGCTTCGGATCGAGCCGCAGCGCCCTGGCCACCGCGTAACCATCCATGCCGGGCAACTGGATGTCGAGCAGGATCAGTGCCGGATCGATCTGGCCGGCCAGCGCGATACCGCCTGGCCCGTCTTCGGCATGCACCATCTCCCAGCCACGGGCCTGCATGAGGAACGAGGCCAGGTAGCGATTTTGCTCGTTGTCTTCGATCAACAGAATGCGCTTGTTCATGCTTGCATCTCCTTGACTACAGGTGCCTGCAGCGGCAACGTTACCGTGAAGGTGCTGCCACGCCCCCATTCACTTTGCGCTTCAATGGTGCCGCCCATCAATTCCACCAGACGTCGGGAGATCGCCAGCCCCAGGCCGGTGCCTTCGTGCTTGCGTGACAGCGCCGAATCAATCTGCCGAAACGGCACGAACAACAAAGCCATGTCCTCGGGCTTGATGCCCATGCCGCAGTCTGCCACGCGCAGCCGTACCGCCGGCACGCCCGGGCGTTGTGGATCCAGCCGGAATCCGTCCAGCAACTCGGCCTGCAGGACAACCGATCCGCTCTCGCTGAACTTGATGGCGTTGCTCAGCAGATTGAGCAGCACCTGCTCTACGCGCCGAGCGTCGTTCACCACCTGGCCGACGTCCTGATTCACCGTGACGCGCAGGGCCAGGCCTTTTTTGTCGGCCAGCGGTGTGGCAATGGCGATGACCTTCTCGATCGAGCGCGCCAGATCAAACGCTTCGCTGGCGATCGGCAGCTCACCGGCCTCGATCTTGGAGATGTCCAGCACGTCGTTGATCAGGGCCAGCAGGTGGCGCGCACTGTCACGCACCATCCCCAGCTGCTTGCCCTGCTCGGCATTAAGCGGCCCGGCCAGTTCCTGCAACAGGATGCCAGTGAAGCCGATGATCGAGTTCAGCGGTGTGCGCAGCTCGTGGCTCATGGTGGCCAGGAAAGCGGACTTGATCTGGTCGGCCGCCTCGGCGACTTCCATCGCTACACGCAAGGCCGCCTGCGTTTCCTTCATCGGCGTGATGTCCACGATCACGCCCACCAAGCCCGCAGGCGAGCCGTCCGGCGCGCGAAAGCCGCTGACCGAATAGAGGGTCTGGTGAATCCGGCCATCGGCAAAGGGAATCGCTGCCTCGCGGCTCAGGACGCTGCCCGAGGCCAGCACGGCGGCATCTTCCTGCTGATAGGCCTGGCGGTCGGCCAGCGGCAGGTAGGGTAGCTCCAGCACATTCTTGCCAATGAAGTCACTGCGGGCCACGCCAAAGGCTCGCTCATAGGCATTGTTGCAACCGCGAAAACGCAGGTCGGGGCCCTTGTAGAAAATCGGGTTGGCAATATGGTCAATGATGGCTTGCAAGAAGGCGCTGAGCTCGGCTATCTCAGCCGTGCGGTCGAGCACGCGCTGCTCCAGCTCTTGCGTGTGTTCCTGTGCCTGCTGGTACAGGTGCGCGTTGTCCATCGCCAGCGCCACCGGGCCGCAGAGATCTTCCACCAGTCCCAGCACATGCGGTGGCGGTGGCTCGGCCTTGCGCGAAAACAGGCACATTACGCCAATGGTGCGGTCCTGCACGGCCAGCGGAAAGTAGGCATGCCAGCGCACCGTGGCGTCGTGTACGTTGCCGCACGCCGGCAACGTGCCGGGAGCATCGGCGGCCACCAGCGCATAGCGCCGCTGTTTGGCCACGCTTTCCAGCATCGCCGGGCAACCGGCATCGCACAACGGCCCGCCGTCGGCCGCGCGATCGGTCACGGCCGGCGTATCCATGCGTGCGCCAACCTGCAGCCGGCCGCACTGCTCATCGCGAATGCACAGCACGCCGCCATCAAAACCGGTCAGGGCCAGCGCGCCTTTGATGGCTTCATCAAGCACCGCACTGAGTTCGCGCCTGGAGCCGGTGGCGCGCAGTGTGCGGTTGATCAACAGGATTTCTTCGTTGCGTTGACGAATTTCCCGCGTCTTGGCGGCAACCTGGCGCTTGAGCAAACCCACCCACGCCACACCCGCCAACAGCAGCAGTGCGGCGCCTGTCAATACGGGCACCAGCCAGGAGGGGGTGGCTGCGCGTATGTCTTCTATCGTCCAGCGCCGCAGCGAGCGGAAATAGACTGAGTCGGAATTTTTTTTGAAATCGGTCAAATGGCGGTCAA